>JAAOXW010000035.1 GCA_018221005.1 Candidatus Altarchaeota archaeon
ACAGGCATTGCTCTTTTCTTTAGAGTGTCAATTTCGGTTTTTAACTTCTTTAGAGAAGCAACAGGGGGTTTTTCATCAATTGCCATTGGATTTATGCCTCTGGAAAACTTATATAGTTTTCCAGTTCCCAGTAGAGCTATGGTAAAGTTCAAACTTCACTTCCACGCGGACTGTGACGGCATAACGTCAGCGTACTTTGTGTCGCGTGAGCTGGACAGGTTGAATTTTCAATATGCGTTGTACCCTAGTCTTGGAGCTTCTGTTGAACTAAAGGGCAGTAATAATATTTGCCTTGACATTTCTGATGTTAAAACCCAAAGTCCCTTGAACTTTTCTCTAGACCATCACATAACCGAAAAATACCCCCTATTTCACGCCAATTTTCGCCAAGTTGGTTTTGAATGGCCGGTGAGTTTTGATTCCTATCTTTTATTTGGTGACTTGTCTTTGGCTTGGGTTGCTGCAATTGGCATTGCGGCGGATTGGTGTGCCCAAAAAGTCCCGGTCAAGTTTTGGGACACCGTTCGCGAACAGTGGCCACAACTTAAAATTCCAAAGAAAATAGAACAATTACCCCTCATCAAAGGACCCATCGGAAGGATGGCCAATATGATTGATGCCAGCGTGGCAGTGAATAAACAGAGTGGTGCAATTTATGCACTTCGCGCACTTCAAGAATCAGAAACGCCCGACGATTTCCTTGAGGGGAAAGGGAAGGCAGAAAAGCTAGTGACTCTGCGCGAGAAAATTTTGAAAGAAGTAGCTACTATTTTGGATAAAGAGGAAGTTTTTGACGAATGTGTTTTTCTTAGATTCAATTCACCCTATAATATCAAGAGTTTAGTTGCTGGACATGCTAAGGAAAGAAATCCCGGCAAGGTAATTATTATTGCACAAAATGAACGCGACAAAATCCGAGTCAGCTTTCGGGGCGGTGACCACCTTGATGTGCTTGTCAAAGAACTGACTGAGGGTATTGGTGGTGGCGGTGGACACCCACAAGCTAGTGGCGGATGGATTCATCACTGGCACTGGGAAAAATTCAGAGATAGACTCAATAAGAAACTGCACTGCACTCTAAAATAATTTTTTCAAGGCTTCCTCGGCTTTCTTAGGCTTCCTGCCCCCACCACGGGCCAAAAATTTATTGCCGCCCGCACTCCCACCAAGCTCCTTTGAAACTCGCTTAGCCAATTCGACCGCACTTATTTTTCCCTTAGAGACGACGGAAACGCCCCCATCATTATTGATTAGAACAATGGCCTCTGCACCAGATTGGTTTAGCATGGCCTTTGCCACATTTTCCATCTGCTTGAACGGCATATCCACCATCGCCCACTTAACTGCACCTACCTTTCCATGGAGTTTCACCTCACCCGTGTCCTTCCCCTTAGTCAATCTTCGAACTCGGATGGTTAATTTTTTGATGGCCTTTGGCAAATCGTGGCTGTCTGTCTTTGCTTCTTCAGCGGCTTTTTTGAGCAAGGTTTCTGTTTCCCAAATATGTTCAAGGAATCTCATACCTGCCACCAACTCCAAGCGAACAATTCCATCTTGAATTCGTGTGGCTTTCAATATTTTAATCAAACCAACTTCCCCCGAATAATCTACATGCGTTCCGCCACATGCCTCTGCATCATGATTGGGCATGTGAATGATGTGTAATTTGGCACCTGGAACTGCACCACCCTGATAAATTCTGAAACCAAATTTCTGTTCTGCGGCAGTTCGTGGCATCTCCAATTTTCTAATCTTAATGTTTTCCAATACAACTTCATTTGCAATTTTTTCCATCTCACGAATTTCCTCTTCAGTCACAGGTTTATAGTGTGAAATATCAAGCGTCGCTTTTTTGATAGTTTTATTGGCACCCGCTTGCCAACTATGTATGCCCAGTACTTTCACTGCGGCTCCATTCACAATATGCACTGCGGTGTGGTGTCTGGCCAAATCCATCCGTCTCTTAACATCAACCTTACCCGTAATTCTGGTTCCTTTGGCGGGGGCTTCCTTGTCGAGAGTGATTATGTGTGACTTTCCATCTTTTTCCACATTAACTACTCGAGTTGAGCCAGTCTTCCACTCTATGGTTCCAGTATCGTGGTCTTGTCCCCCCGAGGTTGGATAAAAATTACTTTGGTCAAGTACCATCTGATTGTCCTTACTCCAAAGCACCAGTGCTTCAAATTCATCTTTTGGACTTAATTTGTAGTAGAGTGGGAAGGTGGTGGGAAGGCCTCTGTCCGCTCCAACGGCAGCTTTCAGTTTGGCTTTCTTTTTTAGGTTGAGGTAAAAATTATCCGGGATTTTTATATCCACCCCCTCGGAGCTTGCAATTTCTGCTACCGTTTCAGGATTCATGCCGTGTGATTCGTAAAGTTCTATAAGCTTTGACTTAAGCTTACCTTTCTTGATGAAGTCATTCACAAGTTGGCTTCCCCTTACTTTAGTTTCCTCATATCTCTTTTCCTCAAGGTGAACAATGTCATCCACATCGGGAAGCTCTCTTAAATTTTTGAATCTCTTGCCCAAATACTTGGCGTGTTCTTTTATTAGGCCAGACACATCCAAATCAAATTTATATTTTTTATTAATTGTGAATGAGCGCCTCAACAAATTGCGTAGATTGTAGCCCCCACCCACATTACTGGGGATGGCCCCATCGGCCAGTGCAAATGCAAGGGCCCGTGTATGATCTAAAATGGTGTACAGCCCCTGTAGTGGTTTTATGGTTTCAAACTGTGTAAGAATGTGCTTTGGAATTTTAGCCCCTTCTGAAACATCATAAATTCCGATTTCACTCCAGAATTCCCGTTGACCTTCCCAGTCAACTACAATTCCCAAATCCTCCCTGTGTTTTGCGATATTTGGGAAAACCGCTTCATATGCATTTGATTTCCCCGTCACATACCAGGGAAGCTTTTCTAAACCCCAGCCCGTATCAACGACTTTTCTTTCCATGGGTTTGAAATTTCCATCTGGCGTATCTTCAAATTGCATAAAGACGTGATTCACAATTTCCACCCCCCCTGCAAAGGCCTCAACTGATGGTCCAAAATTTCCTCCGCCCGACCACACATCTTCCCGGTAAGTTATATTTTCAATTGGAATTTTCATTTCTTCAAGTAAGAAGCGAAGTCCAAAACCCACGGTTTCATTCTGCCAATATTCGGGAAGACCAAAGGCATGCTGTCCGCCCATGAAAAATTGTGAAAAATGCCTGCCAGTTCTGCCAACATTGTCTAAATCCAGAAATCTGAGGCACGGCTGACTTATTACTAGCGGGTTGCCGGGAGGCTCTGCAATGCCCTTCAGCACCCATGGCTGAAAATCAGCAATACTTGCAATTACAAAGAAGAGGTCCGGTCTCCACTTGGCTACAATGGGATAGGGTTCCACGACTTTATGCCTGTTCTTTTCAAAGAACTTCTCCCACCTTTCAATGGCTTGTAAGAAGTCCCACCCCAAGTCTGCCTTACCTAAGTGAGTATAGCCCCCCTCGCAAGGGGTGTCCCCACAAGTCTCCTTACCCGTACTCCAGAACCAATTATTGCACTTTGGGCACTTGCGTCTCGAGAAACCATCTTTTTTGAGAGTATCGAAGTTGTAGTAAGTTTCAGGCTGAGCAGAGAACATTCGTCGGAGCTCAGACTTTTCCATAGAGTCGAAACTTTTGGGCGTTATTATGCTTTGTGAAGAGTACAATACTTGTCTTCAAACTGGTTTAGTGCCCTCTCAAGTTCAGTATGCCCCGCTACAATGAGCAGGTCCTTGGCTAGGTCTCGTACAAAACAAGCATAAGTGCTATTTTTTTGATATAGCCCATGATTCATGGCCCTAACTGTGTCCTGAACTTCTTGGTTAAAGGTCTTGAGGCGCCCAACTGTTCCCATAGCTTTCCTTTCTCTCAAGAGCATCTCATATTTTTTGAAGTCAATAACCTCGTCACCGCCCCTCGACCAAAGTTTCGCGTCGTCTACAGCATCCTCGAAATCAGTCGTTTCTCCAGAATATGCCGCACTAATAAGTTCCCTGCGAGCTATTTCTCTCTTTCCAATTCTAACTGCATCTACAAATTCAGGAAGCCCCCCTCCAATATGGTTTAGAAGTCTGTATCCTTTTTCTCTTTGGGCATCTAGCTCAGCCCCGTCCGGAGTCATAAGTGGGTAACCAACCGAACACTAAAAAGCAATCGGACTTACTTGGCCTTTGCTTCCGTCTCGGCTTCCATATTCTTTGGCGTTGGCACTTCCAGTTTGGAATTGGTAATTAAAATATCACCAACCGCCTTAATGGCTCTATGTGGCACAATTACTGCCTTAACAGTCGGAACTGTCTTTTTTAGAATACTCTCTGGTGGAATGTTGACCACCCACCCATGGATGGAATATTTACCAATCACTACGTCCTGTACTCTGCCAAAAAGATCGCCCTCGTCAGTATAAACTGACTTGCCGTAAGTTTGAGTAATACTCTTTTCTTCCATACACGCACCACATACCGGCCTATTTAACTGTTTTCTCTACTAAGGAAAGCTAAAAATAGTAGTCTTGATTTTTGTCCCTATGACTTCAAAAATCGTACATTCTTTTTGGAGTGCAGTTCCTTCAACTTTTAGGTCAAGTATCTTTTATTTGGCGGATAGTTTACAGTGGTGGGAGGCCAAAAACAGGGCTAAAAACCTAATGAGAACGTTTGTTGAGGAAAAGCAACTTGTCTTTGATGTGGGTGCTAATGTCGGCCACATGGCCGATATCTTTTTGTCCATAGGGGCAAGAGTGGTTGCGGTAGAACCCCAGAAAACCTGCATTAAAAAACTCCAAAAAAAATTTAAAAACAATGTGAATATGACCGTTCTAGCAAACGGAGTTGGCGAAAAAAAAGAAAAGCAAAGGTTGAATATTTGTAATGATTCCCATGCCATGTCATCTTTTTTGAAGGAGGATGCACCCTATCGACGAATGGGGGACAGCTTCACTGATGGTTATGATGTCGAAATAATTACGTTAGATTCATTGATTGAAAACTTTGGCAAGCCCACCTTTTGTAAGATTGATGTGGAAGGTTTTGAACTTCTTGTTTTGAAAGGGTTGAGTCACAGGCTTGATGCATTTTCTTTTGAAATTACTGGGAGCAAATTAAATGCCGCCAGAGACTGTGTCGATTACATCGTCTCAAAATGGGATGCCGAGTTTAACTTTTCATGGGCGACCGACTTCAAATTAAAATCCAAGGCCTGGCTAGGTCCCTCCCACATAATAGCTTATCTTGAAGACTTGCAAAAGAAATTCAAAACAAAAGACTTGTGGGGCGATATTTATGTCAAGACTATTGCCTGACTTCTTTATGTCGGGGACAACCAACTACATGGTCATTTACCATACCAACCGCCTGCATGAAGGCGTAGCAGATGGTGGGCCCTACAAAACTGAAACCCCGTTTTTTTAGGTCTTTACTCATTATTCGTGA
>JAAOXW010000036.1 GCA_018221005.1 Candidatus Altarchaeota archaeon
ATAACGACGACAGTTTTAGCCAACACTTCACCTTAGTTATCTCTCCGACATTTACTTAAAGATTTTTTGCAGGTTCTTCTGTGATGCTTACTATTGATGTTGAGCAAGATTGGGACTCAACTTCGAAAAAAACTGAAAATCTCCAATTTCTCCCCGCAATTTTTGAGATGTTAGAAGAGACCAACTCTACTGCGACTCTATTTGTAGTATCTGACCTTGCTCGAGAACTCAAAGCAATTGGTGTCCCGAAAAACCTTGAAATTGCATCCCACTCCGTCTCTCATCAGTCCCTAGCCAAGTTAACACCAAAACAGCGCAAGTATGAACTTGTTGAGAGCAAAAAGGTCCTTGAAAAGGTCTTCAAAAGGGAAGTTTTGGGTTTTCGCGCCCCAAAATTTATGTCCTATGATGGAATGTGGCAAGACCTCTGGGATACGGGTTACTTCTACAGCTCATCCCTTGTTTCTGGAGTCTTTCCTGGCCGTTATTTCCACTTCTTTAAGGGGCCATTTTTTAGAGACCAAATTCTTGAACTCCCCTTACAACATCTCAAAGGAATCCCCGTTTCCTTTGGACTCCCCTTCTACCGTATTTTTTACCCACTCTCAAAAGTGATGGTTCCTAAAAACCCGAGAATCTTCTATTTCCATCCAACCGAGTTTCTAGAAGCACCTCCTGTGGAAGGGGGAATGCTCATTAGTAAACTTTACTCCGCTCGACGCGGCAAGAAGGCACAAAAACTATTCAAAGAAATTTTTACCAAGTTTGGTCCAACTTCCAGTATTCAGGACTACCTCAAGGCAAATCTGCGCAAGTCAGGTTTAGTCAAATAATAGATTGCCATTGGAACACGCATTAGGCCCGGCAGAGGATCAGTCCAACTAAGTATGTCGTGCCGAGTTCGTTCAAAGAGTGACGCAATTAACCCAAAAGGTTTTTTCCTGGAAACAAAATGCAACACATCTCCAAATAACAAATACTTACATTTCACACCAACCCTATACGTAGTTACTGTATCACAGTCCCCCTTCACAATAAAATCTCGATACAGCTGCGGGAAATTTACACCTGAGTGAATAGCAAGTGCCAAACTCCCCCACCATCTTGGATTAATTTCAAACAACACCGGTCCATCTTTGGTAATTCCGAATTCTGCCATGGCCACCCCGTTCCATTTGAGTTTCTCCATGATTCGAGTGGTCAATTCGCGAGTTTCTTCATCTACAATAGATTCCCTTAAGGTGCTGGGTCCCCCATCCACCGGATACTCCCTCAACCTTTTATGTTGGAAAACTGCTTTTTCATCCCCTTTTACATACATAACCTCAGTTCCAAAAGTGTTTCTCTTGTCAATAAGTTCCTGCACTAAAAGCTGACCAAATTCTTTCAAAAGTCCCGGTAAATATTTTTCAGCATCTGCACTCGACTGTAAAATTTGTCTTCCGCGAGAACCTGAACCTTTAGTGGGCTTAACAATTACAGGATATTCAAAATCATCCGCATATTTTTTCAATAATTTTGTTTTTGGATATGGAACCTTTAACCGTCTGCAAAGTTTCAAAGTTGCATACTTGTCCCTCAATTTTTCGAAAGCCCCCTTACTCGGAAGAAGTGTATTTTCTAAGTTTTGCTGTATACCAAATTCATTAGCTTCGTCCGTTACAAAAAACACAGTGTCATACTCTTCCCACTGCACTTCATCATAATTATTAATTCTAATTTTTTTATTTGTGAATCTTGAATAAAAGCTGGTAGCCAAGGGAATTCTGCTGATTGCATGAACTTCATCCCCCTTCATTTGTCTCACAATATTTAAGGGGTGCCTTAATTCTGCATCTGTTACTGCAATCTTGGCCATCAATTTTTATCCATTTGGGCACTTCTTAAATCCTTCGACATGCCCGTAGGCACTGCGACATGTCTGCGACATGCTTTTAATTCGGCAACACCTCTCTGGCTATGGAAGAACTGGTTGCACGGCGAGTAAAGCGCCTCAAAACCTTACTAAACAAGGGAGTAGACCCCTTTCATGAAACCAGTTTCAAACGCAGTCACACTTCAAAGCAAATCAAAGAAGAGTTCTCTCGACTAAAAGATGAAGAAGAAACCAAGACCAAGGCCCAACTGGCGGGTCGATTATTTGCAATAAGATTTCATGGGGGTATCGCCTTCGCAGATCTTCGAGACCACAGCGATAAGCTTCAACTAATGTTTCGAAAGAATGAGGCACCAAAGGTTTTTGAGTTCCTCAAAGAGCATCTCGATGAAGGGGACATTATTGGGGTATCGGGCAGAGTTGTAAAAACTAAACGCGGGGAAGTGAGTCTCCTTGTGGGTGATGTAAAACTCCTATCAAAGGCTTTTCGTCCAATTCCTTCCGAATGGTATGGTGTAAAAGACGTTGAGATAAGATACAGACA
>JAAOXW010000037.1 GCA_018221005.1 Candidatus Altarchaeota archaeon
AGGTCGGGTCTAGTTCCCCACTTAGTTTCCACCACTTGTTCGAGTGCGTGGGCCAACCATTCAACATTTGATAAGTAATTTCGCAAATCCCCAGGTGCAATTCCAAAACGTTCAAGAATCTTGTCCTCTCCATCCTCATTAACCCACGCATAAATTATATTGGCCAATTTCAGTGCTTGGATATATAACTCGAAATCCAAATCCCAAGTTACTGGCGGATCAATTAATTCATCCCCTTTGGCCACCATGAGTGCCATCAGTTCCTCCTCCTCCGATCTTCGAATTGCAGGTAAACGTATGTCACGGCTCATACACGCAATGTGCAGATATCCAAAGTCTGAAGTGGGTTCAAATTTATCAATCCACCCCATTGCGGTAAAGGGATCAATATACAGCTCAGCCACTCTCCTCCCCATCTCCGTTACTTTCACAACAGCACCATCTTCCAGGAACCCCCACGAGATTAGCTGCGTTAGAATTTTCATTCCCATTTGCTTCACTCGCTTTGCATTCCCGAATTGATGCGCGTAAAAACTCTGCTCCATAAAGTTTTCAATATCTTTTTCTGTGAATGCAAAGCCAGATGCAAAGAGTCCCAAAATTTCCTTCCTCATAGTTGGTTCATAGGCCAACTTACTCTGTACATCTTCGACTTGTCCATTCACATAATTACTAAAAACCTCTGCAGGATTTCCAGAATTCACAAGTGCCTCTCCCTCTTCATTATATCCAGGCCTTCCCGCACGACCGACTGCTTGTTTGTAAAGTGAAACGGGCCACATGCCCTTAAACCACTTAAGATTTCTAATTACAACTCTGCGGCTAGGTAAATTTATTCCTGCGACTAAGGTGACTGTTGATACTAAAACTTTTACCAATCCTGCTCTGAAGGCATCTTCCACTAAGAGACGTTGTTCATTTACAAGTCCCGCATGATGAAAGGCCCCCCCACTTGCCAATATCTTAGCCAACCGCTCACACTGACGTGTTTTATGGGGCAATATCTCCAAAACCTTGTTTGACAGTACTTCTAACTCCTGTTTTTCAGCTTTAGTTAAATATTTTTCAGAGAGACTCGCCACCACCTCTGCTTGAGCTTCCACTCCCCTTCGTGTATTTGCAAAGATGAGCGTTTGGTACTTGCGTTCAAGGCTGTCCTCAATGAGTCCAATTAAACCTGGAACTTCTGATTTAGGTTTTTCTTTTGAACCATCCGCCCAGTGAATAACTTTTGTTGTGAATACACCTTCACGCAAAGGTACCGGTCTAAAATCACTCTCCAACAAATCTGCATTCATCCACTCCGCCATCTCTTGTGCATTACCAACCGTTGCAGACAGGGCTAAAATTTTTCTACTCTTTGACATCTTAGTAATCAAAGTTTCAATTACGGGTCTGTTACCCATTTCATGAACTTCATCAACAATGATTAGTCCAATATCCCTTACCCACTCCGGGCGATGTCTCAGCAAGGCATCAAGTTTTTCATAAGTACAAACTATAATATCCGCATCCCCCAGCCATCGGTCTCCTGAATCAAAATCTCCAACACTTATTCTAACCTCAAATGGAAATTTTTTGAATTCTCTGTATTTCTCGAAGGCCAATGCCCTCAGAGGTGCAAGGTATACAACTTTCTTTTTATCTAGGACCGTTTTTATTGAAGCAAGAGTTGCAATGAGAGTTTTTCCACTGGCAGTCCCACTTGCAAGCAGGAAATTTTTATTATCTAAAACACCCCTCTTGATGGCATCTACTTGGGGGGGATAAAGCTCAGTCACACCTTCAAACTTATCTAGATGTGGTGCCAACTCTGGATGAAGTTCTGCCAATTCTGAAAGTTTCACAAAGCAGTCCCCCATGAGCTATATTAAGCTTTGAGTGGTGCGTGCCAGAAGTCTATTTGTGTTTCAATTCGTAGACGGCATGCTTCAGAAGCGGTACAATTATTTTCAAAGCAGTTTCGGCTGCATTCAACGTTCCTGGAATACAGAAAATTAAAGTATGATTGATAGTTCCCGCACATGCCCTGCTCAAGAGGGCCCTTTCTCCAATCTGCTCAAAACCCGCAAGTCGTAGTTTTTCACCAAAGCCCGGAATGTCCTTTTCAAACATAGGTTTGAGTGTGTCTACTGAATAATCTTTTTTCGAGATTCCAGTTCCTCCGGTGATAATTATAACATCTGCAATTTGGGTTTTTTGTCCCACCATGGCCTCAATTAATGCACGGTCGTTGGCCACCACTTCCTTATCGAGAACTTCAAACCCGCTTTTTTCAATAACTGAAACCAAAAGTTTACCTGTTGTGTCGGTCTCTGCAGTAAAGGTGTCGCTGGTTACAATTACACAAACCTTGACCCCAATCTTCTCCGCTTCCTCGATGTGATTTTCTGCCACCTCAATCTCCCGTCTTTGTGCTATTTACCCGTTCCTATTATTTCAGAAGCCATTTTAAGTTTCCCTTCCCCTATCAACTATGGATATCACCCTCACCACTAGAAAGAATCAAATTTATGACTTAACGGAACAAATTCACCAGAGATTGTCTAATCGCGACTTGAAAAATGGACTACTGAATATTTTTGCACCACATGCAACAGGCATCCTCTTTCTAGGTGAAAATGAAGCCGGAATAAATTCCGATTATTTGAAGTTTATGGAAAAGATAGCCCCCGAGAGGGGCGGATGGGCACATGACAAAATTGACAACAATGCACATGCACATCTCAGGAGCGCTTTTATGGGAACCTCCCCAAATGTCCCGGTTCGTGATGGTAAACTCCAGCTAGGCACATGGCAGAAAATTTTATTTGCGGAGACTGATGGGGACCGTGAAAGAAAGTTCATCCTAACTTTTATTGAAGGAACATAATTTTTATGGACTGGGAAGAACTCGAAGTCGCTTTACGAAGCGACACCACGGGCGATGCTCTGCAGAGCATCGCAATTTCGTCGGTCTCTGAGCTCCGGCGAAGAGAACGACTTGGACTGGGAGGGACTCGAACCCCCGATCTCCTCCATGCCAAGGAGGTGTCCTTCCAGCTAAACTACCAGCCCAACCTTTACGAAGCGAACTTTGCGAAGTTCGATCACGGTGGCCGTTTCGCCTCAGCTCACGGCCAGCCTATTTTTGCGCCCCGCCTGCGGGTGGGGCAATTTGGATCATCAAATTACCCGAAGGTGATTTGATTGGGGCCGACGAGGTTCGAACTCGTGACAACTCGGTCTTCAGCCGAGCGCTCTCCCACTGAGCTACGGCCCCCCAAGTTCTCCTTCGGGAGAATTGGGAGCACGGGGCCTACCTCGCTTATCCCTCACCCGCAAGCTCGGGACGTACCGCGCTCGGCAGGCCGCTTACATTCTTTATTGCAGTTTTTTAGTTTAAAGCTTTACTGACTAAAGCTTCTGAGCAGGAAAAATAAGACCCCACACGCCCCAATAACCCACAGAGCATACTTCTCAATAAATCTCTCGAACCAATTGGGACAATATTCCTGGTCCTCTAAGTTCTTGATTTTGTCTCGTTCCCATTTCAATAGCTTCTTCTTCGGGGTTTCCTTTCCTATTTTCTCCTTTGCTTCATCCAAAGTAATGGGTTTTACATCAACCTTCTCTGCTGCCCTTCCCCCAATTTTGTTAAGGTGTACTACCCAGTCCTTCCTAAGTTTCTTACCCAAGTATTGTTTATCCGTTGAAAACTCAAAAACTTCCAGGACCCTCTGCTTTAACTTGGCGTAGTCTTCTGGGTCCATGTTTTCATATGATTTTTTTAGTAATCTCTCAAAAAATTTGTACAGAATTCGGAAATTGTCTTCCTTCTCCTCACGACCCCCCTTCTTCATCTCATCAGCTATTGCTTTCCAGTGGGATGCAAATTCATGATTGTAATTCATCATGGCGAAAATTCGCCGCATTTTCATATCTATTATCTGTACAACACGGGAGTCCATTGGTTTTCCTTTGATGAAGCTTTTTTTAAAAGCTTCTTCGGACTCGCCGGGATTTGAACCCGGGTCAGAGAGTCCGCAACCCCCCATCCTATCCAAACTAGACTACGAGTCCGTCGCTTAACCAAGCGACACCAGGTAGCCTGTTTCGTTCCGCAGAACTCAACAGGCTGCGTAGTTATTCTGCGTTTCCAATTTTAATAGTTACCTCAGCCGATGTAGGTGGTCTCTTCCTGTTTCTTAACCGTGGGTTTCAACCCCTCGATTTTCTTTCCCGCCAGTGCATCTTCAAGTTTTTGGGTTGCACCAAGAACCATGCTTCCTAACGCCTTAGCAGTAATTGGGCTCAACACCACATCAGCTACAACTTCTCTCCGAGCAGTATCAAGGAACGCGATCCGAATCATCCCGTCTTGTTCATTAGTATTACGGCTCTTTTTGAGCATGAAACTAATCATTACCTCATCTCCAAAAACAGCACTCACTTTGCTGTTGTACTTACTTGTCATACATTCGTACACCACCGTAGCTTTTTAAACGAGAAGGACGAGGAGTGATTACAGTTAATTAAGGTGATGATAATGGGGAAAGTAAGTCCCGTAGCAGTAAAATACATAGTAAGAGCCGAGATTACCACAATCGGAATGGTTGAGAAACCGGACGTGATTGGTGCCATCTTTGGGCAAACGGAAGGCCTTTTAGGCCAAGATTTGGAGCTGCGTGAGCTCCAAAAATCAGGAAGGATAGGACGAATTGAGGTTCGGCTGAAGACAGAAAAAGGCAAGACCACTGGTGTCATTGAAGTTCCATCTAGTATGGATAAAGCAGAGACAGCAATTATTGCCGCGGCAATGGAAACTATTGATAGAATAGGTCCGTGCGAGGCTACAGTCAAAGTCAAAGCAGTTGAAGACGTTCGCGAAATAAAAAGACAATATATTATTGAGCGGGCCAAATCAGTGCTTAAAGAAACTTTAATGAGGGCTCCCGATACTCAGGAGCTGGTTAGTAAGGTCGCTGAAGCGGTTCGTCAAGCCGAGATAACCAGTTATGGTCGGGAAAAACTCCCCGCAGGTCCTATGGTTGGAAAATCCGAAGAGCTCCTTTTAGTAGAGGGGCGTGCAGATGTGTTAACACTCCTAAGATATGGAATCAAAAATGCACTTGCACTTGGAGGCACCAAAATGCCCAAGGAAGCTATTGAGCTCAGCCGTAGGAGAGAAACCACCATTTTTGTGGATGGAGACAGGGGGGGCGACTTAATCATTAAGGATGTACTCTCTGTTGCAGACATCGATTTTGTTACTCGAGCTCCCGATGGAAAAGAAGTCGAGGAACTGACGAGTAAGGAAATTCAAAAAGCCATTCGGGCACGTGAGAGTGCCGAGCAGTACAGGGCCAACCATAAAATTAGGTCCTACTCTTCAAAGACTTCGTCTGATGACTCTAGTGATACTAGATCCTCTCGACGCAGAACTTTAAGGAAAACTGAAAGGTCAGATGATGTTGGAAAGTTAGCAAGTGGAAGAAAAACCACAACAATTAAGCGAACTTCTTCGAAGGCATCAAAACTCAGTAAAGTTAAGAAAGATCAGTTCAAAAAACTTCTCGAAGATTTACTGGGGACTCGTGGAGCGTATTTGCTCAGCGGGACTGAAATTTTGGGCAAGGTTCCAACTACTGAATTAGCGAGGTACTTGGAAATTCTCAAGGCAGATACAGTGGTCATGGATGGCAAGGTCAACAGCAGAATTGCAAGCATTTGCAAGTCACGCGGGATTGGTCTTATCGTGGGCAAGGAATCAGACAAAATCTTTGGCATTGATGTAATAACTCAAGCGGACTTGGAAGGGAAATAAATGGCAAGAACTTCAAGAACTACATGTACTCGATGTGGACGGCTTATGCCTCGTGTAAAGTTGGTTCCATCCTACCGACGTGTTTTCGGTGAGATGAGGAAGCAATACTTGTGCGTTATTTGTGCCAAGAGAAGTGGTATCCCCGTTCAAAAAACAAGGCATAGAGTTATTCACGGTTCAAAAAAACCTGTGAGAAGGACAAGAAGAGCAAGGGAAGACTAGTTCAGCACTAGCTCCCGCTGTTTTTTATTTTCATAGCCCTTAAGTATGCCCAACTCTTCAGTTTTTTGTGAAACCAATTATCATAGGTAGAGATGCGGAGGATGCCGAGAAATTCAAGGATGAAGGTCTGGCGTATCTTGGCAAGCACTATGTTCGAACGGGGGATATTACTAATTTAGCCAATAAAGTTTATCTTGATTTGGCGCGCCCCCACGTCATCCTACTTTCTGGAAAACGGGGACAGGGGAAATCATATACTCTCGGTGTCATCGCTGAAGAAATTATTTTTCTACCACGCCGCATGCGTGAACGACTGACTGTGATTATTTTTGACACAATGGGAATTTATTGGACTATGGCCAACCCAAATGCTAAGCAGGAAGAAGCCCTGAAGGAGTGGGACCTGAAAGCTGAGGGAATCCCCGTGCGTGTTCTCGTTCC
>JAAOXW010000038.1 GCA_018221005.1 Candidatus Altarchaeota archaeon
GCCCCCGTAGCATACAAATTAGCAATTAGCAATTTTTCATTATTGACAATAACTTTCGTATTTAATTTCTCCGAAATCCAAGAACCAACTGTTGCAATTGAGTGGAGCTCTCGGAACTTATTTTGTGCGGGAAACCACGCTTCTAAATCATACTGTATGGTTGCCCGATTATCCATGTCCCCTGAACTGTTTCTCACAAGGCGGTATGGAAAACCCAAAGGCGCCATAACTTTTTCGACACAATCAATCAAGAAATCCAATTCTTTAATGTCATCATCAGCCCCAACAATACTATGCAATTCTACTTTGTTAAAATGGTGAGCTCGAAATATGCCCTTAGTGTCCTTACCGTGTGAGCCGGCCTCCCTACGGAAAGCGGGCGAAAACGCCACAAGCCTGATGGGAAGGTCCCTTTGATTTAGAATGGTATTTTGATACATTGCAGCAAGAGGATGTTCAGAGGTTGTAATCAGAATCAAATCGTCCTCTACAAGATTGTAAATTGCCTCTTCAAAAGAAGTGAAAAATGTTATTTTTTCCTCAACACTTCTCTTCATCATATATGGGGGAATGACGGGAGAGAATCCCAACTTATTGAATTCTTTCATAGTATGAAGCGTCAATGCAAGATCCAACATTACAAGTTCATCCTTTTCTATGTAGAAACGTGAACCAGAAATTTTTGAGGCAGTCTCAAGATCTGCAAGCCCAAAAATTTCTACAAGATCTGCATGATGCAACATTTTCTCATCAGTAGTTCTAAATTCAACTGTAGGAAAGTTACTTTTGAACTCACTTTCATTTTTTTTCTCAACTAGTGGAGTCCCAACATATTTTGTAGCCACGTTTTGTGATTCATCTTTTCCAATTGGCACATCTTTGTGCACCCAATTCGGAAGAATAAGTTCCTTGGCTCTCAATTCCTTTTCAACCGCTTTTAATTGCGCCTCTTCTTCAAAAATTTGAGTTTTTAAAACCTTCACATCTTGAATGATTTTTGCATCCTTGTTTTTTGCATATTCAACCGTCTTTTTATTTCTCTGTGCCCTCAAATCGTCAACGCTTTTTTTTGCCTTGACGAAGTTCCCATATAATTCAAGTGCATCCTTAAAGACAGCTTCATCCGAAAACCGATTCTTAAGGGCAGCTAAGTACTCCTCTTGCTTATCCCTCAAATTCTTTATCTGCGGCACAGAGATTATTTTGTCACTGGCTTATATATCTTATATGTTGGTGGGGACGTCAATAAAAACAGTCGATTTCTTGAATTTTTTCTCCAACAACTTCCCAAGTGCAATCACGCCAAATTTCTCGGTTGCATAATGTCCTGCAGCAATCACATTCAAATGTCTTTCTTGGGCATAATGGTAGCCGTAATGAGATAATTCACCCAGAAGCACAGTTGAGCCTTCCGGCGCTGTGAATACAGATGCCGTACCTCCTCCGCTACTTACCACCAAGTCATTAACAAATTCATCCCCAAATTTTAGTTCATGAATACTTGTCCCTATTTTTTCATTCACTTTTACTATTAACTCTTCCAGGGATTTTTTTGGATGACAAATCCAGCTCACTTTATCAAAGAGCTTTTTTGGTCTAAATCCCAACGCCCGTATTATCTCAACATTATTTCCAACATTTGAGTGTGCATCAAGGGGAAGGTGTGATGCATACAAACTGATTTTATTATCCAGTAAAAATCGAACCCGGTCGGTGGTTGGTCCCACTATCAGTGGTTCAATACCTTTCCAATACATACCATGATGCGCAATTACCATGTCACACTCATATTTTTTTGCCCTCTGAAAGATATCCAGCCCCGCATCCACAGCAAGCGCCACTTTGTTCACCTCATCAGAGGAATGAACTTGCAATCCATTCATACTTGCATCTTCTGAGAAATCACTTACCTTCAGATAAGTATTCATCCATGATGATAATTCGTTTACATTTGAATGCATAGGTTCACCCGAATAAAGCCCCTACTCCGACTGAAGAACTCTCCTGCAGCTCATCAAGTTTTTTTAAGATACTCTCTTTTTCCTCTGTTTCTTCAAGACCTTTGAAGAATGCCATCTCAAAGATTTTTTGCTCACCACGCACAATTAGGATGGTGCCCTCCTTGAGGCCCATGACAGCACCGTCGTAATATTCCGCATCAGCTTTTCTTTTTATTTCGGCATCGCCCACAATCTTAAGTGCGAGAGATTTTTCAACGACGAATACCTTTGTTTCCATGCAAAATCGTGCCCCCTTTCTTTAAAATCCTACCTTCTTTTCCCAACACCAATTTTTGGACAGTCTTCATTCAAGGGACAACCGCTACATTTGGGGGAAAGGGGCGTACATACTTGTTTTCCAAAGGGCACAAGATAACGGTTTATTTTTGACCACTGTGATTTTGAAACAGTTTTTCTCAAACTCGATTCTGTTTGGTCCGGCGTTTCAGTGTTCACAACCGCAGTCCTATTACATATCCTGTGGACATGAGTATCCACACAGACTGAAGGTTTTCCAAATGCAACTGAAACCACAAGGTTTGCAGTTTTTCTTCCAACCCCGGACAACTTGATAAGTTCCTCAATACTGTCGGGTACCTCCCCCCCATATTCTGTTATTACCGTCTTGGAAATATTTTTCATGTAACGTGTTTTTGTTTTGTAAAATCCCGTTCGCTTCACAAGTTTTTCAAGTTCTCCGGTTGGCATATCCAATATATCTTGAAACGACTTAACCTTCTTGAACAGCTGTTCACACACCACTTCCGTTACTTCGTCCCGAGTTCTTGCACTAAGCATAGTGCCTATGAGGGACTTGAAGGGGGATTTCAGAGTGTCTCCAAACGACACGTCGGTCGTCGCTTGACGGGCTCCGTTTAGCAACTGTTTTATTTCCACTTTAATCCCCCTTGAAAAAAGGCTCCTTCTTTTGAATAGCGTCCAACATAGCCTTTTCTACGTTTTCCACACGTTTAACATCAAAATCCACATGATTGTCTTCTCGGAGTAAACATGGTTTGAATTTACCGTCGGGTGTTACTCTAAGTCTATGGCAGTGCTTGCAAAAGTCTGGATTGAATCTGGGGCGAACCAAGGTGACATTTACTCCCTCAACTTTGAACTTCCTTCTTCGATTGTCTCTCAACTCCGAGGTCTTGTGGGAATGTTGTTCCAGCCACTGTTGGATTGCTGAAATATCAAAGTTCAAAGAGTCGCTCATCTTGTTTGAGTGATACTCTATTATTTGTAAATCCGTTTTGAGTTCCTTTGCAAGAGCAATCATGTCCGGAACTTCATCCTCATTCAAATTCTTAATAACAGTCATATTCACCTTTACTGGAATTTTCATTTCAACTAATTTTTTAATTCCCCTCACAACTTTAGAATGCAAGTTCTTGCCTGTGATTTTTTCAAACACAGCTTCCCTTGTAGTATGTAAGCTTACGTTCACCCTGCTCACTTCTTTGAGAGCACCTAACTGACTTTCAATGAAGGTGCCATTGGTAACCAGAGAAACTTCCCCAATGCCGTCTACTTTCTTTATCTCGCCAATGATTTGTAATAAATCTTTACGCAGTAGTGGCTCTCCTCCCGTTAATTTGACCCGAGTAAGTCCATATTTTGATGCCACTTCAACTACCCTAACTATGTCTGCAATGTCCATTTCTCCCTCCGTTATCGGTGCAGAACAAATATTAGGGGTATAGCCCTCGTGATGGCAGAAGAAACACTTAAGATTACATCTACTCGTTACTGCAAGCCGCAGATTGTCAACTTCCCTTCCAAATCGGTCTTTCAACAAGGGACAAACATATAATTCCTTAAAGCCCTTAACTTTTTGCTGGGACCGTAGTGTAATTTGGTTAGCATACAAGCTTTGGGAGCTTGCAGTCGGGGTTCAAATCCCCGCGGTCCCAAGCTTTTCCCCGCAAGCAAAAGCTTGACCAAAACAAGCTTTTGTCCGCAGACAAAACCTTGACCAAAACAAGCTTTTGTCCGCAGACAAAACCTTGACCAAAACA
>JAAOXW010000039.1 GCA_018221005.1 Candidatus Altarchaeota archaeon
ACCAGCTGAGAAGAAACCCGAAGAGAAAAAACCAGCTGAGAAGAAACCTGTGGAAGAAAAACCTGCCGAGGATAAGCCTGCAGAAAAGAAACCAGCTGAGGAAAAACCAGTCGAAAAGAAGCAGGTAGAAGAAAAGCCGGTTGAAGAAAAACCAGTTAAAAAGAAAGAAGGTGAAGCCTGATGGGTAAGCACACAGTCGTTAAGAAAAGTTCAAAATATTCAATACAAGATGGTAAGCTAAAACGGGAAGGTCGAACCTGTCCCAAGTGTGGTGCTGGTGTTTTCCTAGCAAAGCACAAAGACAGAGTACACTGTGGAAGGTGCGGTTACGCAGAGTTTCCCAAGCAGTAAAAGTGAGTTTTAAATACCTGTAAACTATATTATAGCGTGTATCCAGAAATTCTTGACACTGCCCTAAAAATTAAATCAAGGGAAATTAAGGGGATAAAGACTGTCGCCCGAACCTCCTTGGAGGCCTTGGCAAAAGTTGTAGATGATAAAAAATTCATGCTTAATCGGGACGAGGCAGTTATGGCCCTAATAAAACCCGGTAGTCCACTTGCCTTTAATTTTCTACGCACAGTTATGAAGGCAGACAGCCCCGCTAAAGTAAAGAAACTGATTAAGTTTGGCCTCAACTATCTCGAAACCGTTCGGCCCAATGTAGTCAAGAACAGCCTTGATTTAGTGGCGGAGGGAGACACTATTCTCACCATTGCCCACGCAAGTAATGTGATGGCAGTCCTTCTTGAGGCAAGTAAGCATAAAACCTTCGAAGTTTTTGTGGTAAAGTCAATGCCTAATGAGAAGGGCGTGAAAACTGCAGAAGAGCTCAAAGACGCAGGCATAAAAATAACTTTGATTGGAGACACTGCAGTCAACTACTTCATGCCTGAAGTTAGAAAAGTTATTGTGGGGGGCGTTGCTATTACAAAATTTGGCTTAATCGATCACATTGGTACTAGTGCTGTTGCAGTATGTGCCAACTTCAATCGCATACCTTTTTACTCATGTGTCGAATATCTCAAGGTCAGTGACCGGCTCATTGTTGATGAACGGCCCAGGGGAGAAATTAGTGAAGTGTTGCCTGTTAGAAACCCCGCCTATGACTTGACTCGCACATCCTTAATTACAGAATATATAACGGACTTAGGAAGAGTTGAGCCTGCAAAGTTTTATGAAACGGCACGACAAAAAGTAGAGGAGCTGATAGAATGACTATAGTTGAAGTAATTTGGTGGATTTTCCTGTTTGCCATGGGGTTCTTGGCAGGTATGCTAACTGGTAATTTCTTTGGTGAAAATAAATCTGAAGAAATGAGATACAAATATCTAAGCGGTGAAATGAAATGATTAATCTTGTAGACATAGCAGTGGTTGCGGTGGGCTTTATTGCGGGTTTAACCTTTGGCTACTTGCGTGGTATTAAGGAAGGTAAGGACCGATTCTGGAAAATGCCAAGCGCAAGTTGGAAGGCGAGGAACCGATGATAATTCAGATGGCTGTTGTTGGAGACAATTTAGAAACTGCCTATTTCACAGCCAAGCGCGGCTTCTTAGTACTGGGACTAACTCCTAAGATGGACGAATTTGTAATTAAGGCGAATACTACCAAGTTTGTTCTCTTTGGAACTTCAGATACCATGGACGCTTCAATTAGACTAACTTTTCACAACACAGTTCAGGCCGTCGCTGCAATGGTGGATTCAGCGGACATAATTATTATTACGGGCGGTGGGCACTCTGACTTTGTTAAGTCGGTAGCCCAACTAAGGCGAAAACCTTTCATTGAAGGTAAGGGTATTGACGCAGTTGAAAAAGCTGCAGAACGAGTGGTTAGATACAATTTATTCGGCAAGAAGAAAGGATAGTCACATGAAAGCTGGCCTATCCCAATTTACATAATCTCTTTTGTCCAAAAAGTCCCAGAAGTAAGTGAGTCTGTTTTCAAGATTCCAAATAATTTCCGTGGTGTCTCTCGCCTTGTGCTTATCGATGTGGGTTATCTCTACAGGTTTCCCCAAGATGTTGCATAGAATTTTTGCAACACTGTCAAAATCTCTTGGCTCCTCAACTTCTGCTCTCAAGATGTGGTACCCCTGATTCTCATGAATGTCCAAGGTGTACTTTTCCCGACCATTCTTGAGCACATGCTTACTTTCAAAGGAACACCACAGTTACCATTCGAAATACTGTTAATACAAGCTTCTAACTCAAATCCGAGGTCTATTAATTGTCCCTGTGCATCTTGGACGTATTGAATGACCTCGTCGTCACCCATCTTCTTTATTTCTTCCTCGGTGGGTCCACTTTCAAACTCAATTTTTCTTTTTTGAGGGCTGCACTTATACTCAACGTACGTGGTCTCTCGAGTTTCAAGGGCCATCTAAGCTCCCCGTAGGTTGAATTTAAAATTATTCTTTTTTGACTTTTTCCTTGGCTTCAGCTTTTTTTTCTTTAACTGCTTCCTTGGTGTCAGTCTTCTCTTCCACTTTCTTGACTTTTTCAACCTTAGGTTTGACTTCTTCTACCTTGGGCTTGGTTTTTTCAACCTTTTCCTTAGCTTCTTTAACATCATCCTTGGTTTTCTTAACGTCTTCAACCTTAGTCTCAGTTTTCTCTACCGTGGCCTTTGGCGCTTCAACCTTAGCTTCAGTTGCTTTAACAACCTCGACCTTAGTTTCAGCCGCTTTCGTCTTTTCCTTAGTCTCTCCCTCAGCTGCAGGTAGTGGCACCTCTTTGTTGATTGTTACCTCAAGTTCTTCCTTCGGTTTAACTTCAACCTTTTCTTCCGTCTTCTTGACCTTGACGTCTTCCTTGACCTCTTCCTCAATTACAATTTCAAAAATTTCATCACTGAATCTAACACCTGGGGGAATAATCATAACTCTAACACCAATCACACCCAATTTTTTAATTGCAACTTCATAACCTACCTTGGCATGGTCCACAACTTCCTGCCCACACTTTCTTGGGTTACCTGCAGTGAACTTCCAAGTCTTAGCTCTCTTGCTGGGGAGTTTTCCACTGAGTCTAATTTCAACTCCACGCGCACCTGACTGAATTATTCTTTGAATCATAATTGAACTAATTCTTTTGAAGTGACTTCCCTTCTCAAGAGCCTTGGCAATTCTCCAAGCCACAATGTGAGGGTCAAGGAAAATATCATCCACTTGTTCAACTTCAACGTGCGGATTTTCAACCTTGAATCTCTTTTCAATGGTGGCGGTCATTGATTTGACATTAGCCCCACCCGAACCAATTACTAATCCAGGTCTGACTGCATAAATGGTAATTCTAGTACCTAGGGGTGTCTTTTTTATGTCTGCATCACTGAAACCCGCAAACTTCAACTCACCCCTAAGATACTCAACAATGTCATGAGCAGTCTTAGCTTGTTTGATGAAAAAGTTTCTGGATGTCATTTTTTCTTCACCCCTTCACTGAGAACCACTACTATATTTGTCCTGCGTCCTCTTTTTTTTGATTTGCCTATGGCCTTTCCGCCCCAGGGTTTTTTGACTGTCCCACGCGAGGCTTCAATTCTTTCGAGGGTTAGCTTGGCATCCTTTAATCCAATATACTCGGCGTTTGCTATTGCATTTTCAATTACACTGATAAATTCTTTAACGGCCTTCACTGGATATCTTCCTGGCCTACCATAGTGATGTGGAACTTCTGCATTGTGCTTTCTCAAAATAATGGGGCGTCTCAGCGCAACCACTTCTTCCAATATGCGCAAGGCCTTGACTACGGGCAAACCTCTTACGTTTGCTGCAATCTCGCGCGAATACTTTGGCGAGATGTTCAAATTCCATGCCCTTGCCGTTGCAGTTTTGTCTTCCATTATATCACTCATTTCAGCGGTATGAACTTACTACTCCTTGTAGCACCCACACCCGGACTTCCGTGTTGAATTCTTCTCCTTGTTCCAGAAAATTCACCGAGGTAGTGGCCCAACATTTCTATTGTGGCTTCCACCCTCTTGAATTCCTTTCCGTTATATACCATGAATAGAATACCCACCATCTCTGGGACAATCAACATATCTCTGCAGTGCGTCTTAAGGGGTTTCTTAATGTCTTTAGCTTTGTACTCGCGAACTTTCTCAAGTAGGATTTTTTGTCCTGGCGTGAATCCCCGCTTCAGAGTACGCCTCTGTCTTGCAGGCATAATTTTTATGAAATCCTCTAAGGACATGTTCACAAGTTCCGCCTCTTCCTTTCCGTAATATGTAACAGTTTTTACCATTGTATCTACCTCTGCCTACCCGTTCTCCTAGCTGCAATATATCCTGCCTTTCTTCCTGGCGGTGCGTGCCTTGATACGGTTTGCTTAGCACTGGCGTGACGGGCTTTTCTACCCCCACCAAAGGGATGCTCATATGCATTCATTCCCACTGCACTAACTCTCGGCCAGTACTTGTGTTTAGATTTGTTAATGTGATGCTGTTTACCTGCCTTTAGAATTGGAACGTCCTTCACTCCAGTTCCAGCAACTGTACCTAGAATTGCTCTGCATTTTGGATTCATGAAAGTTATTGCTCCACTATTGAGTTTCACTTTTATTTTTCCACCTTCTTGAGCCATGACTGTTGCAAAGTTGCCTGCAGCTCTGATGAGTTTTCCACCGTCGCCCGGTCGTCTTTCAATACAAAATACTTTCTTACCTTCAGGTACCCTGTCGAGGGTCACAAAATTTCCAATCTTAAGTGGTGCCTCTTTCCCTGCAAATACTTTTTGTCCAATTACCAACCCCGTGGCAGCAGGAATCCAGAGAGTCTCACCATTAGTGAATTCAATTAGTGCGAGAGGTGCATTGCGAATGGAATCTCGTCGAAGATCCATAACCACACCACCTTTCGACTCGGATTTACCCATGCTAATAGCTTCAAGATATTTGTGGCTGGGGCTCTTCCAAGTAAGTGAACCTTTTCCACGCCTCTGTTGGTTTAATCTTTTACCCATTTTTTCACCTATAGTAGACCTAAGTTGGTGGCGAGCTCCACTGCACTGTGGTCTGGTTTAAGTTTGATGTACGCTTTTTTGACACCTTTGCGTGTGATGAGAGTAGATACCCTGTCGACCTTAGCTTTGAATATTTCGTGAATAGCTTTTTTTATGTCAATTTTAGTGGCATCACGACTGACAATAAACACAACCTTGTTCTGGTCAAGCAGCCGTATGGCTTTTTCAGTCCCAACTGGATGCAGTAGTACTTTGGTTGCTTCCACTATTTTCTACCCCACTCTCGATTTTTGAGATGACTGCTCCTACCGAAACCACATTTGACACAAATTTTGGTCTTCCTGTTGAGTCCCGATTTTCCGCACCGTCTACACATTAAATGAAGTCTTCGCTTATTTCGTTTGCCAAAAGACGGTGTTCCTTTAGTCATCTCACTCACTCACTAGGTGCAATCATCAGGACGGTATCGCCTCTGATTAATATCTTTCCGAGCTTGCGACTCAATTCTCCGCCTTCTAATTCCTCAGCATTGTCCATAACAAGGTTGAGGTGGATATCGAAGGCTAATAGAGTTCCTCGGATGGTCTTGCCGTTTTTCAGCTCAACCATAACAGTTTTATTCCTCGCTTCACTCAACGCGTCGAGAGGACGTTCTATAGCCATATCCCTTCCTGTCTAATTGGTTTTTAAAGGTTTACCTCCCCCTCATAATGACCAAATCTTTCAGAATCTTCGGTATTTCCTGTTAATTCGTCGAAAAAATACCTCATTTTAACTATTTTTATACTAAATAGTGGTGACTTTTCTTCCGATTGGCTTTTATCTGCCCATCCCTGTGACCGTTATGGTTCGCTGGTTTCCCATTATTTCAGTAGTAGTTCTAATTATTCTCATGAGTACTTGGGTTGGAATGCCCAAGCAGGAAACTACCGAATTCATCCAAATTAATGTGAGTGAGATAGATACCAATTTTTCGTCAGTTGAGTTTGAAGAGGAAGCCCCGCCTCAACTCCCCCCTGAACCAATAATTACTTTCACATACAATGGAACCACTAATTTTTATGTGGAAGGGGACTACAGGGGTTTTGGAAGTTCACTAGAACTAAAAAAATTGGAAGTTGTGAATGGGACCAATCTATGTCTCGATATTGATTTCAATAACCTCTGCGATTTGGAATACTATATCCCTGCCGAAGATGTGAGCAACTATGGGCAAATAAACCTAATTGGCACCCCAACACATTATGGTGAAAAAATTCGCTCAGACTTAGTTACTGAATATATGTCACAAATTTCTATCTCCAATATTTCAGACTTTTCCGCTGCAAGTAGTATTTGGTCTTGGCTCCGCACTTATTTTCACTATGCAGAAGATCAGGTGAATTTTGGGATTGGGGATTATTGGAGCTGGCCTAATGAAACCCTTGCACTACGAAGGGGGGATTGTGAGGATTGGACTACCACTTTTCTTTCAATTCTTGATAATGCACGACCATCTGCCAAATGCTATGGACTTCTTGCCGGTGTTCCGACCGGGCATGTCTTTGCCATGTGTAATTTCGACCATCAATTCTACATCTTTGACCAAGGTTTCCGAAAATCCAAGGATGGCTCTGCGGCGTACCTTATCCGTGACTATGCAGGTGTGTGGGGTATTGAAAACATAACGGTGTACAGTGCCTTTGATGCAACTTCAACGGTGAGGTTTAAATCAAATCAAGAGTTTGCTGACTGGATGGAGACTACATAATCTTATAAAATATAAGTTGCACATTGAAATATGTTTAACACTGTTAACAAAAGATATTTACTCATCCTTTCCCTCTTTCTAGCTACTGCTCTTGTACTAATATGGTCTTTAACCTCTGAAAAAAGGGATGTTCCACCCTTCAACCTGCAGGATGAAAGTCTCAGTCAGGACTTGGATTTATTGTCTTTAAATTTAATGGGGGGTGGCCCAAAAAAAGATGGTATACCTCCTATTGAAGACCCCAGATATGTGTCTGTCGACGAAGCCGAAAAGTACATGGATAACAATGATGTTGTCTTCTTAATCGAAGCGACAACCGCCAAAATATTTCCAAGAAAAATTATGGTGTGGCATGAAGTTGTGAATGATGATGTGGATGGAATTCCGGTATCTCTTACCTATTGTCCCCTGACCGGGTCCGCCATAGGTTTCGTCGGCAACCTTTCTGGGTATTCAACTACCCTTGGCACTTCTGGAAAACTTGTGAACAGTAATTTGGTGCTGTATGACCGGGCCACCAATAGTAATTGGCCTCAAATTTTAGGCACAGCCATTGATGGTAGTCAAAAGGGACGAGAGTTAACTCATGTGCCCATTATTTGGACCACTTGGGAACTGGCTAAAACTAAATATCCCGGAGCAAAGGTGCTTTCTGAAAAAACAGGCTTCATGCGTCCCTATGGTAGTGACCCTTACGGTTCTTATCAAGCCAACGACACGTACTATCAAGAAGGGAGTCCAATGTTTCCTGTTCTATTCAGTGATGACCGGCTTCCTGATAAGGAGGTCGTTGTTGGCGTAAACTACAATGACACTTGGCTTGCCTTCGTAAAGAAGGAAGTTATGAGTGCGGGTGAACTTAACTATGGAGCTTTACTTGCCCGTCACGACCCTGAATTAGATACTGTGCATATTTTTCAGGGGAATAACCCCGTTGATTCAATAGAAGTGATGTGGTTTGGTTGGGTTGCCTTTCATCCTTTCACAGAAATAGCATAGTTTTTAAAATGAGGATTCTAACTTTTGGGTATGGCTGATGTTCATAGCAAGAGTCTCAGAAAACCCACGGGGGGGATGAGACGAGCTGCTCGCAAAAAACGAAAGGGAGAACTTGCAAGGCCTCACTTACCGGTTACAGTCGGTGGTGAGAAACGCAAACTCATCCGTGTTCGTGGTGGAAACACTAAGCAACGCATGCTCAAGGCCGAATTTGCTATGGTTGCTGAGGGGAAGAAGACCAAGAAAGTAAAAATCACGGCAGTGGTTGAAAACGCCGCAAATCCCTTTTTCATCAGACGTAATATTATTACCAAGGGTGCTATTGTAAATACCGATGCCGGCTATGCGCGTGTTACGTCAAGACCGGGGCAGCACGGAAATGTGAATGCAATTTTGCTCAAGGACTATGCGCCTGTTGACAAGAAAAAGGCTAAGAAGAAGCGACTGGCTGCACAGATGGCTGCTAAGGAAGCTATGAGAAAAAAGTCAGAAGTGAAGCCTGTTGAGAAAGCAGTCAAAAAAACTACTAAGAAAAAGTGATTAACCTGCTTTTTGTTTTTCACGTCTTATAACTTCAAGGGTGTCCTGTGGTTTAACTCCCAATTCTTTCATATCTGTTTTGAAAACTTTGTCTTCCACAAGGAACTTGAAGCGTGGAAATAAACCTGCGGGTTTAATCAGGAAAGCAGGAAAAAAGAAGGGCTTTTTTGGAGCGGCCGCTGCTTTAATAAAATTAACAAGACTGATGGGCTGTTTGTCCCCCACACCGTAAATTTTCGACTTCTTTTTTTTCAGTGCCTTTTCAATACACTCGACAAGTGTTGTTCTGAAAATAGGACGGAAGCGGGTTTTTAGTTTTGGGAGGGGAAATCTCGCAGCTCTTTTTGTTTGAAGAATCCGCTCTAAATCATAAATGCTGGATGGCCTGAGACTTACAATGGTTATTTTATTCTGATATTTTTTAACGACCTCTTCTGCGCGTTTTTTGGCCCAAGTATAATTAGTTTCTGTTGTCGATAATACTGCTGAAGAACTCATATTGACTATGATTTTGACTCCCTCTTCAATACTGGCCCGAATAACATTCTCAGTTCCAAGTACGGTTGTTCTATGATGTTGCTCCCTTGAGGCAGAGTGCCTACTTTCAACTGCTAAATGAATAACGGCATCACAGCCCCTTACTGCATTTTTGACATCATTATAATCTGCAATATTTCCCTGTCTTGTTTCGTAATCGGCCACTCTTTTTTTTCTACTGAGAACTACAATTTTGTGTTTTTTTAGGAGGTGAGCAACCACCTCTTTTCCAACATATCCCGTTCCCCCCGTGACTAAAATCTTCATTAAATACATACCCTTGTTTTTTTAATAAATATAGGGTAGACGTTATGTGAAGATTTCAAATGGAATCAGCCTCACCCGGATTATCCTGCTACTCTTACATGTTCTTGTTGCAGGCATGCTTCCTACTTACGTTAACCTCATTATTGTTGTGATAATTTATATGATGGATTACCTTGACGGGGTTGCTGCGCGTCGAATGGGCACTTCAGAGTATGGAGAATTTATGGACATTTCCGTTGATCGGGTTGTGAATATGGGCTACTTTGCCTTTCACGCCGTCAATCAAAGGGTCACTTTGATGTTCTTCTTACTGGTTCTCATACGAAATACCTTGATGGATTATCTCGCCCACTTTGGAATGATTAAGAAGGGGGTTAAGGAGAAACACAAGACTACTACTGGCATATTCTACTGGATATACTCTTCAAAAGTTTCAAAGATGGTGAACGGGGGCGTTCAGATGCTGATTGCGGCTTGGGGTTTTGTGGGTGTTGTACCACTCTGGCTTCAAATCTTCTTCCTCACTCTTTCATTTACTCGTGCAATTCCAGATGTCGTGAAGGGCCGTAAAATGATTCGGTGGTAGAGTTCCATCGGAAATGTCGGCACGGCACTCTTATGCTTTTTAATACAACTGAACAATGCTAATCTGTGGACTCGATTGATACGGGCGCCAGCCAAGCCGCAAATGAATTGATTGAAAGCTTGCCTGGAAGGGTGGAGGATTTTCTGCGGGATGTTATGATGGAGAAACTTCTAAAAACAGTTTCTCGCGGGGAAAAAGCACTCTTAATTGACTTCACAGAATTAGATAAGTATGACCCGGACCTTTCTGATCGTTTACTCGACCAGCCAGAAGAAACACTGCATATTTTTGAAGACGTTATCGACCTCCTTCGACTATCCGAAAAACCCCTAAAATCCAGAATTCATACTCTGCCTGAGAGTTTGACCGTTCGAGTTCGTGATTTGAGGAGTTCAAACTTGAATAAGCTAATTCACGTTGAAGGTATAATCCGTCAGGCCTCCGAGGTTCGCCCGGAGGTTGTGAAAACTGTCTGGGAATGTCCACTCTGTGGCAATGAAATTACTACTTTTCAAACGGGGGTAACTCTCGAGAAGCCAAGTGAGTGTGTTTGCGGTAATCGCAAGGGCTTTCTTATGAAAGATAAAGATTTCAGCGACGTACAAAAAATCACCATTGAAGAAAACCCCGAAGCACTCGAAGGAACCGAACAACCCTCTAGGATTTCAATTTTACTCAGACACGATTTGGTTGACCCCACTTTTCGAAAGAAGATTGTGCCGGGTAATCTAATTGGTGTGGTTGGAATTATGAAGGAAGTGCCCCTTGAAAAAAGTGCAGGTAAGAGATTTGACATTATGGTTGAGGCCAATTCTGTTGAAGCTAAACATCAACAATTCGAAGAATTAAAAATTACTGTGGAAGATCGTGAACGAATTAAGGAGATTGCAGCAGGGGACCCGTGGTCACAAATTGTAAATTCAATCGCACCCTCAATTTATGGACATCAAAAAATTAAGGAAGCCATAACTTTGCAAATGTTTGGAGGGGTTCGGAAAATGCATACTGATGGAACTGTTGGTAGGGGGGATGTTCACGTTTTACTGGTGGGGGACCCTGGAGCGGGAAAGTCACAATTACTCAAATACACTTCAAAAGTATCTCCTAAGAGTCGATATGTTGCTGGAAAGGGTGCGAGCGCAGTTGGTTTGACTGCGACAGTGGTGAAGGACGATTTTCTAAAGGGATGGACGTTGGAGGCTGGTGCTCTTGTTTTGGCAAGTGGCGGGATTGTGTGTATTGATGAGATGGATAAAATTGCAAGGGACGATATCTATGCTCTGCACGAAGCCATGGAACAGCAATCTATTACAGTAGCCAAGGCCAATATTTTTGCAACTCTTCGTGCTGAAACAAGTATTCTTGCGGCGGCCAACCCAAAATACGGACGCTTTGATTTGAATGCACCTATCGCCGAACAAATCTCAATGCCCGAAACTATCCTCAGTCGTTTTGACTGCATTTTTGCAGTGAAGGATGTTCCGAATCCAGATAAGGATGCAAGAATGGCTGACCACATACTCGCCTTGCAAAGTACACCTGATGAGGCTAAACCCGTTCTTGATGCAGAAATTCTCCGCAAGTATGTGGCCCATGCAAAAAACAACATCAAGCCAAAACTAAATTCAGACGCCCTGTATCTCATCAAAACCTTCTTTGTAGATCTTCGTAAGCAATATATGAATGAAAGTTCTGTTCCGATTTCACCCAGACAACTGGAGGCATTAGTTCGATTGACAGAGGCATCCGCTAAACTTCGTTTGAGTCCAATTGGAGATAAGAACGATGCGAAGCGAGCTATTGACATTATTAAATATACCCTCTATCAGTTGGCCTTCGACATTGAGACTGGCAAACTTGATATTGACAAACTTGAGGGTGGTATTGCTGCAAGCAAGCGAAATAAGATGATGACTATGATGAATATCATCCGAGATTTAGAAAACCAATTTGGTAAGACAGTTCCAAAGGCCAAGGTAATTGAATCTGCAGAGACGCAGAACATCAGCATAGGTGAAGTTGAACGAATGATTGATGAACTCAGAACTAGGGGACACATCATTGAACCTAAGCAGGGATATATAGAACGAATTTGAACCTATTCAAGAATTTCTATTGAATCAATTATTCTGTCGCCATCCTCATCAAAGCCCTGAACTACAATAAAACCCTTTTTGTGAATTCGGTCAGAATGTTTTTTTAGGGCGAGAGCTGCGGCCCTTGTGCCTGCTCTGCTTCTGCCTGCAATCATCATCATTTTCTTACCTGGTGCTTCTGGGTGATCTGCAACTGCTACAAAACCCACCCCATCGTCCGTATATTCTTTGGTCTGACTTATGACAAATTTTCCATCAAACTTGACTGGGAAATATTTATTGTACTTATTTGAAATCATATTTACGACCGGCCCCCCTAGAAGAATTAAATTGTCATTCCCATTTCGCACTTCAGTGTCCTCATAGACAAAGGGCCACTTAACCGTTGCCATTCTTGCAAAGAAGCCAGCAACCTCCGCTGCAATGTGGCCATCTCGTGCCCTAGCTCTGTAAGTTCCGTGTGGGTCAGGGGACCCAACAACTAGTTTAGAGTCAACCAGCCCCCCCTTCACAAAGGGTTCAAAGCTTGAGAATTCTAGCATTTCCCCCCCTTTAGCACATTCCATCACAAAACCAAAGGCGAGTGCAGTAGGGGATAGTAATTTCGCTTTTCCCCCCCTCATTTGGCGCTCCTCTACCTCTTTTATGAGTTTTGCCGCCTTTAAAATTTTGATGTGATAATAAATTTTTTGCTCAATCATCCCAAATTTCTTAGCAATTTCAATGGGATACATTGGTCGTTCATTCAGCTCGCGCAAAATCTTGAGGCGCAGAGGGTTCCCAACAGCCTCAATTATCTTAGTGTCCATTGACACAAACGCGGGATAGAACCTGCCTTTGAGAATGACTGCATCCATGAAACTATTTTTGGGGTTAATTTAAAAGATTTTTGTAAGGGGTCAAATTGAAAGGTTTAAATCCATCGGAGCTGTCTTTAGTTCATGCACTATTTAGGGGCGGTTCGGCGTGTATTGTCAGACCTTCCCATTTACTTCATCGTATCCCTCCTGATTTTTATCCCTGGGGCTAATATCGCAATCATAGGTTACTTGGTCAGTTTAGCAGGAAGGGCGGGTGATGAGGCACCCTTTGGCAAATTTATAGATAGATTTTCAGAAGGAGTTCAAATTATTGCTATCGCGTTAATGTATTCGGTCCTTCCCCTACTCATATACAATCTCTACTCCCTACGGTATGCTGTTATTTTTTCCTGCGTGCTTATTCCTGCCTTTGTATTTTCAATAGCCATGTTGGGCAACGGCTCCAAACTCGGTGAAATCCTTCAGGTAAAAAATGTATCTCGCGCATACTCCCCCGGGTTTATTTGGAATATGATTAAGGCTTCAATTTTTTCACTGTTAGTTGCAGCAGGTCACATATTAATTCCGATCGCAGGTTGGATTGGTATCCTCTTTGGTCCACTCGCAGTTTTCATAACTTTGATGGGTGAAGTGTATCAAGATTACTTCATTCAGTAGAAAGCTTAAATCCTAAACCGACGCATTAACTTTGCAAAGATATGAGGTGGGCGTGTTGAGAGAAATTTTGGTATATTTTCCGTACGGAATTCTTGTTGCAATTGCTGCAATTCTTCCTATCTTAATTTTGATTGATGCGGGGGGAACTGCATTTCAAGTTGGTCTCCTTGCTGCACTTTCAGCCTTTTGTAATCTCTTTGGAGGTTTCTTTTGGCCAAAGTATCTTAGGATTGCTAACAAAGCTAGCCTTATTGTAATGGGGTACTTGGGCATGTTTTTGGGCTTGCTTCTCCTTCAAGAGCCACGCCTTGTCTTTGTTGCAACTGCCATTATTGCGTTCTTTCCACGAGCCATCTTCTATGCAACTATATCTGAACTGAAAGCCAGAAGTCACGCTTTATCTGGAAGTCTTGGAAAGTTTTACAAATTTGCAAGCATTGCAACCGCGATTGGATATGTTGCGGGCGCAGTAGGTACTCATTTTCTTAGTCCAATTGCATTCACAAAAATTGTTGCTTTCTTTGCACTTGCTAGTGTCCCCCTCCTTGCAGGGACTTTGAGTGAGGAGAGTCTGGGGAGACTCATGGGCAGGGGCATGAATGAATTTAGAAGAATGGGTTCCCAAATTGCAAATCACCGCATTCGTCTTACTCGTGTTGAGTTTGGGAGGGATAAAATTCCCTTCTTGCTGACTAGCGCCATTTTTTCACTGTCGTTTGGACTTGTCTTTTCTCAGAGGGCTAATTTTGTGAAGACTTGGAGAGATTCGAATTTTATAGTATATGCGTTGCTCTTCATGGAAATGATGTTGAGTGCACTAATATATGACTTGGCTGGCAAGGAAGACCAGAAAGGCCTCTACATTGGACACGCCCTTTTGATGGTTTGTTTAGTCAGTTTTCTCCTTGCAATTCATTATCTAAGTCTGCCTTGGATTGTTACGGCGTATTTGTTTGCTGGCCTGTTCTGGCCCTTCATAAATATCTTCTACAATTCATATGGATTGGGTTTCAGTGAAGAATTACTGGGGGCAAATCTATCTGCCAGAAGTTTGTTCTATATGATAGGTAGTCTCATTGGCGGCTTCTTGGTTGAGCAGTATGGTTTCTTCGTGTCATTTTCTGCTGGAGCAGGAATTGCGGTGCTTGCACCTCTCCCCTTCCTTATAGGCAGGAAATATATGAACAAAGATATAAATGCAGAACTACAAAGTTAAAGCGTTCAGTCCTGAAAAGGGCTGCAAGACGCGACGGGGCCCGTAGCTCAGTCGGTCAGAGCGCCGGTCTTATATGGCCACCTCTGGCATATTAACAAACAGAAGAGTCTAGGAAAGCCGGAGGCCCAGGGTTCGAATCCCTGCGGGCCCAATCCAACCCTGCGGGGTTGGATGAACAAAATTGCCCCGCCCACGGGCGGGGCGCTAAGCTACGCGTGCTGGTGAACTTCGGTGAACTGGCACCAGTATTCATCCAACTCGCAAGTTGGATTGGCGGGGGTGGCGGAGTCTGGTCAAACGTGCAGGATTGAGGTTCCTGTGGCTAGTGCCTGCGAGGGTTCAAATCCCTTCTCCCGCAATGCCCCGCAGGGCACTTGACCAAAAATGTAGTTTTTCCTGCAGACAAAATGCATAGCATGCCCGCAGGCACCTTGACCAAAACAAACCACCAAGATTTTAAGGTACCTGCAATATTTGGTTTAATGGCCCCCTTGCTTGGCATGAAATTTGCGGTGTCTGATAAGGATGTTTTTTTGAACAGCGTTTCTGAACTGGAAGGGGAAGGAATTATCATTAGTGGTTTTGAAGTACACACTGAACGGCGTAACACCCCCGAGGAAATTGCAGATGCAATTGACTTTGTTCGCTCAGGTTTTAGTCCGAAATTTGAAGGTATTCATCCTCCCTTTCCAACTTATGCGGAAAATACCTTTTTGGTGTGGGACCGAATCTCTGCCGATTTAGGGCTCACTTATACTGTAATGCATGCCGCAGTGTCTAATGATAAACTCAAGTTGGAACATGAAGTGGGCAGACTTTTGGCACAGGCAAAGAATACAGTCTTCCTTGAAAATATTCCTTTCTTCGAGAAACACTATGGTGCCGGTTCACTTCCCGAGTTAGCAAAGCTTCATTCAGACATTTTATTTGACATTCCACACACTGTGTACAACTTTGAGAAAGGCTTCACTAAAGAAGCCCCACTCGAACAACTAATTACAACCTTTGACCATGTGAAGGCAATTCATGTTGCTGACAACCTGGAGGGAATGGGTGCAGTGCCCAAGGGGGGAGGAAGTGAGTTGTTTCAAACCATCATGAAGCAAGCATTCACAAAGCCAGAGTTACTGCTGATTGCTGAGCCAACGGGAGGTCACCATAACAATGCCCAGGGGCATAAGGACACTTGCCGTGAGATATGGAGGTTGTGGGAAAATGCGAGAGACAAAAAAGACCAAGACGCAGTTTAGGGTTGTGCTGTCGGGGGGAACCTGTAATGGAAAAACGACTACCTTACGGGAGCTAGAAAAACTGTGCAAAATCAGGGGCATTGATGCAGGTTTTGTCGAAGAAGCAGCTCGTGATATTCTAAAAAACTCAATAGAATCGGGAAGTACTTGTCTTCCTTGGACTAATCCCCGATGGTTTCAATTGAGACTTTTTCGCTTTCAAAATAAACGAGAGCGAGCACCCAAGAATAACTTAGTGTTCTTGGATCGTTGTAAAGTTGATGGATTGATTTATTATTGGCTCGACAGCCTCAAAGTACATCCTGTAGTTTTGAGGGGGATTGAAAAGGAGCGATATGATTTAGTGTTTTTCCTTGCTCCTCTTCCCCACAGAAAGGATACCGAGCGGGTTGAGAATACTGCAGTTGTAAGAAAAATTGCAGTTTTGGCGGAAAAGGCATACCAACGTTTTGGATATACGCCCATAGAGGTGCCCTTACTGTCCCCCCGAAAACGGGCCAAATTTATTCTTGAGAGGTCCCTTCTACTCCTAAAAGAAAAGCAAAGCAAATAAAGTGCAAATTACTTCTATTTTAGTGAAATGGGCAATTACAGGAATTTCAGGGTTTATGGGCCAGCACATGGTTCAATATCTGCTTAAGAAAAAACAAAAAGTAACTGGGATAGATTTGTCCCCCTTTAATCCCAAAGAAGCCGCTAAGTCAGTACATTTCGTTCAGGGGGATATCCGTAATAAGGACACTCTTCGGAAAGCCTTCAAGGATGTGGATGTAATAGTTCATGCAGCTGCTGCACTTCCCCGCTGGAAGAAGGAAGATATTTTTTCAGTTGATGTTGATGGAACTCGTAATGTATATGAGGTCGCAGAAGAACTCGGCATAAAACGTGTCATCTTTATTTCATCAACCGCTGTTTACGGTTTGCCTAAAACACACCCCATCTCAGAAGAGTATCCCCTCGAAGGGGTGGGACCCTATGGTGAGGCAAAAGTTCAAGGAGAAGCGATTGTTCGAAGCTTCCGTGAAAAAGGCATGATTGCCCCAATAATTAGACCCAAGACTTTTGTAGGTTCAATTAGACTCGGAATTTTTTCAGTCATCTTTGATTGGGTTTATCATCACAAAAATTTACCTATGTTGGGAAAAGCTAACAATCTCTACCAACTACTTGATGTAGATGATTTATGTGATGCAATCTATAAGACAGGTACACTCCCTAAATCTAAAGTGAATCAGGAGTTTAATATTGGTGCCACTAAATTTGGAACTGTTCGTGACCACATCAATTCACTTATGGCGGCAGAAAAGTATGAGGGAAAAATTATTTCTTTTGCTCCTTGGTTGGTTATTCCTCCACTCAAACTGCTCGACAAACTAAAGTTGTCCCCCTTCTATGAATGGTCATATGCTACTATTTACAAAGACCATTATGTGGACGTAAGTAAAGCACAGAAAGTTCTAGGCTGGAAACCAAAATTATCATCCGAACAATCCCTTACAAATTCTTATTTGTGGTACAAGAAACATTATGATGAAGTCCAAGGTAAGGAGGGAATCACCCACACCGTTCAATGGAATGCGGGAATTCTCAAATACATAATGGACTGGTTCTTCTAACTCATAGTTCGGAATGTTTTTCAACAATGATTTCGGCCAATTTATCGAGTCTTTCAAAGTCAATTTCCTTAGGTACACCTTTAACCATAACTGGCTCCAACCTCTCTGCCTTCAGATTAGGTAATAACTCACTAAAGTTTTCTGCAAGCTTTCCTGCCCATCCAAATGAGCCAATAACCGCCAAAAACTTAGTTTTAGGTTTTAGTAGATTGATTAATACGGCCACATTAATGGCATTGGGATGTGGTGCTCCTAGAAATACGGGAGATGCAAGTACAAGACTAGCTGAGTCTATGAGGTCCATCGCCAGCACGCCAGAATCTATACCTGTCATATTATGGCTAATGACTTCAATCCCCCTTTCCTTCAATGCATTTTCCAAGTAAGCTGCCATTTTCTTGGTACTCTCGTGCATTGAGACCCAAGCAATTAATACTTTCTTTTTCATTTTTCCCGAGGTCCATTCTTCATAAAGGTCAAGTATGAACTCTGGGTTTTTGTAGACTGGCCCATGACTCGTTGCAATAATCTTTGGTTTTAATTCACGAACCATCGTGGTATGTTTTTTTACAAAGGGTACAAACGGCATCATAATTTCTGCATAATACCTCTTTGCTTCGTCCTCAATTATCTTATCATTCTTTGAAATAATATTTTCGGTTGCAAGGTGTGAACCATAGAGGTCGCAAGTGAATAAAATGTTATCTTCTTTTAGAAGTGTGAACATAGTTTCAGGCCAATGCACCCAGGGGGTCAAAATAAATTTCAGGGTTTTGTTCCCAAGTGAAAGTTCGTCCCCATTTTTTATTAATTGAATTTTTTCATCAGGTATATTGAGTAAATCCTGCAACATTGTTTTTGCCATTGAATGTGTGACTACTTTTGCCATTGGAAATTTTTCAAGTAGTGCAGGTATTGCTCCCGAGTGGTCTTGCTCCGCATGTTGAGAAACAATGAAATCCAACGTTTTTATCCCGATTTCGTCGAGATTTTTGAAAAGTATGTCAGTCTTTGACGGGTCGACCCCATCAATCAACGCAACTTTCTTTGAGCCACGAATTAAGTATGAGTTGTAGGTGGTTCCGTGTGGGAGTGGAATAAGTTCGTCAAAATATTTCCTTGAAGGGTCAAGTGACCCCACCCAATGAACTCCTGTTACTATTTCCTTGGCACCCAATATATCTCCTACTAGTTCTTACACTACTCCATTATACTGATTTATAACAAAACCACCAATCTTTGCATTCATTCCCTTCCTTATTTTTTTCAGCCTCTTGCTTGCTTTTTGCAGGGGGGATTAACACTTTACTACCAATTATTTCATTTTTTGGCCAATTAGCAGGCAGGGCTACTTTCTTTAAATCTGCAAGTTGTAATCCCTTTACAATTCGGTGTATTTCCTCAAGGTTCCTGCCCAATTCACCTGGGTAGTACAGAAGCGTACGAATAATCCCCTTTGGGTCCAGAACAAAGACAGCTCTCACTGTTGACTTTCCAGCATTCGGATGTAGCATTCCGAGTTTCTTAGCAATTTCTCCGCTGTGGTCTGCAATTACAGGAAACTCAATTTTGATGTCGAGATTTTTGTGAATCCATTCCAACCACTCAAGATGGCTGAAGACTTGGTCCATACTGAGCCCAATTAATTTGGTATTCAATTTTTTGAAACTCTCCATTCTTGTTTGAAAGGCATGAAACTCCGTTGTGCAGACTGGTGTGAAGTCTGCAGGGTGGCTAAAGAGAATAGTCCAATGCCCACGATAGGCCTCTGGAAATTTTATTGTTCCTTGAGTAGTCTCTGCTTCAAAGCTTGGCATCTTGTCCCCAATAAGGGGAATCCTTCTGTATTCACGAGTCGATTCACTAATTTGTTTCTCCACAAAATCACCGTAGAGACGTTAACACTGTTAACATTATAAGCTTTATTGTCATTCACTATATTTATCAAAGAAGAAGTTTTTCTCCGGGGCCTTTCTAGTTCTCGCCCTAACGAGCTTTTCTTTGAGTCTGTCTGTGATTTTTTCCTTTAAGTTTTCTGGCTTTGCAGGATATCCAAAAGCGACCAAAACAATGGGTTTAAAGTCATGTGGGAATCCAACTGCACTCTTTAGCTTTTCCGAATTCCACCCTGCCATCTGGCGAGAGCCAAGTCCAAGATGCTCTGCTTGGATTACCATGCTCATAACAGACAGCCCAATATCATAAAGCAGGTACTCAATGCCTTGTGATTCACACCCGTCCTTAGTACGACCACCAACTGCTACAAGAAGCGGTGCCCCCTTTGCCCACCCATTTCCTAGGCTGAGTGATGCTTCAACAGCTTCTCTTGAGCTGGCGTCTTTGTCAATTAATACATAATTCCATGGTTGGTTGTTGAAGCATGATGGGGCCCAACGGGCAGCCTCAATTAAGAGCTCAATTTTTTCTTTTTCGATTGGTGTGTCCTTGTATAAGAACTTGCTTTTTCGGTTTTTAATTTCAGATAGTATTTCCATAAGTTCACCTTTTTGATGTGTTTTTTGATCAAACTTTTTTTGCGAAAAAAGTTTGGGGTCAGGGGGATTTGAACCCCCACGAGCAGGTTTCTCCAAACCCATTCTCAATCACCTCATGGACACATACGGCGATGCATTGTCCAAGATCAGCGCTCCGGTAATAGTATTACTGGAGCCTACCAGGCTGCCGTTACCTCATGACCCCGACCTTTGACCAAGGTCGATCAATGTGCTGATTCGTGCGCCGCAGCGCATCTCACCAGCACGCGTATTTCTATGTGGTTTTGACATTTTTAACCTTTCGGGCTTTTGGTCGAGCCACCGAAGTGGCTCGTTTTAACCTTTCTGACTATTCGGTTTAATCAGAAGCCATAAATGGCTACCCGCACCCTGTTAATGTGTTCCACACAACTCCAGATGGTTTGAAAATCTACTATCGGCGAATCAAAGGTAAGAAACCAACCCTCGTCTTTCTTCATGGCTTGGCGGAAGACCACACCACCTTCAAATATGTGTCCAAGGCATTTTCAGACCACTCGCAACTGTTAATTGACTTGCGCGGACATGGGAAGTCGAGCAAACCCCATGGAAGGGCGTATTATTTACCAGAACGCTTGTTGGATGATGTTAAAGAAATAATTCACAAAGAAAAGCTGAAAAATTTCAATGTAATTGGTTTCAGTTTGGGTGGTTACCTTGCAATACAAATAAAAGGTGCAAAAAAAGTTATTGCGATAAATCCCCCCTTTGGTAGGACTTCTATGAAACTATATTTCAAAGTCTTACTTTGGCTGTCTAAGTTTGTACCAGAAACTATTTTGAAACTCTTTGAAAAACAGGGGGACCTCTTCAACTACGCAGGTTTGATTGATGCCTACATTACCCGTCGCCTGAATACACCACCCTACGTTGACCTAAACATCTTGGACAATCTCTTAGCTCTTGAAAGAACTCAAATCTGTGACCACTTTATTTTGATTAAGTCCACTCAAGATGAATTGGTACATGATTCTCCTGTGGGAAATTTTAAACAGTACCGTGTCAAGGGACATCACAATGTGATTGCTGAAAACCCAAACGACATCATAGCACACCTCAAACAGTTGCTGTAGCGTAGAATCCATCGTAGAATGCTCTGGGGGCAACTTTACCTCCCCGGGGAAGATAACCTGTGAATGTTGAGTCACTCCCAATAATACTTTTAGCTCCACAAAGTGAACCGGGTAATAGTCTAGTGCTCCCCCCCACCACCGATTGGTCCCCAATTACAATTAAACCTATGATGTAAGTACCTGGGTTGAAGAAGTGCGTTTGGAGTTTTGCACCCTCCCCAATGATTGAGCCGGGCCCGACATAAATTAAATTTGGATTTAAGTAGTCAATGAAAACCTTTGGCGCAACTGTGGTTGATTTATTTTCTGTTTCAGGCAAGCCCACTCCAATTTTTCTGTACATTGCATTCTTAAGTTGGGGAAAGGGCAGGAGTGCTGCAACTTCAGTGGTTATTCTGTTTTTTAACATCTTTGAGAAGCTATTGGTTCTGGTTAGTGCCTTGGCATCATACCCAATGTCATCAAATTGGACTGTCATAACATTTAGATCTTCATCCATTACAAGTTCTTGGAGAAGTTCAGTTTCAAAGGGGCCAACTAAGTCCTTGGAAGTTTTGGCAGTTTCAGAGGTGTAAATACCTAATCGGGATAAGTGTTTTCCCGGCTCCAGATACAAAAATAAGTCCTTGCCTTCATAAACTTCTTCTAGCCGAGTAAGAGCATCGTGAGTTGCATTCAATAAATTTTCGCGCATAAACTCCGGCAGTTTAACCTTTGATGCTTCCGTATTTTCATGTGCTACATACCCTTCTGTGTGCATACAGTGTTTTTGGGATGTGTTTAAAATCATTCCTGAAGCGCCAGTGCCTCTTCAAATCTGTGCCAATACTCCATCAGGGCGGCATCTCCCCCCTGCTCAAATTTATTGGCCCACTCTTCCGCCCCAAAATCCCTTGCCCCAAGTTTGATTATGTCTTTGGTTCTCTGTGTGTCCCAAAAGGTCGGTGCTGCTCCTGCCCTTTGATTGTACTTCATAATGTCTTTAATCATTTTTTCTCCATTGCTCTTGAGTTTGCGATATTTGAGCATCTTGTCGAGTGCCGGCTCAAACCAACCTCGGTGGAATCTACAGACCCCCAAATTGTCCAGTTCTGCTTCCGCAACTGCCCTCTGGAAAGACCTCTCTGCTAAATCTTCCGGTTCAAACCAGACTGCAAATTTGTAGTAAGTCCAGTATCTTCCCTGCAGTGGGAGGGGAACAAAGTTACCAATGGCCCAGTACATAGTTGGGCTCATGTATCCACTCTTGCCATATGGGACGTAAGTTGCTAAGTCTTGGATACCTCCATCGAATAAGTCGTCAAGAATGCGCCCCCCCTGCCTCTTACCTTGCCTTAGTGCGTCAATTACGGGTGAGTCTGATAGGGAGAGGTCCTTGGCTAGTTTAATTCCAAAGTCAGCTAAGCCACTGTATGACCAATCCTTATTGAAGCCAATATCCTTGGCAGGGATTTTTCCAACTCGAACCGCATCAAGCATCCAAGACATTATGCCCCCAAATTCAATCGCATCATAACCCATAGTATCTACAAAACTGACTAATCGGGTCGCTTGGTCAAGATCAAAAATCCAACTATTGGGACCGCATGCTTCGAAGGGTTCGTAATCTACTTTCTGACCCTTGTAAACTTTCTTACACGCTACTGGGCATGGTTCTCCACAGGTTGCAAATTTCTTGGGCTTAATGGTTTCTTTGTTGAACTTCTCCCACCACATTGGCCCCATTAATTCCTTCCACTTGAGTTCCCTCTCCTCCTTACTCATGTAAATCATGGCGAAGTTGAACATGGGGGTGTAGACTTGAAGGTGTGGATAATTGCTACCGAAGGTTCCGCCAGTTTTGAGCTTAGGTGAGTAGCTGTATTTTTCTGTCGTTTCTCTAAAGATTTGTTGGAAATCTTTACCGTGCTGTTTCTCAATGACTTTTTGTGCACCCCTAATGACTTTGTAAGGTTTGGCTTTTCCACCAAAGGCAACACCCACTACATTGTGAGCCTGCATCATAATACTTCCCGCACCACCCTTACCTGCTACATCTTCACTTCCTGGCCGAATCTTATTGTTGACTAGGTCTGCTGAATATGCGATTCCAAAAGGCGTCTTTAGTGCAGCAGGTCCTACTGTCACCGCTCTGAAAGGATAGTTCAACTCTTTTACAAATTCGCCTGTGAGTCTGCGTGCGCCACCTTGCTCCCAAAGTTTTACGAGGCGGTCAAGGTCAGTTTCAAAGAATTCAAAGACGGTGTCTTTTCCCTCGCCCTTAATTGAAATCATAGTTGGTCTGTCTGCACGCCCTTCAATTGAGACTGCATCAATACCAGTTCGTTTTAGGTGCCAACCCGCTCCACCCATAGTAGAAACATACAACCCCCCACTCAAGGGTGACCTGAAAAGGAAGGTTAAGCGATGAGTTCCGGGCAATCCAAGTCCAGTAAGGGGCCCCATTCCAAAAACCAGGGGGTTACCGGGGTCATAGACCGGCTTACTATAGCTACGCTTTTGATTATGAATTCGAATACCCTCATCAAGCGGCCCAATTGAATCTGTTTCTTTGATGGCGATAGAACGCTTTCCCACGTTTATATGGGCCGTAAGCATAATCTATTACTACTCGTGACGTTATTTATGCCTATGGAGCCCAGCTACATAGTTAATTTCAAGGCTTATGAGAATGGAACCGGTGCTAAGGCACTAGAACTTGCTCGTAAGCTGGAGGAGTTTGCAGAGCAGACTAAGGTGGATATTGGGGTTGCAGTTCAACCTACAGATATCGAGATGATTGCGTCAAACGTTGAGTTACCCGTTTTTGCCCAGCACATTGACCCAGTTAATTTTGGTTCACATACCGGACATGTTCTCCCTGAGTCAGTAGTTAGTGCGGGTGCCATTGGAACTCTTCTAAATCACAGTGAGGATAGACTCGACTTTGAGGTCTTGAAAGCTTCCATTCAACGGGCGAGGGAAGTTGGTCTCCAGATTATTGTTTG
>JAAOXW010000040.1 GCA_018221005.1 Candidatus Altarchaeota archaeon
CCCAGTCGAACTGTGAGTGGGAAAGCATTGAGGTTTGATGGAAGCGGGGATTATGTTATGCTTCAAGATTATCCAGAGATGAAGTTACATCAGAACCTAACACTTGCGTTTTGGATGTATCCTGAGGCCGTTGGAAATACAAGACAAAATCTCTTAGACAAGAGCTATGGTGGAGAGTTTGCATTAACACTTGAAGACGGTATAAATGGTGTGGGGAAGATGAGTTATTTCCATGGCACGGCGGAGAGTGGAGGAAATTACTGGGGTTGGGATGCCTTTGATACAGGTAACTTCACCAATAATACCTGGTACTTTGTAGTAATCACCCGAAGTAATACCACTAATGTGATGAAAAGCTATAAGAACGGGGAATTAATGGCCAGCACAACCTACTCACTAAGCAACGCACAAATTCCAACTCAAAGCACGGACCCGGTAATGATTGGGCAAGGCTATACTGGTGCAGCCTTCAATGGAGTTATTGATGAAGTTCGCATTTACAATAGAACGCTATCTCAAGACGAAGTAATGATTTTGTACAGGAGCTACCCTGAATACTACCAAAGTGACTTGATGGGATACTGGCCCATGGATACAGGCTCTGGAACAACCGTTGTTGATGCGACCCCGTATGGAACAGATGGTACTTTCTACTCAGACCCTACCTGGACTTCAGATTCAATTTATGGTAATGCAATAGACTTTGATGGGGATAGTTCGCCAGACGGGGATTATATTACCTTCGCATCAAACCCGGCTATGTTCGATGTTGATGTAGGAGAAGCACACAGCTTCTCTGCATGGGTAAAGGCGGGAGCACAAGCATCAACAGGATTTTTCTTTTGGAAGGAAGGTGGATGTATCGGTTGGGAGCTCTACATGGAGACCGATGGAGACATTGGGTGCCTATTGAGAACGGGGGATGCCGGATGTACTGGATATAATAATTACACCTCTGTGAGTTCCGGCCTCGACTACTCAGACGGTAAATGGCACCAAGTTATTTGCTCGATTGATAGGCCCAACTTGAATCAAAGTCTGTATGTTGATGGGCACTTGGTCGCGTCAGTAGCAATTGACAATACCTTCAGTGGAGTAGGAGGCAGCTTGCGAATTGGAACCCAGTGGAATAACGCCAACCCCTTCGACGGAATCATTGATGAAGTTCGTGCTTATGACAAGGCCTTGGCTCCAAGTGAAATTGCCTACATTTACCAGCAGGAGAAATGGCGCAAATATGCTTGTGATGCAGGAACTAGTGTGGCTTGCTCCGGTGGCACTTGTGAAAACAAATCTTCACTCGGCTCATACTACTACTGCTATGATGACTCCTTCCAGAAATATAATCTAGTTCAAGACGAATGTCAGGATGCATGTGAAGCTTACAATGGATTGTGGAGAGGTAATGGAGGCAATGAAAACTGCTGCTCTCCAATTGAAAGTAATGAAGTTTGGTGTGATGGAACGGGGAGCATATGCAATGCGGGAATATATTCATCTTGCGACGAATGGTGCGACGTATATGGTGGAACTATTGGTAGCTATACTTGTACGAGTGACAGAGATTATGATTGCTCTGTAATTGGTAATTGTGCAAGTGGAGTTTGTCCATGTGCCCTAGCCTCAACCAAGCAATGTACTGATGAGTCACAGTGTGGTGCAGGTAACTGTACTAACTTTGGAAATGATCCTGTTACGGCAGCGCTGGGAAGTTGGGGAACTACACCTTCGGATATTGAAAAGATTTGCTGTGAGGAATGGTCTTGCGTATATGACAGTAATGGAGATGGTTACATTGAGAGTTGTGCTGCGAATGCTACCAATACCCTTGATGTTGACTCAGATGGGGACACAGATGTTTGTTATGAAGGTACTTGGTATGAGTGTTTAGATTTCACTGCGGAAAATCAACTGGCTTCGGACTGTGACTGCTCACTCGGCTCTGTGGCTGTGGATGATGGGACCTGGGCATGCAGAGTGTCTCCAGTGAATACGGGTTCCCACCCTTGTGGAACATCTTGCGACAGTGATTCGAGCCAAGGCACGGAAGAGATGATTGATAAAGTGGGTGTTTGCTCAATATTTCCCAATATTTGTGCGGACGCCTGGCACACCGCAACTTGGGAAGGGGACACGAACACCCTTGATTTGCGAGTGAATATGACCTGTCCTTGCAACTCGGTGGTAAATTGTGATGTCGTTATTGATGGAGATTCCGGAATTCGGTATTCCAACAATAGTTTCACAGCTACAAGTAATATTTTTGATCATGAATATCTTTTCCCAGATCTCGGTTACAACTACAACAACATAACTGTTAACTGCAGTTGCACAGGAATTGGACAAGAGTGTAAGAGAGAACTAAGTCCTATCTTTGTGTTATTTGATGAGTCAATTAGTAGGGAGATGTGCATTGCAGGCCAATCCTGTCTAACTTCTGTCTCAATAGAAAACATTGGAACTATAACCACAGGATATGACCTCACCATAAATTCAACAGTTCAGTCTGACAAAATATTCAACACATCTGGAGGATATGTAACTGTAGGAACTACAGAAACCGTTGAGTTCTACAATTCACGAGTATGTTCTGACTTTATTCAAACCTGGGTGAGTGCTTCAAATTACACCACCATTAGTTACGATTACGCACTTGAACTTACCAATAATTCATATACTAAGAGAGGTACGAGCTCCGGGTGGCTCGCTCAGTGTGATGACACCTCAGACTGTGCCAGCTGTTACTCGAGCGAGGGAGATTACTGGGCCTTTGGAGATGCAAGCAACTTCTCCTGCTCGGAGAATGTATGTTGTGGTGTGGGCGAGATTTTCCTGAACGGTGCTTGCTGCCCTGAAGGTGAACAGTGCTGCTTAGGGGACAGTTCCTGTGATTTAGAGGAATGGTGTGACAATTACACTTCAAGTGGGGGCTATTTGGGCCAGCACTATGAGGGGGTTCACTTCTGCAGGGATGCTAAAGCAGATGGTTTACTTTGTGAAGAAAGCAGAGAATGTTTGAACAACTGGTGTGGAGGTGGCATCTGTGCTGACTCTAATCCAGTTCCATTGACTGAGTGGTTTGAGTGTGACCCCCAGGGTGGCGGCGTACTTTGTGGTTATGAAAACATAGGGGCCGGCCCACAGGGATGTAATGGGGATTCTTACTGTTCGAACGGATACTACTGTTATACTCCAAGACATGCATGCTTAGATTGTCCAGACGCAACCTCTGAATATGGCGGCATAAACATGAGTAATGACGGTCTGTGTCCATCTTCAAATTGTGTGGGCTACGATTCGGACTGCTGTGTCGTGGATGCCGACTGCTCAAATATTAACTGGTGTGATGCAACGAGCACATGCAGAACTTGCTCAACTCGGAAGGATGTGATTTGTTCGAGCTCCAACTGTATAAGTATTGATCCGGATTGTTGTTCAATTGATAATGATTGTGCAACTGGAGAAGTATGCAGTGGAGGCACGTGCATTGGTAATGTAGGGGAAGATTGCACTTCAGATGTGGATTGTACCTCCGGCCTAGTTTGCAGGGGGGCAGTCTGTGTTTCAGAAAACTTCATGACCATTGTTCCGGAAGCTCCCGGAAGTGGATATTACAATGCAACTGTTGGAGATATTTTAAAATATACGGTTCTAGTTGCCAACCCACAACTCCAGGAAGACTTCTTTACGGTGAGGATTTCAACATCTGCAGGCCATGACTCTGCATTTGCAAGGTTGGATAATGAGATGAGTAAGACCTTTAGGCTTGGATCTGGCAGTACAGAAAAGCTTTTGCTGACTGTATTTGCAGGACGACAAGCACTTGCACCTTCAGATGCACTTACTATTATTTTGAAGGTCAACAGCACTTCAAATACGCTTGTGGGCGACAGTATTGAGCTTAAAGTAGATGTCCGATCTAAGCTGGGAGAAGGCATGCCTAGGGCGCCAGGAGTGCCTGCACTTGCCGTACTACTACTAGGTCTCCTTGTGGGATTGATAACTTTAAGGTAAAATGTTATAATTAACTTAAGAGTAGCCTGTTATGGGCATAGTTAGAAAAATACTTGGGGACGAAAAACTCACCAAAAACGAGCTTATTAATATGAAAGAGGAAGAAACTTCCAGAAAAGAAGTGGGGGGAAGTGCTGATTTTGGTGCTCCCAGTAGCTTTGAGAAGGTGGAACGCGCAACAGAGAATGTTACAACTTCAGATTTGATTCCTAAGGGTATTGAAATGTTTGTGAGATTGGATGATTATAACAAAATAGTCAGCCACCTCAAGAGGTTGGACACTGTAATTGAAAGGCTTGAAGAGTTGGAGAAATCACACTCTGATATCCAAGAAATTAATGATAAATTTGTTGAGCAACTGGAACACGCCTTGAGTGAAGTGGAAGAAGTTAAAGATGGTCTTGGGGAAAACCTAAGAGTTCAGAACAAACCCTTCTAAGCATCTTACTAGGAATGTGGTTTATAGCCAACTTTAACTAGGAAGTCCTTTCTTGCCTTAGCTTCTTTTTTATCTTCGACGCCGAGAGGAGAACCCCCATCAATTACACCCATGATTCCACGCCCGTTCTTAGTTTCGGCAATAATAACTTGTAGTGGATTGGCAGTTGCAGCCCAGAGAGTTACAAGTTCGGAAATTTGGCGCAGTCTGGGTAGAACATTGATGGGGTACCCATTTTTCATAAAAATAATAAAGCTGTGGCCCGCTCCAATTTTTTGGGCATTTTTCACAGCCAACTCAACCAAGCTCGGTTCATTACCTGCCTTCCTAATAAGTCGCGGACCGGAGGCTTCACAAAAGGCCAGTCCAAATTTAATACCGGGTGCTGAATCTGCAAGTGCTCCAAAAACATCATCTACAGTTTTAATGAAGTGTGAAGTTCCAAGAATTAAATTTACTTCCTCAGGTTTCTCAATATCAACAGTAATTATTTCAACCATACTTGAAAGATAGTTGGTGATTAATAAAAAGATTATAAGCCCCCTCAACAAAAAGCAGTATGGATGAAAAGACCCGTGTGGAATTAATCACTAGAAAACCGACGACTGAATTTTTGACGGAAGAGGAACTGAAAACTTCAATCAGTACGGGGGTTCCACTGAAACATTATATCGGGTTTGAAGTTTCGGGCAGGATTCATTTGGGGACTGCTTTGAGTATTATGAAAATGGCAGACTTGCAAAGAGCGGGAGTAGCTACCTCTATCTTCTTGGCAGATTATCACACCTGGATTAATAATAAACTAGGGGGTGATTTGGACTTCATACGTAGGGTAGCCAAGGAATATTTTGGAAAAATTGCGAGTGAATTAGTGGAGCTTGCAGGGGGCAAAAAGGAGCAGGTAAAGCAAGTTCTGGCCTCTGATATTTACGATAACGATTACTGGGCCACAGTTGTCAAAGTGGCCAAAAACACCACCCTTTCCCGAACTCTGCGGAGTATGACGATAATGGGAAGGAATGCTGATAAAACTAAGAGTATGCCAACTGCTTGGGCACTCTATCCTATGATGCAAGCGGCAGACATATTCTTTCAAGGGATAAATTTAGCTCACTCTGGAATGGATCAGAGAAAAATTCATGTGGTTGCGAGAGAAGCCGGTATGAAAGTTGCGGGATATAAACCGATGGCACTTCACTGTCAGATGTTACTTGGCTTGCACAAGCCAGCAGTATGGCCGGTACCCAAGGATAAAGAAGACAGGTGGGCCATGTTCAAAATGAGTAAATCTGTCACAGGTAGCGCAGTTTATGTTGATGATTCCGAAAAGGAGATTCGAAAAAAAATTAAGGATGCTTTCTGTCCGGAAAAGGAAATTGAATACAATCCTGTTCTTGACTGGGTTGAACACTTAGTCTTCAGCCCAATGTTCAAAGACAGGGAACTTGAAATTATCCGTCCCAAAAAATTTGGTGGGGAAGTGACCTACAGGACTTTTGAAAGTTTGCAGAAGGATTTCAAAGCAGGAAAATTACACCCAATGGACCTGAAAATAGCACTCACAGACCGAATAGTAACTATGTTGGAACCCATAAGAAGTGCAGTCAAGGGCTCAAAAATTGTTGGAGAGCTCACTGAACGCATTACAAGATAATTCGCAAGAAGAAGCTTGAGAAAATTGCAAAGTAAAACAAACCAACGAGTACTGCAGTTATTTGGGGGAAAGGTAAACGACTTTTGGTCCCGTTCTTTGTAGCTTTGTAGTAGGCATAACTAATCAGCATAAGAAGGATGGGGAGAGTTAGTTCACCCGCAACCGCTAAAATATCAAGAAAACTAAAACCAAGAAAGAAAGATGCGAGATAGATGAGTAGCGCAGGAACTGTAGTTAATACCGTTGCCAATTTTCGGGGAATCTTAAAATCATAGTTGTAAATGTGTTGGGTGCAAAGGCCAATTCCCAAGAATGAAGTCAAGAGTGCGAGGAGAGTGAACAGGGAAATAAAAATTTCAAAGAGTCCACCGTAGTGAATGGCCAGACCTTCAGTTCCCAAATCCGTCATTCGTGACCCCATGACTCCAATGGTTGAAAAAGAAAAGGCAAGATAAAGGAGAATGCAGATGGCAGTGCTTATGGAATATGCTTCAAGACCTCGCCCCTTGGAAAGATAGTTTATTTCAGGAATTATATTCACACCAAAGAGTGCAAATAACATGGTTCCGGCAATGACACCTAAACCTTCCACACCTTCCGCAGGTTCAAAGGACACCCCGGAAAAGTTGGACATATTCACAATTGAGATTACAATGAGGAAACTCACGAGCAGAATGGCCATTGGCGTATCTATTTTGGCAATGATTTTAGTTCCACGAAAAACTACATATGTGCCAAAGAGATAAAACGCAAGACTACCTACGATAGGTTCTATTGGAAACAGAACAGCCAGCTGACGACCAAACCCAATCAGATATGCAGAGAGGGCACCATACATTGAAAAGATGAGTGTAAGATAAATGAGCACTTTCCATCGCTTTCCGATTATATCAGAGATGAGTGCAGGTATCTGGATGGGGCCCTTTTTTTCCCTTAAAAGGTCTGAAACCATGGCTCCAGATAAGATTAGGAAAATGGCAATGACTGAAGAGATTATTAAGCCGACAGGGCCCGATTCAAAGAAAGCCATGGGCAAAGCCAACACACCGGCACCTATGGTGGTAGAAATGGCCAAAGCAACCGCACTCAACACTCTAAGCTTCCCAAATCATCACATTTATACTTTGCTGGGCTAAAGTCTTTTAATTCAGCGGTTCAAGAAGCTATATGCTCCATCAAGTTTTGAAATCAGCAACAAGGGAAAAATCAGTGAATTACTATGACTTGCCGGATTATGTCAAAGATCAAGTGCCCGAATTACGAGAAGGTGCACTCGCAGTATCGGTTTTCAGTTTTGAAGAGGATGCGGACGGCATATCTGCTTACAGAACAATTATGGTCAAAGAGGGTCTTGGTTTTGAAAGGGAAGCATATCCCACATATGAAAATATGATTGAGGAATTGATGAGTGATAATCAACAGGAGTGGGGTTACCGTTTTCGTTTGATGGCAGAAATTGCAGCTCACGAAGGTTTTCACCAAATGGATATGGATGAAAAATTGAATAACTATGTTTCAGGAAACCTTGATAAAATTGAAAGCTCGGGTAGTTACGATGAGGGTTATGCGCTCATCTTTGGAAAAACTATGGCCCACCTTCTAAACAATATGAAGGAAAATGGGGGGAACAATCATTTTGAATTGTATCAAAATGCGCTTGAGCGGGCGGGAGAAGAAATAGTTTTAGCTAAAAGGACAAAAGAAGAGCAAGGGCTAACTAATGATAAAGCCTATAAGGAATATCTTGTGCCTGCGTATGAACTACTCTCTGAAGGAAAAGAGGTGGAGTTGCTCCCTTATGCTTCAGAATTTTTGTCATCAATACAAAGCTATCTTCCTGAAAAATATCAATCTTGCTGCACTACTTAAGTGTAGACTTAAAGACATATGCAGCTTCTTCTGGAGTTGAAACCACCGGCCACTTCTCAACTAAAAGTGCATTCACTTTTGAGGCGAACTTTCCTGGGGGAGAAACAATCACCATGGGTTTATCGGTGTGGGGTAATTCATTCACAACGGATTCGTTAAGGGTGGGGAGTTGAAACAGGAAGATAGTTAGTATTGCGTCAACTGATTTATCTTTTGAAATTTGTCTGAATGCAAAGCCGAAGTCATCTGGAGTTGCACTCCCAGTAAGGTCGATTGGATTGCCAATAACTACACGCTCAGAATAGTGCTTCTTTAGTGCCGTTAATGTCTTTTTTGACAAGTTGGATAATTCAAGTCCACTTGCTTCAAGGGCATCACTAGCCATTACACCATAGCCACCGCCACAAGTTATGACTGCGACACGCTTACCCTTGGGTTTTGAACTGTCAAGTAGTTTGAGTGAATCAAGAAGGGACTCTATATCCCGGGACATTGAGATTCCCATCTGTGAAAAAACACCTTCATATATTTTGTAACTCCCTGCCATTGCGCCAGTATGACTTTTGGCGGCAAGAATTCCTTTCTCAGTTTTTCCAGCCTTTAGCGCAATAACCGGTTTAGTGATTTTCACTTTTCTGAGGAACTCTTTGCCATCTTTCAAGCCCTCTAAGTAAAATCCAAGTGCTTTGGTTTTTTTGTCTTTCATGAAATATTGTAGGATTTCGGTTTCGTTGACATCAAGTTGATTGCCGTAACTTGCAATTTTACTGAAGCCTATTTTCATTTTATTTGACCAATCAATTAGTGATGCAATAGTTGCACCACTCTGGCTAAGGAGTGCAATTTTACCAGGGGTGGGCATGTCTATTCTTTCGGTTGGAAAAAAAGTTGCATTTAAGTTTAGGTATGGATTTATTAGCCCAACACAGTTGGGGCCCCAAAGTCTGATTTTAAATTCTTCTGTGATTTCAAGCAGTTGTTGGTCCAAATCCTTACGTCCCACCTCACCAAAACCACCTGCAATGACGAGTGCCCCTTTGAGTTTACTTGCAACTTGTCGCAGTGACTCTGGAACAATAGGGGCAGGGATTACAAAAATGCCAAGGTCAACCTTTGGAAGTTCTTCGGGAGAAACTACCTTTTTACCATCAAGCTCTTGAAGATTAGGGTTGAGTGGATAAACTTCCCCCCTAAAGCCACATTTAATCAGGTTTTCATAGAGTACACGCCCCGGCTTCTCCAAATTTCGGGACACACCGAAAACGGCTATGCTTTTGGGTTTGAAAAAGATATCTAGGCTCATGACCGTCATAAGACTTGCGAGGATTTAAGCTTAGCGTGAGAGTCATCGGCTGTAAGACATCTCGTACTTGGGAAGGTTAGTCCTAAAACCGCTTCGGACTTTGCGATAATGTTCAATTAATTTATCTGTGAGGCTGGGCCCCACTTTAAGAATGGCGTCTTCAAAGTTCTTTTGTGAGACTTCATTTTCATCTTTTCTCATTGCGAACATTGCAGCCTCCATACATACCGCCTGAAGGTCCGCGCCACTAAAACCCTCAGTCGCCGATGCAACTTTTTCTAAGTTTACGTCTTTCATTGGCATTTTTTTGGTATGGATTTCAAGAACCTTCTTCCTTGTCTCAGAAACGGGAGGTCCGAGATATACAAATCTATCAACTCTTCCCGGTCTCAAAATTGCAGAGTCAACAAGTTCGGGTTTATTGGTTGCAGCAACAAACATAATTCCCTCACGCTTACCAATTCCATCCAATTCTGTTAATAATTGATTTATGACCCTTTCAGTAGCACGATTCACATCTGTGCCGCGAGTTGTTGCAATTGCATCAATTTCATCAAAGAAAATTATACAAGGGGCGAGCTGCTTTGCTCGTCTAAACAACTTTCGAACGGCTCGTTCACTTTCCCCCACCCACTTACTTAAAATTTCTGGCCCCTTAATTGAGATAAAATTAGCATTGGCCTCATTAGCAACCGCCTTGGCAAGAAGAGTTTTCCCGCAACCTGGGGGGCCATAGAGAAGAATGCCTTGTGGGGGTTTAATTCCAAGTTTAATAAATTTTTCAGGATGTTTTAGGGGCAATTCAATAGTTTCTTTGAGCTCTAGTTTTGCATCAGTTAGCCCCCCAATATCATCCCACTTAACCTTGGGAACTTCGACTAAGAACTCTCTAAGTGCACTCGGTTCAATTTCCCGTAAGGCTTGAACGAACTGTTCATATTTTACCTTAAGGTTCGCAAGAACCTCTTCAGGTACTTCCTTCTCAATATCAATATCAGGTAATTTGCTCCTGACCGAAATTAAAGCGGCCTCTTTAACCAAGCCTGCTAAATCGGCCCCAGTAAACCCTGGTGTTTTATCTGCAATGTTGTCAAGAAATAGCTCTAACAAATCAGTATATACTTTTCGTTTCACACTTTCAAATTCACTTGAGAAGAAAATCAACAGATCAAAAAATTCTTTTCGACTTTCAGCAAGATCCTCAAGAGCTTCTAACCACTGTCTCTCTCCAGCTTCAAATTGACATATTGTCTCAGAAATTAGTGAAGGGAAATTAGCCTCCTTGTGTTGTTCTAGGAAATCTGCAAGGTGTGATTTCTCCGGAAGTTGTCGAACTAACTCTGGATTTTTCTGTGAAAAAAGTTCAATGAGTTTTGAAATAAAAGTTTCAGAAATTTTTCTCGTGTCCTGAGTACTCTCAAGAAGACTCATAAGGAATTGTTTAGTTTTCTGCTTGTTTCTAAAAACATCAGGTAAGTTCTCACCAACTCGCTTGGTAGTCAAAGATGGTCTCCAAGCATAAACGTCAATTGGCATTCCCCTAGTGTGAATCATTAAAATTTCTTTTCGACCCGCTGCATTCGGAACTCCTATTGCAATTTCTCTATCAAACCTTCCAGGGCGGCGTAGAGCAGGATCAAGTGAATCTGGTCGGTTAGTTGCAGCAAGAACCATAACTTGTCCCCTATCAATTTGACCATCCATTAGAGTCAGGAGTTGGGCGACTGTTCGTGCCTCAACAGACATAACATCATCCCGTTTCTGGGCAATAGCATCGATTTCGTCAATAAAAATGATGGCAGGGGCGTGTTTTTGGGCGGCTTCAAAAATCCTGCGTAGTTTTTCTTCTGCCTCCCCTGCAAATTTACTCACAATTTCAGGGCCGTTTATTCGGATAAACTTGGCATGAGTTTCGTCAGCAATGGCCTTGGCCAATAATGTTTTACCACAGCCAGGTGGACCATGAAGCAGAACGCCCTTTGGAGGTTCAATCCCAAGTCGTGCAAAAACTTCGGGGCGTTTCAGGGGGAGTTCAATTATTTCGCGGACCCGAGTTACAACTTCCTTCATACCTCCAATATCCTCATAGGCAGCAACAGGTCTTCTGTGTTCCTCCTTACTTGGCTCTGCGGTTTCAATTGAGATGTGAGTTTCTGCCGAGATGTAATTACCGCTATCCGGCGACATGTCTTTGACAAAAAAGTTAATTTGTGAACCAAAGAAAGTGGCAGCTTCAAGTTCAGTACTGTAATCTGGTCTGAGCCCTCGGGGAAGGGGACGAATCTGTATTCGGTCTCCCTTTGCCATTAGACGATGCTTCAGAACACTGGAAAGGAGATTCGCACTGAGTTTAACGCGAACAGACCCAAGGGGAGAAATTACAAGCTTTCTCGCGGGGGATAGCATGGCTTTTGATATTTTCACTTTTTCTCCAACAATGGCACCGCAATTTCCACGAAGAAGCCCATCCATGCGGATTAAATTCATACCCACATCACGGGGATATGACGTATCTGCAACTGCGTAGGTAGTCTTAGAACCGGTGAGTTTAACGGGGCCACCCTCCGGGGGCAGACCTAACTCTTTCATAAGTTTTGAATCCAATCTAACAATACCACGTCCAGTATCATTTTGATTGGTGGTTGGAATTTCTGCCACACGAAG
>JAAOXW010000041.1 GCA_018221005.1 Candidatus Altarchaeota archaeon
AAGGAAAGGGAGATACTCTCAGCTATCAAAGATTTATCAGAAGTCAAAGACGCCAACATAATCTATGGTGAGTGGGACGTCGTTGTGAAGATTGACGTCAAGGATGTTGAGTCAATAACCTCCTTTGTGGTAGATAAGCTCCGCAAAATTGATGCGGTTAAACTAACCTCAACTATGATTGTGGCTGAGTGAGCTGGGATGGGCCGAAGTGAGCCGGGGTAAGCCGTAGCTTACCTTTTTAATTTCCCTTTTTCTTTTACTCTATGCTTTGGTATAGGAAACACCTCTCTCGCGAAGGTATGGTTCTTGCACTCGCCGATCAGGACCTCATGGATAAAAACTTTGAGGAAGGAGACTTTTTACTGTCAATTACCTCTTTCTACAAAGGGGAATTAATTGCAAGGGAGGAAGTAGCATCCCTTCTTGGAGAGGCAAAAATAATTAATGCTGTTGGTGAAGGTGCGGTGGCCGTACTTCTTGAATCGGGGCTCACTACTAAGGAAACCATTAGGAAAACAGCAGGAATCCCACACGTACAAACAGTAAAAATAACCATTTAAACCCCTCAATTTTTCAATGGTATGAAGCGTTGTCCCAACTGCAGTAGGGTTTTGAAGAAAAAGAGCTGGCACAAACCCACCCCTGCAGACTTGCGTAAGGCCGAACACTTTGATGCCTTCGAGAAGGAGTGGTGTGACGACTGCATGCGCCGGGGGGAGAGCCATAACGCCATACTTCAAGTCAGGGGCATACCCTTGGAGCAGGTTGAGCCCTTGGTTAACAGCTTTCTCGAAGCTAATGCCCAGAAGGGCATTGTTGAGAATGGCTACAAAAAGAAGGATAATTTTTACTTCAGTTCTAAAGCTACTGCAAGAAAAATTTCAGTTGAATTAAGGCGACAGGGCGCCTCAGTCAAGGAGACAAGTAAGCTTGTGACCTATGACCGGATGGGTTCCCGCCCCCTGATGAGATTAACCATTGTTGCCAGATTCAAACTTTTTCCGGGAGATATTATTGAGACTCGTGCAGGTCCTGATATTGTTGAAAAAACAGCCAGTGAATGGGCTTGGACTCGGGGCGGAAAGAAAGTGAGAATAAAGGATGCTGAAAGGATAGATGCAGAAAGCCGTCCTGCCCTTGTAATTGCTGACAATCCCCCCATGGTCACTCTAACGGAAACGGGTGAGACGATTGAAGTTGAAAGTATGGGTGGCAGTGAAATTGGCCAAGAAGTTCAACTTAAGTCAATAGAGAGTAAGAACTTCATTTTTAAAAATCCCGAAGACTCTGCATAAGGTGCAGTTCGGATTGATTGGTAAACCCAATGTAGGCAAGAGTACCTTCTTCACTGCAGCGACGCTGAAGGATGTTGAGATTGCAGACTACCCCTTTACTACCATTCAACCCAATGTGGGCATGAGCCATGTCCGCGTAAAGTGCCCCCACACCGAACTTGGGGGTGAGTGTAACCCAAGAAAGGGCGGATGCTTTTCGGGAACGCGGTTTGTTCCAATTGAGCTCTATGATGTGGCTGGCCTGGTTCAAGGGGCTCACCAAGGCAAGGGGCTGGGCAATAAATTTCTTGATGATGTTAGACGTGCCAAAGTACTACTCATGGTGGTGGATGCCAGCGGAAGAACGGACAAGGAAGGTAATCATGGAGAAGGCAATCCCGTTGAAGATGTGAAGTTTGTAGCGGACGAATTTGACAAGTGGGTTGAGGGGATTACTAAGAAATTACTGGGCAATAAGGCAGGCACAGTTGAGGAGATTCTGCTTGAGGATTTGTCCGGTCTTGAGATTGACAAGGATGCCATATTGAAGGCCATTGAGGCGGCACATCCAACCACCGACACTCTTGGTTTTGCTAGAGCCCTACGCCAATTTGGCAAGCCTATGGTGATTGTTGCTAACCGCGTAGATTTGGATGGCTCAGACCCGTGGCTTAAGGACCTCGAAAAACTTGGTGTACCTGTGATTCCAACTTCATCAGCAACAGAGATGCTCCTTCGGAAGGCGGCTGAGAAGGGTTTTATTGACTATGTTCCTGGAGCGTCAACTTTCAAAATCTTGCGAGAGGGGAGTCCTCAGCAGAAGAATGCGTTGGAGTTTGCTCGCCAACTCCTAAAAAAGTATGGCTCAACTGGAGTTCAGCAGGCCCTGGACAAGGCTGCCTTTGATGTGGGAAAGCAAATTCCCGTTTTTCCTGTAGAGGATGAAAATAAATGGGTGGATGGTAACGGCAACCTTCTGCCAGATTGTCTATTAGTTAGGCAAGGGATTACTGCCAAGGAAGTTGCCTATGCTGTACACACAGACATCGGTGACAAATTTGTTAAAGCCATTGATGGCAAAACTAAGCAGGCTCATGGCGCAGATTATGAAGTTCAAGCCGGCGATATTCTAAAAATTTCAACTCGACGTTAGTCTCTTCAATTCTTGTTTCACTTTTGTTTCGGAGAGTTCTGTCCGGAACCCCAGTGGAGTGAAGTGTGTCCGCACCCCGTTAACTGCCTTCAACACAGCTGCCATGGGTGGGGATGTGATTTGCATACTCTTGCAAAGCTTGTGCAGATGGAAATAAGGTTGTGGAAATTCCAGTTCCCCTTTGATGGTTTCAAGATGTTTAAGTGTCCATTTGCTCCCCATTGTTACTGATTCTCTATTTTTCCACATCTTTTCAACAAGGGACTTTTTCCATAGATTTCCCATCCATATGGGCCCAACTTCGTTGGAATCTCCCATTTGGTCTAACAGCTGGTCACATCTACCTGCCCCCTTTCCAAGTTCAAAATAAACCCGCGTATAGTGGCGGTAGGTATGTGCAAATACGGGCGTCGCTGCGACTTCAATCACCGCCCCTTGCCTAACTACGAAACCAGCGAGTGCACGGACTGCAATTTCATGATAGTTGGGTGTTCGTTTGGAATGAAAACCATACCTTCTGCGGGCCACCCTTGGATAAGTTCCTGAGAGTGCGGCTGTGTCTGTGGCAGTTACTGCAAGCAGTTTTTTGGAGTTTAGGAGTCCGCAATGCACCCACGAAACAGGGCTGCCAAAAGGGTCTATGTCTATGGCTTCCCATAACTGGGAGTGGATAGTTTTTTCTGCACGATTGTGTATGACATCAATATCCACACCGTTCAATTTGGCATTTTTCTGAATTAAATTGACTGCACGGTCAGAAATATCATTAGATGTGACTTTTACACCATTTTTGGCCAGTCGGACTGCTCTTGCGCCCGTCCCACCAAAGGCATCCAACACTTCGTAATCATAGCTTTTGTAGAATAGAATACTCATGTCCCTGGCCAGAGCCTGTTCAGGATGATAGAACACCTCTCCCTCTTCTGGCGCTTCTACTTTTGGAATTAAGAGCTTGCTTTCTCCCTCCTCAATTTCAACCCATCCGTTTCTCACGCGCCCCTTAGTCGTCGGGGTTTTGTAAGCTTTGTTGTTACTCTTGAATTAAGGGGAAACATATATTAGTGTCACCGAGAAATGGTAGTTATGGTTGACGCTGATTTAGTATCATCAATCCGAGATTATTTTGACCTCAATAGTTATGAAGCTAAGGTTTGGTTGGCTCTTCTGGGCCGTGGAATTGCAAGTGCGGGAGAGTTAGCCGAAATTACATCGGTACCACGTTCAAGGACCTATGATATTTTGGAAAGTTTAGAGCGCAAGGGTCTAGCTATGATGCGACTCGGCAAACCTATTAAGTATATCGCTACCAACCCGGATGAAGTTATTGGCAAAATGAAGAAGCAGATTGAGCTGAATCTGGCCGAAAGGTCTCGACGTCTCGACGAAATGAAGAACACCGATGTGTGGGAAGAAATAGTTGAACTCTACACTAAGGGCATCAAGAAAGTTGATCCAACCCAAGTGTCCGGAGCCATTCGTGGACGACACCACCTCCATGACCAGTTCGAAGAACTCTTTGGCGGTGCGGAAAAGGAGATTTTGATTGTCACTGGCGGAATTGAGCTGAATAGGATTATGGAGTATCACCACCCCATTCTAAAGACGGCCAAGGAAAAGGGAGTGGATATTCGTATCTCAATTAAGAAGGATGGCGTAACAGACAAGAATCTTAAATTAGCTAAGAGTGTCTCTGAGGTTCGTGAGCTAATTGATATTGATTCCCGCTTTGTTTTGATTGACAATAAGGAATTAATCTTCATGCTCTTGCCTGAGCAGGACATTCATCCGAGCTACGATACGGGGATTTGGATACACAGCCCATTCTTTGCTGGAGCCCTCAAGGTTATGTTCACGAGGGAATGGGAAAAAATGAAAAAGCTTTAATCCCGACCGAGCCGGAAAGTTTTGTGACTCATAGACTATTTACTGATGGTGCTGCTCGGGGGAATCCCGGCCCTGCAGGGGCGGGTGCAGTTTTATTTGATGGAGACCGGCAAGTCAAAACCCTCAGCCATTACCTTGGTGACAAACTCACCAATAATGAGTCAGAGTACCGAGCCCTAATTATTGGTTTAGAGATGGCACTCTCACAAGGTGCATCAAAGCTCGAGGTGCTAATGGACAGCCAACTAATTGTTAATCAACTCTTGGGCAAGTACAAAATTAAGCAACCTCATCTGCGAGTGCTGGCCAATGAGACTCGAAAACTGACCTGCAGATTTGAGTCCATCAACTTCACACACATTGAACGCAAGCTGAATAAGCAGGCGGATAAGTTGGCCAATTTGGC
>JAAOXW010000042.1 GCA_018221005.1 Candidatus Altarchaeota archaeon
GGGCCTGAGCCGGGATTTGAACCCGGGCTGGGGGATCCACAATCCCCCGTGCTAACCAGACTACACCACCCAAGCCATCGAACGGTTGAGTATCTCTCACGTCCGTTCAGGAGTAATAAGGGAATTGTCCTTTTTAAATTTGGCCTAAATCACATCACTTCTCGACAAGATGCCCCTTACAACCCCGCCCTTACCTACAACAACCACTAAATTTTCTCTCTTCAAAATACCCCGTATAACACTCAATGGCATGTCTTCAGAGAGTGTCACAGGGGGCGGTCCCATAAATTCCGCACAACTTTGAGTGTAATTCTCTCGTCCTGCCTCCAGTATTTTTCCCTCACTCATTCTTCCGATGACTTTATTGTCCCTTATTACGGGCAGAGTCGAAAAGCCCTTTTCTAAAATGATTGCTGCGGCCTTTTCGATGGTGTCCTCAGGACCTACACAGGCTACCTTTTTCCTCATAATGTCTTTAGCTGTTTTTTCAGAGCCTTTTTCCAACCTCTCCAACGTCTCAAAGATTCGCTTTCCCATTATGTAATTGGGCACCATCCGCTTCCTTTCAATCTTGGCAATGGCTGATTGACTGACCCCCACTTCTCTGGCTAGGTCTTCTTGAGTTAACCCCATCAACCTCCTCTTGAAGGCAATTTCGCTTAGTTTTGGTAGCATACGACCACTTATCATTATTCCAATCTTACCAATTTAAGTAGGTTAGGAATGAGTAATTCTTTAAACAACTCTTCCACCAAGACCTATGAAGCTTGTAATTGTTCCACATCCAAACTATATGACGAGTGAGGTCGTTGAAAGAAAAGAAATAGGACACCCAGATTCCCTCTGTGATGGTATTGCTGAGGCCATGTCAAGAGAACTCAGTAAAGCATACCTGAAAGAGACCGGTCGAATCCAACATCACAATGTTGACAAAGTGCTGCTGGTTGCAGGTCAAAGTCAGACTGCTTGGGGGGGAGGACGTGTAACTGAACCCATTCGAATCATTCTTGCAGGGCGTGCAACTCCCGGCGTTCCAATTAAGGAAATTACAACTAAGGCTGCACTAGATTTACTGCTTGGTGTTTTGCCCGATACAAAAGCTGAACACTTCAACATAGAATGTGCTATAGGTGAAGGTGCAAGTGAATTACAGGGTTCTGTCGATGAAGTTGTTGCCAATGACACCAGTGTTGGTGTGGCCTTTGCACCCTTTAGTAAGGCGGAGCAATTGACCAAGGACATTTCTGCATTCATAACTGGCAAAAAATTTACGAGTGAATGGCCTGAAGTTGGAATGGATATCAAGGTGATGACTAACCAAGACAACGGCACTCTTGATGTGACTATTGCAATGGCCTTCATTGGGAAATATCTAAAGGACCTAACCAATTACCGCAAGAGTAAGGCGGCAATTACGGAACTTCTACGCGACAAGTTTGCCATGACTGGTAAGAACAACCTAGTCATTAACACTCTTGACAAATACGAAAACAAGGACCAAGTTTATCTCACGGTTACAGGAACCAGTGCGGAGCAGGGTGATGATGGTGAAGTTGGACGCGGAAACCGAGTGAATGGTCTAATTACTCCCGCACGCCCAATGAGTCTTGAGGCGGCAGCAGGTAAGAACCCGGTTAGCCACGTTGGTAAGCTTTACAACACCATGGCCCAATTGATCGCAGACAGGATTTACAAGGAAACAGGGAAACCTGCAGAAGTTATTCTACAAAGTAAGATTGGACATCTCGTCACAGACCCGGCTATTGTAATCCTAAGGACGGACGCGACCGGACTTGAGTCAATAGTAAATGATGAACTGCACAGACTTCCAGAAATAACACAGGGCTTTGTTGAAGGTAAATTCAAGGTATTTTGAGGGGGAAACCCTCATCTTTTTATACCTCTGATGGGCCTAATCCCATGGAAACTACTTTTGAAGAGGTTGTCAAGCTCCGTAAGGGGCGTTACATTGTCCTTGATGGACATCCCTGTAAAATTTCCAATATTCAGACTTCAGCTCCAGGTAAGCACGGCCACGCCAAGTCGAGAATTGAGGGAACTAGTTTATTTGATAAGAGTAAACATTCTACAGTCAAGCCCAGTGGAACTAGAGTGGAAGTGCCCATGATTCAGAGGCGCCAAGCACAGATTTTGAATGTGACGGGAAGCAGAGTTCAACTCATGGATGGCCAAAACTACGAAACTTTTGAAGAGGATATTCCTGCGGGGATGGAGTTCACACCAGGACAGGAAATTTTTTACTGGATTGTCATGGGCAAGAAACTTCTGAAAAGAGAAGACCAATAAAACTGTTCGAAAGTCGAGAAAGCTATAAATGAGGAACGACCACCCCTTTAGTGAGATGGGACTTAGGGGATTCTAATTTTCAAAAGCTTTGGTCGCGATTCAATGACGCTGTCGACGGCTATCTTAGGATGGAGGATAAACTTGCAACTAAGTACGTGCAGTGGTTTGCCCTCTCACTTCAACCCATTGACAGCACCGATGACCAAATTAATGCTTTTGGAGATTTAGTAACTTTTGTTGGAAAAAATGTGGCTGAACTTGCTCTGGATAGCGACATAGAGAACCCACTGACTACGGTGAAGGCCTACTTGGAAGGGGTGAAGGCTCTTGTATATGGTGCATGGGGGCGGGATGACCGAAATGAAATCTTCGAGGATTTTTATAAAAAATTTTACGAACTTTCAAAACTTTCAGAAGCTGATGCTGAGCAGTATGCTTGTCTGATTGAGCACAAAATAATTTAAGCTAAACCATGGAGTAACAACCATGGCAATGAACGCTCTGCCACAGAAAGTTTCATACACTTCAGGTGAGGCGAAAAGAGAAGCAGGTTTGCACAGCGGGGGTGAAATTCCCGTTGCTCTAATTGACAAATACATTTACTTAGTTTTGGGCGAATCATTTGCAGATGTTCATGAAGCTGATGGTGTTGTATCGGGTGCACTTCAATATGCGGAGGATGTCGTTCTTGACGTATGGAGCTTCAA
>JAAOXW010000043.1 GCA_018221005.1 Candidatus Altarchaeota archaeon
GGCCTGGGTGTAAAAATCCAAACCTTATTCTTTCTTCCTGCATTCCAAAATTTGGGACTTGTAACTCTTTTCATGTGCATTTATTTTCCCTCCTTCGTCTCCTTCTTCTTAATTTGAAACTTGGCTTTTCGTTTCTTATCTTTCAAGTCGAGCTCTTTGATCTCGATATTTGAAAAGTGAATGGGCACCATGACCTTACTGCTGTTAGCTTTGGAAACTTCAACACCTTCAATTCTTACTCTGGTTTTCTTTTTGTCAACGCTTGCCACTTTTCCAGTTTTATCTTTGAAAGTGCCTTTTATGACCTTTACTCGGTCTCCTGTTCGGATGGGTGCATTCTTTCGAGAGTATTTCTCAGAAAGAACTTTGTCTAAGTGAACATTCATTTTAACTTTCATGCTACCACACTCGCTACTTTTCCCAATCCGGGCCATCTGTCAACTGCCTCTCTTGCAACAGCGCCTTTAATTTCACTTCCACGCGGATTTCCATCTTCATCTACAACGACCGCTGCATTATTTTCAAAGTGAATAGTAGAGCCATCTGGCCTTCGGAACTTCTGTCTTGTTTGAACAATGATTGCACGCACCACTTTTTTTCTTATGTCAGGTTTACCTTTCTTCACAGTTGCAACAACCATGTCCCCAATAGATGCGGTTGGATTACCTCCTCGTACAACCTTATGTCCAAGAACGGTAATTATTTCAATCATTTTTGCACCAGAATTGTCAACCACAGGCACTCGTGCCCCTGAAGGTAGTGAACGAATAGTTTTCTGAAGGGGCGGATAACGCGTTACGGCCCTAAGCCTTCTCACCATTATTCAACACCTCCATAATTACGAATGACTTGGTCTTTGAAAGTTTACGAGTCTCTGCAATGATTACTTGGTCCCCTTGCTTGACACTCATACAACCGGGGATGTGAACTGACACTCGGCTCTTAGTGTGATACGCACGATCATACTTCTGAACCTTCCTGATTCTTGGCCATTCCACTACGGCAGTTTTATCGGCTAGCGCCTTGACAATCTTAACCTTAAGGGTTTTCTTCCGTGTTGAAATTGTTCCATGTATTGGACAATTCTTATCCTTGCAAGTCATACGTTCGAGAGGAAAGAGGGGCTTTTATAAGTTTTGTGGGGCTCACAGAGGGGTGAGACCCATCAGGTGTGCTTCTATCTCTTCAAAAAGAATGCAGGGAACCGCCATCGTCGCAAGAGCTTCGGTGCCCTCTTTATTCTGTCTTCTGGACGCGAAACAAGAAGCTTACCAATAACTTTTACATTTTTGCTCTTATATTTGAATACAAACACTGATTCGTCCTTAGATACCTTCTTTTCACCCTTCTCCGTCTGAATAACCAACAAATTCTTCGTTTCATTAGTGATTTTTCCTTTCAAACCAACTTTTCCGGGGTCGGTGCATTCCACGACCTCAACAAACAGGCCAATTAAAGTGTCAGCAAGAATGGTTGCTAAGGTCATGTAGGGGGAGAGCTTGAAAATTTATAACCCCTACTAATTTTCTGTTGGTCGTTCCCATGTCGCAATACCCCCTTCCGTTATGTAGAACAACGGGTGAATTGAAAGATTAGTTAGTCGCTTGAGTTCCTTTGCTTTCGAAGGTGCTCTTTTTTTTAGTTTCTTGAGCAGGTGATTGAACTCATACAAAACTTGCCCCTTACTAACCGGAAGCTTGTGGCGTGTGAATTCTTGTTTTTGGATTTTGGAACTGTCAAAACTGTA
>JAAOXW010000044.1 GCA_018221005.1 Candidatus Altarchaeota archaeon
ACTTTACGTATTTTAGGTGATAACATGGAACAACACAAATCAAAGGAAGATTGCTGCGGCAAAGGTCATGAAGGTCATGGCCACGGCGCACATGGACACAGAGGCAACTGCAATTCTGAAAAGTTCGTACGAATTAAATCACTGGAGCTAGCAATTCACGCTTGCGACGGTGACAGTTCTAAACTAATTGAACTCGCAAAGGCTATTGAGGAATATATCCGAAACGGATAGTTTCTTTTTTATTTTTTCTTTTTTTTATTGAACTCATATAAAGTTGGCAAACCATTTCATAAAATGGAGCGAATAAAACCCCTCTTGTGCATAGTAGAAAGCAAGTCTTGTAGAGTTGTCTTTGTTCTAGCGTTGATTTTGGGGTACATCCTAACACCAAAGAGAATTTTCCACCAACTCTATACTCTCCTAGGTATAGCTTTCATCATCAACTTCGCTCTTCTCGTCACCTGTATTTTCAAAAACATCCACGAAAAGACTAAATTGGCAACCCCCTACAAAGGCATGACCATTAGCACCATCGCAACCACTCTAGGCTTCACAAGCCTGCAACTCTGCAGTGTTGGCGCCTCCTTCTGCGGAGCCTCCCTTGGGTCGGGCATCATAGCACTCATGCTTCCCCTGTCAGTAATGCACTTCATCAGCGAATATGCAGTACAACTCATAATCTTTTCAATTGCCGTCCAGACATGGGCCATGGTTTCCCTGGGCTGTGTCGAAAGCCGAAACTAGAAATGTTTATAATTACCAAATAGTAGTGAAAATCTTATGAGTACTCCCCCTAAAGATTTGATTATTGGTCCTGAGTATGATTTAGAAGGTTTTGATACCCCTTATGAGATAAACGAGGAGTTTGAGTTTTCCAACCTAACATCTGAGCGGTCTGAGCTCTTTGACTGTATCTCCAAAGAACTTAAGGCCGAGCAACCAATAACACGTTTCCTTCCTTCTTTCACCTACGAAACTTTCAATAGGCCCCGTCTCCAAAAAGATTTTGATAAACTTGTCGATGTCTTCATGGGAAAATGGGCTATTACTAATGCAGAAGATGAAAAACCAATTCTAGCTACTTTTGGCGCAGGTCCATGTCTGGCTGTTGCTGGGTATCTTCCCGAAAAGAAAGCAGGTTTTGTAGCGCACTACAGTCTCCCGAATACTGTATTGGAATCTAACTTGTTATTTGAGTTATCTAAATATCAACAGGGAGACGAGACACTTTATGTTGAAATACATATGACGGGTGAAGATTGTAATAAGGAAACAGTGGATGCTTTCAAAAAATATATGACTTGGCGAAAAGATATTGTAATGGAAATTGTTGAGGAACACACCTCGGGTGGTGATAGTAGCATCGCATTGGATACGAGAACCGGAGAAACATTTTCATATAGTTCTCTTGACAACCCACATTACCAAGAACATACCAAACTCGATGAGCTGAAGGCGTTGCTCGGTATGGGTGGAGCAGAATTAGCATACGCTTCAAAAAATATACCTGACTCTTAACTTGAGTTCGTGTTCAAGGGGGTCTTTCACTTTTTCAAACTCCCCCCCCCGAATTGATTTGTAATTAGCTTTATTGACTTTCTTTTTTACCCCGACAGACTTATTTGACGGCTTTAATGCAATAACTGGGACCCGTAAGTTATTCCATTATTTTATATATTTGGGAGACTCTACTTTCTGTGCTCAAAAAAGGTATAATTTTCATTATATTTTTACTGGTTTTGGTTGCGCTGGTGTTTTTTACTGCCCAAGTTCGGGGCATTCCCGCGAACACTGAAGAACCCATTGGTGGCCAACGTGACGATTATGGGTGCCTTACCTCTGCTGGTTATGCTTTTGATGAGGATATTGGCGCCTGCGCCCGAGGTTGGGAGCTTGACGATAATCAGAAACGAGCTGCTACCATTGTAGTAGATTACATTGGGGGAAACTATGTTACGATAGTACAAGTTCAAACTACTGACTGTCTTGGTTGTTTTACAGTTGAACTTTCGCAAGGTGAAGAAACCCAAGTAAGCAGGACTCTGACTTTGGCGAATTATGAAGTGGTTTCAATGACCCCAGATGATTGCACTGAACAAGGTGGACGTGCTGTAACAATTACAGGGGGAGTTACTTGTGAAGCTGAAGAACTTAATTTAGGTGAGATAGTCGGCTTTATATCGCCCGCTATTTGTTGTAAATGAGGGGAAAATATGGCCAAAGCAATGAACACCGTTTTTGGGATAGGAATTGCCATTCTTATTTTTATTGTAGCCATGCTTGGCATCAACGTTTTTTACCCCGTTCCCGATATTGATGATTTTAATTGCAGCGAGTTCAGAGTCGAAAAGCTGGCTCCCTGTGCAGATAATCTAACTGTTGGAGAATGTAACGCCCTCACAAGTCAACGAACACTCGCACTGGATAATACTGAATACCAAGAGTGCTGGGACCGCTTTGATGATGCCCGTGATACTTACAGCACCAACTTCTTCCTGATAAGCAACATTCTCGGCTTCATTGCTATCATTGTCAGTATGTTCCTCTTCAGTATGACCAACATTGCAGCAGGCACAGCATTTTCTGGTCTAGCATTAATCGTCTTCGGCTTCATGGTGGGCTGGCAACATACGGATGATGTTGTGAAATTCATAATTAGTCTAATTATCACCGCAGTCGTGATTAAGTTTGCAGTGATTGTGAATAGAAGATACGACCAACAACCCAAGAAGAAGAAAAAGAAATAATTATATTTTTGGGGTTTAGTTTCCCGCTTCGTACTTGGAAGGAATAAGCTCTCGATATTTTGAGTCAAGCTTTCCTGAAAACACTCTGTCGGGTGCATCTTTCATGGCTCTTAAGTATTGGAAGTGTTCCTCATTTTTTGGTTTGAGCAGTTCGCCGATCTCTCTAAAACTTGAAACTGTCTTACTGTATTTATCAGCTTTCAAATAGTTCTCCCCACAACGAAGCCCCTTACCTGCCCCTGCAATGGCGTATGCTGAACTCATATAGTCACCCGCAAATTGGTGA
>JAAOXW010000045.1 GCA_018221005.1 Candidatus Altarchaeota archaeon
AACTATTCACCCCACTCGACGATAATCTTGTGGTGCCTGTCGTTATGAGTATGCTCTTTGTGCCATGGAATGCCATTTGGACAACTGCAGTTGCTTTTCTTTCAGTAATCTAAGTTAGAACCACTGATCCAAATTGCCCTGTCTTCCTGCCCCAATAAGGTTCTCCAACTTATCAAAGGTCTTTGCCATGCGCTCGATTGAAAAACCGTGGCGCTCCACTAAAAATTCCCTAAGCTTGTCCACCTCGGGGGGCTTCCATTCAAGAATCACATCTCGAGTGGGGGGTTTCAAAAAATAATCTAACACGGTGTGTTTATCTGCCCATTCATCTTCCCACACTATTGATTCAAAAACCGTATCTGCACCTTCCTTAGTTACTAAGGCCAGTGCTTTTTTTGGGCCAATTCCCTTAATTCCACCTGGGTTGTAATCAGTTCCAACAAGCAAGCCCAACACCACCAAATCTTTGTGGGTGAATTTCAGCTCTGTAAGATTTTTATTCAAATCAATAAGTTCTGGACGAACAATAATATATTCGTTCTTGCGTGGAACTTTTCTTCTACCTGTGACATTCACATTCCTAAGGAGGCGCGGTGCACCAAATAAAAGTGAATCAAAATCTTGTGACGCTGCCGCCCAACAGGTACCTTGTTTGGCCATATACGCAGCTTGGGCCTCTCCCTCCCCAGGAGCATCAACCCAAGGAATTCCCATTAAGTCGAGTAACTCCTTTGCACTCTCCAACATATACGGTTCAAGACGTGCAGTCTGCTGTGCATAAGTTCTAACGGCAGCCCAGTCTCCCTTCTTCTTAGCTTCTTCGAGGCGTTTCATGGCTTCTTGCTTCTTTGCTTTTCTCGTCGCCGTAACCAACTTGAAAGCTGGGGGTGGTCCATCAAAAACATAGCAGGGTTGTATGCCTGCTTCTAATAATTTTGCAGTCCTATAGAAAATGCCAGAGAGGTGCGAGGTGATTTCTCCCTTGCCATTCATGAGAGAGGTTCCGTCCATTTGACGAATAATACTTAAGAATTGGTAGAGTGCATTGAAGGCGTCTATCGCAATTGTTTTTCCCGACAGAAGTTTTAAGTCCTGAAGTTCCCGGGCGTTCAGAATAGCCTTGAGCTTGACCCCCATGAAAAATATGGGGGGCCTCGTTTATAAACGCTTTAATACAAACCCCTAATGGTCATTATAATGGACCGAACTAAGCGGGTGTATTTGGGCGGATTAGTGGTTATTGCGCTCATTTGGCTTTATACGGGCTTGACTGCAACAGACCCTCTCTGGGCAGGCAAGGCTATCGCACTCTCATCTTTAGTTTTATTGGCGGTTGCATTAATTGGGTTGGTGACTAAGGATGGCGTGGAGAAATCTTAGACTATTTTTACTGGCATCAAAAAAAATTGAGCCAGATTCCGTGATGAAAAAACTTCAAGGCTTTAGATTTAATGGGACTGAAGGAATAAATAAATTTGAAACTTGGCGTGAATTTAATGAGGTTCGTTTCAATTATCTCTTTGTGAGGTCTCGTGTCATAAAAATTTCAAAGCTCAAGGGGAGGGAGCTTTCGGAAGAAACACTTCGGGTTGAAACTGTTGAAAATGTGGAAATTCACATCAGGTCGAATGGTGTAATTGAGGCCTATGGTTCTCCTGCACTAATCGAAAAGGCAATGGAAAATGTGAGTATTTTGGGGGATGTTGAAGCCATCAACTTTGCAACTTCAGACTTTAATCGAATTATGAAGATGGCTGACGATATAAGGAAAGTTAAAATTGCTGGAACCCACGACGAAAAAATAACAGAAGTGATTCTAAAGGGCGGGCGCCTCACTACTTCGAGTGAATTTAAAAAATTCAAAAAAGAGGGGCAAGTGAAAGAAATTCATGGTAAACTAACTCTCAATGAGAGTGCATATGGGTTTGCAATGACTGAACATGAAATTAGGTTCTTTGTTCGTGACCCCAAGGAAGACCAGAAAGATATTGAACTATTTGTGACAGCACTCACTTCTTAGTTTTTGGAAGTTTCATCTGTTCTTTTTTGAGGCCCTTCTTAGTCAACTTCATTCTAACAATGACGGGTTCCTTATCCTTTTCAAATTCGAGCCAAGCGGAATATCCATCTGAGAGTGCCCCAGGATTCAGGAGTAGAGTTTTTCCAATCTTGTCAACGCCCCCTGATTCGTGAATGTGTCCAGAAATCACCATCTCCGGCTGATATTCCTCAATAATGCTTCTGAGAAAACTCGACCCAACGTGCCGTCCCGTCCACAACCTATCAAGTTCAGTATCAAAGGGGGGTACATGAGTGAGTACGATTTTCTTACCCTTGGTCTCTTTGAGTTTTTCATGAAGGGGGTCATATCGCATGAGTACGCCTGAATCGGTTTCAACCCAATCCGCCCCCTCAAAACCAATAACGGATACGTCATCGAGTTTTACAATCTTGCCATGAATATTAATTTCTTCCATTTCTCTGCGGGCATCTTCGGGATCTTCATTACCCGGAACGGCAAGAACCTTTGGTGAAGCCTGCTTCAGTACTTTAATTTCATCGGGAACTAAAGATGCTGGACCGAAAGGTGTTAAATCTCCCGCAACCAAAACTGCATCTGGTTTCTCATCCAGTTGGGAAATGAGTCTGTAAAGTTTTTCAATATCTCCATGGATATCAGCAACCACCAAGAACTTCATGCTCATAAGTGTGAGAAAACATTATAATGCCTTTGGATTGCTATGTCGGTGAACAAACAGGTCTTAATTTCCTTGAGCATTTTCGCCATCGTTCTGTTATTTGTTTTTCCCCCGTGGAATTACATAGAACCCAAACTGGATATTACTTCTGTCACACTACAGGAAAATCGAGTCAGCTTCAGTATGGATGTCGCGGCCCACTGGGTAAAATCCTGCTTTGTGGTTGTTTACGGACCCTTCGCCTTTGATACACAGGGACACGAGGAAGGCAATAACATCTACGTGCTTTCAAAGAGAACCATGACAATTGCAGATACCTTGACACTTCAAACAGGTCAGACGCTCTCAACACTAAGAGCAGAACTCTGGTGTGACCGTGATAAATTAATTGAAATCAACGAAGTAATTTAGTTGTTCTTAGTTGACTTTTTTTCCTCTGGCTCTTCCTTCACTTCCGGTAAATCGTCCTTATAGGACCCCACTCTCTTCTCAATAGTGCGCATCAATCGCTCTAAAACTACATCCGTCTTGGTGCCTGTAATTTTATTTATGGCCCAAGCAACTTCAGGTGCATATCGGGCAAAGATACTACGTCTCTTCATTCGGAGTGCTTCCTTCCGCACGCCTGCCATATATTTCTTAACACTTCTTGCAGCCTCCATTACAGCGAAGCGAACTTCCCTCACAACGTCCGGGTCATCTGAAATGGCTTGTTTGCCTGCAGACATATATGGAACGTAAGGTGAAAGCACATTCACTAAGACGGTGACGGGGGCATTGTCAATATCCCCAATGTTGTAGTTTTTCCAATTAATACTCTTAATGGCGCGAGTTATGGCACAGGCACCCGAATCAAAGAGCAGAGGGGTCTTGTTTGCAAATCTCATAATTTCAAGGCGTCCCCCATTGTCACTCTTTCTACCTGCACCTCCACCGTATGCCACGGCAGCTTCAACCTGGAAGGGAATTCCTCCCCGATAGGTGGTGGGCCTTCGTGTAATTACACGGAAAAATGCGGGATTGAGAGTGTCTTTCAAACTCTTATCTAAAAATTCCTCATCAATAGGTATCAACCCATCAGTGGGAGGTGCCAAGAGCTTGACCTTTTGAAAGGCTGCAACAACCCTCTGACATTCCTGATAGGTCAACTTCTTTGGAGACTTATCATCTTCAAGTTTGGCCTTCTTCAAAATTTCGCGAGCCCGTCTAACACTAACTCGTGAAAAATCATGCTGCAAAAACTGCGTTACAGATTTGGCGTGAGATGCCTCAGACATTCTATTCAAATCGTCTGCAGAAACTCCCAGCGGGTGCGGCTTCATTTCCTTGGGACGTTCTGGACTATTGGATACTGTGCGCTTCCACGCAGTCTTCTTACCATCAGGTTCCCAAAAAGTAATTTTAACATGCGGGTTTGCAATTGAAGTTCGACGCAAATATTCGAAGGGGCTTTGTTCCCCGCGGCGATAGGTAACTTGTTCAAATTCTGAAACTAATTTAGTGCCGTGCCAATCTACATCAATTACACTCTCATCAAGCACTTTGGC
>JAAOXW010000046.1 GCA_018221005.1 Candidatus Altarchaeota archaeon
CCAGATGTAAAGTTAATTGGCAGTAAAATTTTAGAGGTGTTTGAAGGGGACCCGTCATATAAAATTGTAGTTAAGGGTTTCACCAAAAATAAGCTACTCAGAATTTGGGTACAGGGAAATAAAGTAATAGTTCAAGACGAAGTTGGAAAGAAAGATGAATATGAAATCGGAAATAAGTATCATCAATATTATTTCAAATCGAAAGTGAATGAATTTGTGAAGCAAGTCGAAGGTCCAACCAACTTGGTGTTCAAAGCCCCTGTTAGTTTGCCCAGTGTTCCGCAGAAAGTAGAGGCACCTGTGAAAGGAAAAGTTTCTAAAACGGTGAAAGAAAAACTCTCAACAAAAATCAAATTTAAGCTTCCAAAATTCATAAAGAAAGAAACAATAAAAAGTGAATTAGGGGACACTGAAGAAAAGGTGTTCGCAACAGAAAATGAAGTAAAAAAGATGGAAGGCAGTGCTGATTTCTTAGTTCAGTTTACAAGAAGGATGATGAACGAAGAAGATTTGGATAAGAGAGCGGACAGGTTGAGAAAATCCCTTTCATATGGCAAGCACACCTATCAAAAAGTTCTACCGAGTGACCTTAAGAGGGTGGCTTGGGCCTTTGCATCTGCAATGAAAGAACTCTCCGTAGAGCGACAAAAAGAACTCCTAGAACTAATTGTGGATGGGGGGCTTAGGGACCACATATTAGACAAACTCCAACGAGTTGAAGATCCTGAAACCATGCTCAAAGAGTCTCTGCATAGGGTTGAGGAAACTATGGGAAAAATGGACACCGTACATCGAAAGGAAATTAGCAAAACTCTCAGGGAAGTTGAGAAAAAGCTTGATGGGCGTCCAGTACGGGAAGTGAAGAAACTCACCAAACCCGAAGTAAACGTGGTTGAAAAACAGAAGGAACCTGCAGTAGAACTAAAGAAGAAACTCGAGAAGCCTGAAATTAAAGAAAAAGTTGTGGTGAAGGAGAAAGAACCTGCACTTGTCAAAGAAATAAATCTCGAATCTGAATTAGAGATGGCTCAAAGAATGGTGAGAGAAATTGTGGCAAGACGGATGGCCACTGAACTGAACATGGAAGAGAGTGAGGTTCTTGATCACCTCGGAGACGGTCATTGGATAAGTGCTCCACTTGCTGCATTGAATAAAACAGTAAAATTTGGAGTCACTAAGAAAACGATTGATGAAGAAGTTGAAAGAATCGTAAAGTGGATTGATGACAATCTCTATGAGGGAATGGTAGATGAATTCCAAGAGGAATTCCAAAACCAAGCTTAATAAATGCGCCAAAGGGGATTTTAAATGCGCCAACCAATCGTAGTGGTCCTGGGGCATGTGGACCACGGTAAGACTGCTCTGCTTGACTACATACGTAAGACTAATGTTCAAGCCAAGGAGGCAGGGGGAATCACTCAACACATAGGCGCAACAGAAATCCCGTCTGAATATATTTGTAAATTCTGCAAACCAACCCTTGAAAAATTGGGGATTAAGGTTGATGTTCCAGAATTGTTGTTTGTTGATACGCCGGGGCACGCCGCATTTTCAAATTTGCGGAAGAGGGGAGGAAGTGTGGCAGACCTAGCCATACTAGTTATTGACATAAAATCAGGCGTAAAGCCGCAAACGCTAGAGAGCATTGAAATCCTAAAGCACTTCAAAGTGCCCTTCATAATTGCTGCTAATAAATTGGACAACATTGATGGTTACAAGAGTAGAGAAACTAGTTTTATTGAAAATATAAAGCAGCAAAATACTGAGGCGACCACTGATTTAGAAATGAGAACGTATGCCATTGTTAGCAAGCTGGCAGAACAGGGCTTTGATGCCGAACGGATTGATCGCATTGATGACTTTGCCAAACAGATTTGTATCATACCTACTTCTGCAAGCACGGGGGAAGGTGTGGTAGATATGCTGGCCATCTTGGCCGGGCTCTCGCAGAGGTATCTAAAAAACAAACTCGAAACAACTAACAAGACTAAGGGCAATGTTCTTGAGGTCAAGCAGGAAAAGGGTTTGGGCACCACTATTGATGTAATTATCTACGATGGAGAACTCAAAGATGGAGATACCATCGTCTTGGCGGGAAGAGATGAACCCATAGTTACCAAAATTCGTGCACTCCTGAAACCAGAACCGCTCAAGGAAATTCGAACCGAAAAAAAATTCAAACGAGTTAAAAAAGTGAAGGCTGCGAGTGGGGTTAAAATTTCTGCACCCAATCTCGAGGGGGTTGTGCCCGGAGGAACCATCTTAGTGGCAAAGCCGGATGAGGTTCTTGATGCAGTCGAGGCCATTAGAAAGGAAATGGAAGCCATCGAATTTAGCACCGACAAGATGGGAGTCATTGTAAAGGCTGACGCTCTCGGCACCCTTGAAGCTATTGTGAATTTGATTAAGGAAAAAGGCATCACTGTTAGGAAGGCAGACATTGGAGACATAACTCGCAAAGACATAATGGAGGCCAGTGAAGTTGGGGCTGATAATCGATTCTTGGGCGTGATACTTGGTTTCAATGTAAAACATAAGGAGGAAGGCCTGGCTAAAGAGAAGGGCGTCACAGTTTTCTCAGGGGAAATCATCTACAGAATTATTGAAGACTATGAAGAATGGGTGGAGCTTGAAAAACAAAAAATACGCGAAGAAGAATTGGGCAAGTTGGTCCGTTCGGCCAAATTCCAAATCCTTCCAAATTTTGTGTTCAGGGCATCAAAGCCTGCAGTGGTTGGGGTAGAAGTTTTGGGGGGCGTACTCAAAAACCATATTAAACTCATGAAGGAAGATGGAACTGAGGTAGGTAAAGTAAAGCAACTGGAAATACAGGGGGAATCGGTCAAAGAAGCCAAGAGGGGTGGAAAATTGGCAGTTAGTATTAGTGGGCCGACTGTGGGCAGACAAATTGATGAGGGCGACATACTCTACACCTCAATGCATGAGGCCAACTATCGCGGACTCAAAAAGTTCCTGGATTTAATGGACGAAGATGAAAGGGACGTTCTTGAGGAAATTATAATCATCAAGCGAAAGGGAAGGAAGAATTGGGGCATGCTTGAGGTCTAACTAACTTTTAAAAACAGACCAATGGAGACAGGGACATGGCTGAAACTCAAATGATCATTGGTGTTAAGGGTGGAAAAAGTTACAAAATAGTCCTTGACGCAGAGAAAATGAACAAACTTAGAGGGAAGAAAATTGGAGATAAGATTGCAGGGGATGTCGTTGAACTCCCTGGATATGAATTCGAAATCCGAGGTGGAACTGACAATAATGGATTTCCGATGAGAGCAGATTTACCTGGAACTCTAAAAAAGAGACTTTTATTGGCAAGCGGAGTTGGCTACAAAACCAAGCAAGCAGGTGTACG
>JAAOXW010000047.1 GCA_018221005.1 Candidatus Altarchaeota archaeon
TCAGACAAGCCCACTAAGGAAGCACTCATAAGTAGGCTTGAGGCTGCTAGTGAATGGGGAGTCTTTAGTGAAAAGAGTTTACGCATTGAGGAATTAATGGCCCCCGGCATGGTTAATGTTCTCGACTTAAGTTTGCTTGGACAGCGGGTGAAGAGTTTAATGATTGGTCTTTTGAGCAAGAAAATTTTTCAAGCCAGAATGGTGGCTCGAAAGGCAGAGGAAAAAGCTCAGATACAGAAATTCACAGAAATTGGCAGACCAACTTCCTCAAAACTTCCACTACCTTGGATTTTAATTGATGAGGCCCATGAATACTTACCTGCTGATATGGTCACCCCATCTGCACGAGCTCTCATTCAAGTTATTCGTGAAGGTCGCCAACCGGGTATAACCCTTGTGCTTGCAACACAGCAACCGGGGAAAATTCATACAGATGTCATGACTCAAGCGGACATTGTAATGAGCCACAGGGTCACAGCAGAACTCGATATGTTGGCACTAAATAGCATAATGGGAACTTACATGCAATTCCCAATGGAAAAGTACATTGCATCCTTGCCGCGCTTGAAAGGTGCAGCAGTTGTTCTTGACGACAATGCAGAGAAAGTCTACCGAATTCGTGTGAGGCCCAGAATCAGCTGGCACGGTGGAGAAAGTGCGACCTTAATCCAATAGTTTACTTGGAAGTTTGTGGTTCAATGTATATGATGGGGTTTTTACCGCCAATACAATCCACTCCAATTTCTCCCTTTTCTCCATTCAAGGCTTCCTTTAGGGAGTCAGATAGTTCATAAATGGTAATTTCTCTTTTTTTGTCGTCGTATTTGACCTCTATCGGACAGTCCCCATGTGTTTTTCCAATGAACGTAAAGTTGCAGCCATGTCCCTTCTCCAAATATTTTCTGGCATCTCCGACTAACTTTTCAAAGTGTACAGGCCCATTACGGATTTTCTCTGGTTCCTCTCCCACTTCAGAAAGTATATGAATCCTATACGCCGAAGGAAAAGAACTGTATGTATCGGACATGTAAACCCACAACCAGTAATTTATATACCGATGTAATTAACCGCAGTTAACCGCAATTAATCTTCCACAATTATTCTATCCTTTCCCCGCAGTGTAATCAGTTTGAGATAACTTTCTCTCGTCCTCTTTCGAACCTTAGCATCCATACTGGCCACATAGGCCATATGATCTCGTGCAACACTAATTACTGCATCGTCCGCATCATATTCAGAACCAACAACCGAGAAGATCTTCCCTTCAAGCATCTCCAATGCGACCTTGGCTCCCGCATTTTTACTCGAAATTAGATGGAGCTCCTTTATCACCGGTTCAGGTATGAGGAACTCCACAGAGCCCAACAGCTTTTTTATTTCAGAAAAAATGTCGAGTTTATTTTCGTGCGGAATGAGTAAGAAATTAGTGTCAAGTACCACCTTCTTCACTCGGTCTTCTCCCGAACATCCCGTACATTTCATATACTCAACATCTCCATCAAGTTTCTTATTCCTGCTGCCAATCCCAACGTAAGTATTGCCGTCCTCAGGAAGACGCCCTCTTCTCCCCGTTCATTTCTTATTAAGTAGAAGATTAAAATAATTAGCACAGTTTTGACTACCCCAAAGACCAGGGGATGAATGGTCATTAACGCCCCCGCAATGACGTGCTCTTCAAACAAACCCGCCATTACACCAAAACTACTTATCCATGCTTCAAAGATGTGGGACATCCAGGGCAGGGGACTTCCCATCCAAGAAATTTGTCTTATTAAAAAATAAGACGCAACCATCGGAATAACTGAGAGCAGGACAAGCCCCCACACACTGAAGTTAAGCACCTGAACAATTGCAATCCCAAAGACTATTGAAAGTACATATCCCACTTCCTTCGCAAATTCCAGACTGAAGGTGGTAGTTAAGAGAAATAACGCAGTCACCAGCAAGTATATGCCTGGCGTTGCAGTCAACGGACTTGGAACTATGAGCGGTCCATCTGCAAACCTGAGAAGTCCCGCAAAAACTAACCAAGGTAAGAAGGTGGCTCTAAATTCCTTTTGATCCCACCTCTTGGCAACTTTCCAAAAAGCAAAGACTAAGAGTGCATATCCCACTGCCACCGCTAAAGTAATGGCGGGGGTATACCCCTGTCTGAGAATCATCGGACCTAAGAGCGTGTCTTGAACCCATCCCACGACAACTAAAAAAGCCGAATTTATTATCCTTTTCGGTATAAAACTCCGTTTTTCCGCATTTCGCCATTTTTATAAGTATATACTTGAAAATATATTATGGGGTGGAAGCTTCCTCCAAAAATAAAGGTCTTAGAAGCCCTTGGAGCCGTATCTGGGAACAAAGTTCATGTTTTATCCTCTGAGAAGGCTGAAGTGGAGAGTTTTGACGGTTCTGAGAAGTTTTTAGTCATTTGGAAGCCAGAAAAGAGTGCAATCACTAGTAACGACAGCGGTTCAGAATATGGTGGGTACTTAGGACACCCCAGTCTGGCATTTCTAATGGTGTTGGGGGTTTTACCCTTCGACCTGTACTTGGGTAGAAAACTTGCCGAGGTGCCGTGGAGTAAATTGAAGAACCGATACAAAGACCACCTCTTAATCATTAAAGAAGCAACTATCAATTGGAGTGACCTTGACAAACAGAGGATGGATAAATTTGTGGATTGGATTCTAAAAATGCTTGAAGGACTTGACTTGAATAAGCCTGATGAGGGCCCGCGAACTTTAACGGAGTTTGTCGGCAAGGAATAAATACGCCCACCACAATTAATCTATTGTGGAAGGACAGCTCATGGTTTTTTGGGAAGGTGCAAAAGAAGAGTTCGATCATTTCCTGCGCGGAATTGCCGAATTTCCAAGTGTGCTTGTTATTGTTCCCCCTGTGTTCAGAGACTCAAAATCTCTTGCTGAAAGACTCGGTCGAAATATACTTTTCATGGAGCTTGAAGATGCCCGCACACTTTTCAAACCAAAGTTTACCTTTCACTACAGTAAGTCGGGGACAGATCCTGCAGAAATTGCATCAAAAGTGAAGCAAGATTTTAATGTCCTCTTAGCTTTTGGAAGAAAGGAAGGAGCGCCTGTTGCACTCCATACTTGGGTGGGCCATTCAACTGCGGCACCACTACTGGTTTATGAAATTCTTAAACTCCTAAGAAAGTTTTAATTTTAGCAGATAGGTCCTCTAGCTTTACTTCTTCACGGGACTTTCCACAGACAACCGTAGCTTGTTTTGCTTTAGCTTCCCGTTCACCCAAGAAAACTAATACGGGAATTTTTAACTTTCGGTAGTATTCACTTTGTTTTTTTTCTTTTCGGTTCATTAAGTCTACCCGTGTAGCCAGTCCACTATTTCTTAAAAGTTCTGCCACCTTCCAAGCATATTCTCGCACTCCTAAATTCACTATTCCTACCTGAGCAGTTGTTTTAGCATTTAATGTGAAAAGCCCGAGTTCAACTCCAGCATCAATTAGGCGCTCTACCCCTATTGAAGTGCCCACTGCAGGTAAATCCTTCCCCCCATATTTGGCAATTAATTGATCGTAGCGACCTCCGCCAGTTATGCTACCAATTTTTGGCTCATCAACAACTGTCTCAAAAATGGGTCCGGTATAATAATCCAGCCCACGAACCATTCCTAAATTTAGCACAATATTTTCAGTAGGAATTAATTTCAGGACCTTCTTGAGATAGTCGGCCGCCTCTTTAACATCTTCATTGGGAAATTTTTCTAAAAGTTCACTTAACACTTTTTCTGGCCTACCTTTCATTTTCAGAAGATTCATAATCTCGTTCACTTTTTCTTCTTCTAAAAGCTTTTTTAGTTCTTTCTCCAAACCCGCCTCTCCAATTTTATCCAACTTATCCATTAAGGTATATACTTGGTTCGGTTCCTTTATTCCAAGAGCCGTTTCAAAAACACCTCTAAGTAAGCGTCTGTCATTTAGGTTGATAGTGAATTTTTTGAACTTAAACTGCTTCATAACTTCCAGAGTCAACTTTAAGATTAAGGCTTCAGCTTCCGGTTCAGCTGAGCCAACTATATCTGCATCACATTGCCAGAATTCCCTGTATCTGCCCTTCTGTGGCCGGTCATATCGATAGACCCTACCAATGTGATACCTGCAAAATGGAAGGGGTATATTTGGGTTCTCAGCCATAAATCTGGCGAGGGGCACTGTGAGGTCATACCTAAGTGCCATCTCTCTTCCACCCAATTTATCTTTGAAATAGTAAAGCATCTGATTTTCAGCTTCATCTCCATATTTACCCTTAAACGTCTCCCAAAGCTCAACAATGGGGGTTTCCAAGGGATCAAAACCAAAACTTTCAAATATGGTTTTTAGTCGAGAGAAAACGGACTCTCGCAAGAGCATCACCTCGGTGTTGAAATCCCGCATACCTCGGGGGACAGGAGACATAAAATAAACAGTCATTTGGGCTATAAAAAACTTAAAGTCAAGGTTTTTTACTAAGAAAACTAACTAAGACTATGGAAGGACCACACTTCGTAATTGATTTTGGACTTTGGTCTTACCATACCGCCCGAGAAAAAAAGCTCCTGCTTAAGCAGGTTAGGCTCTCAATTTCAGAAATTAGAAAAACTTGTTCAGATGAGCAGCTCACCCTGTCTTCTGTCCCGGAAGAGCTCTACGGTGATTTTTCAGAGATGAACTTCACCGGAAAAATTATGCGAACTAAGTTTCAAGGACCCACCGCAGTGCTTTTGGATCCACATGCAACAGAAGTGCTGGAAAAAGTGGACCCCACCGTTACATACATACTTGGGGGTATCGTAGACAAAAGTAGGCAGATAAAAACAAAATCACTCTGGTACGATGTTCCCAGAAAGAAGATAGAATTTGCGAAATCCACCGTTGGCGTCCCGGATAGAATAAATCTCCTCATTAAAATTTTATGTGAAAGTTCACGTGGCATTCCCCTTGAAAAGGCGGTGCTTGTGAATATGCCCAGACGTGAAAAAAGTGAACGTGCTAATATGGAAGCTTCACGCGGAAAGGATGTGAGTGAGATAGGTACTTTGTTGGAGCTCTCCCCCCAAGAAGTCAAAGCCCTCATTCGACAGTAACACTTTTGGCTAAATTTCTCGGCTTGTCCGGATTCTTTCCAAGAAGAACTGCAGTGTGATAGGCAAGTAGTTGTAGGGGAATAACGTAAGTCATGGGGGAATATTCTTCTTTGATTTTTGGAAGTCCATAAAACTTATCTGATAAGTGTTCAAGCTCCTTGTCTCCCTGTTCTCCAAAAACAAAGACCTTAGCGCCCCTTGCCTTCACTTCTTCAATGTTACCCATCATCTTTTTTTTGTGAGTATCATTGGGACAAATGGCAATGATTGGAACGCCATCTTCAATGAGTGCAAGAGGTCCGTGTTTTAGTTCCCCTCCTTCATAGGCTTCCGCATGAAGGTACGCCAGTTCTTTCAATTTTAATGCCCCTTCCCTTGCTGTAGCTGCACTTGGCCCTCTACCAATGTAAAACAATTCACTTGTTTTAGTTAATTCCTTAGCAAGTGCCTTCATGTCTCCATCTAAGGCTATCGCAGGCGCCAAATCAAAAGTTGGTTTTGGATTTCCTTTTAACGCCGCATCAACTGCATATAAAACTGCCAATTGGGTTGTGAACGTTTTAGTTGCCGCAACACCAATCTCAGGCCCCGCATGAGTGTGAACAACTTGATCCGAAATTCTTGTGAGTGTTGACCCGTTAACATTCACAATACTGTAAATTTTTTCCCCTCTTTTTTCTGCGGCCCGAACTGCTTGCAAGGTGTCTGCGGTTTCTCCACTTTGACTTATTGCTAATACACTCCCCCCACGATAAAGTGCCGAAAATTCACTTGATATGATAAGTCTACATTTCATATTTGATGCATATTGGAAAGCTAAGCCTGCATGATATGACGTCCCAGCTGCAACTATTTCGAGACCGTCGTCCAACTTATGTGCGAATTCATCGATTCTGGCGTCTAAAAGTGTGTTTTTAACGGCATCAGGCTGTTCATAAATCTCTTTAAGCATGAAGTGTGGGTAGCCGTCCTTCATTGCATCTTTAGCAGACCACTCAATCTCTGTAATTTCTCGCCCCACCTTTTGATTATCAACTTCAATGTGAATATTTTTGCCATCAATATACCCAACATCCCCGTCCTTCACAAAGATAGCTTGCTTAGTATGTTTTAGAAAAGCAACTACATCACTGGCAATTAAATTTTCTCCACGACCGTCCTCCCCCTTCCCTATTACCAATGGGCTGTGGTTTCTTGCAAAGAAAATACGGTGATCTCCCTTAATCATTACTAGGATTGCATAGCTCCCTTCAAGTTTTTCAATAACTTTCTTGAACGCAGTGAATGGCTCCGCTTCGTTTAATTCTATGGAGAGCAGTTGCGGAATTACTTCAGTGTCGGTATCTGATTTAAATTCAACCCCCCCATCTTTCAAGTTCTGTTTTAGTAACATAAAATTTTCAATAATTCCGTTGTGTACTGCGACCACATTGACTTTCATGTCCGTATGTGGGTGTGCATTTACTTGATTGGGGACTCCGTGAGTTGCCCATCTAGTGTGTCCAATAGCATTACCTGAAGCTGGAAGTTGACTTAAGTGGGGCTCTAATTTCTCAACAAAACCAACATCTTTTACTACTGTAATTTTACTGTTGTTAACTGCAATTCCTGCAGAATCATAGCCCCTATACTCTAGAGTTTTAAGGCCCTCAAACACCACCGTTTTTGCGCCCTTACTTCCAACATACCCTACAATACCACACATATTCATGTGGATTGCTGCTCCAATTAAAGCATTTTTGAAGGTTTAATCGCAGTTTTTCTGCAGTTTAAGATTGAAATATAAGTAATTTTATAAATTTTTTTTGAATATTGATAAGTTTTATATATCCTCCCTAAGAAATTCGCCTATGCCTATTTGGAGAACAACGATAACTAAGGTTTCGGCAGAGAGAGGAGAAATATCAAAACCCCAGATGCAAGTCGAGGTTAGCCCCACGATTGGCAAGGCCAAAATGGAAAAGGCAGGGGATTCTGAATTGCTGAGGGTTCCATATGACCTTAACATTAACTACGGCAAGGCCGGGAAAATTGTTATTGGTGGGGATATGTATTTTGTTGGTGAATCTAGTGATGTTTTGAAGGACGGAGTTATTCAAGATTCAGAGCTTGTTAGACAAGTTTACCAGCGACTTTTTATTGAGCCCATGGTACTTGCAATTTCTTTAGCTAAGGATTTGATACTCCCCATTCCGGTACAGATGCCGCAAGTCAAGGTTGAGCAATCTGGCAGGAAAGCTGACGAGAAGAAAAAGTGAATGAGTGGCTTTAATGAAGGTCTCACATTTGTAGCGTAGCTGTTACTCATTGAGGGAGTGGTGAAGACGCCCCGCACGCAAGGCACTTCATAATTTTTATTCGGTCTGTTTTTTCAAGTTTGGTATCTGGTTTTTTACAAACAGGACAAATCACACATACTTCTATGTATTTGTCAAATTTCTTTTGAATGGTGAGGGTGCCTATCCTCCCTATAAAAATAATTCTTGTGTCTTCAATCCGAAAACTGACTCCTAAATCTTTACTGATGTATTTGGCCATGTGATGCAAATCACGATTCACATAGTTTGCAATTTCTTGGGCATTGGCCCAAATTGCTTTCTTACCTTCATTGGTGATTTTTATGTGTGGAACTTCAAATCGCTTCTTTTCGAAGACAACGGCCGGCATCTTACTATATGCCCGCTCCAGCATCTTTTTGTAATCGTCGACCATCTAGAGAACGACTGACGATGGTTTAAATATGCACCGCCCAAAACCCGCTAAAATTGAGCTTTACAGGACATAATATTTATAACTAAAAAATGACGAATACCCATGTGGTTCCGCGTCCAGATTTGAGGAAACAAGTACCTGAAGAACTTGTGAGTTATATTCCTGAAAATGCTTACCCTGGTGATTTGGAAAAGCTTTCTGGGCAGGGTTTAAATTATCCTGAAAAACTTAATCCTTTATTTTCAGAAGGGTGCAAAATATACCGCTCATTTTTTAATGAAAAGGTACGACGCCACATGCAATCTATGTTGACTGTTGCTCGTGATAAAAGTAATCAAAAAGCAATCAATTTTTTTGAAACTGTAGGTTCGTATGGGAATCTCCTTCGACCATTTCCAGATGTTCTGGAACAACTTGATACTGTGGTTGAACTTATTGGTATCACTGGAACTTTAGAAATCAAGGACGATAAGAAAATTAAATTTTTATTTATTGAGCGCGATATTCCGGAAACTCAGGAAAAATATGGAACGGGAAAAACTTCAATATTAAACACCATTGGGAATCTTCAAATTCCGGATGTAAATTTAACCATGCCTGAAACAGAATTTGATTCATATGAGGACGCTCTGCTCTTCTTCGAAAAGGAATTACCTATTTTAACAGTTTCATATGGAAATCCAAACCTGAAGCGGGTTGCTTCGGATATGAACCACTTTTCAACTATAGATGGTCAGCTTGCAATGGCTACCCCAATTGCGGAACCCGGCATTTGTATGAGGGATGAGGCACGTAGAAGGATGAGATGTGATGCCTTGCCTTACTATTCCAAGGATCCTGCAGTTTTAGCATACAAAGAGGCCTTGGGCGGAAAGGTTCATGTATCTTTTGACGATTTTGATAATTTGGATAAAGTTTATGTCTTCGAACCCGAAGATGTTATATTTTCACTTAAGCGTGTTGCAGGTGAAACTGATGAAGTCCGGGTTAAACAGATTACTGATTCAGACTCCAAATATAAGAAACTTAAACATCTATTCAAACGCAACCCCCATTACTATAAGAACATTTCAAAATTCTGGCACGTCAATTCTGAAGTTTACCAAGAGCGGATTGACCTTATGATGAAAGATATACGACCAAACACCAAAGGATTGCCTCGCATCTTTCAAGTAACTATTCAAACTGCACCTGACAGCTACCCCATTAAGAAAGTGGCTAGCGAAATTCATCAAAGAATGAATTCTTGACCTGACGGTTAGTAATAAATAAGCGCTTGCCACAGCAATTATGTGGTGGAACGCCTTTTTTCCCAGAAATGTGTTAAGTACAGGGACGACTTCAATACTCGCTTGAAGACCTATCTATCGGAACTCGTAGAAGCTCAACCCGCCCTCGAGAAAAACCTTCACATCTTACTTAATGAATTAAACTTGGCCCTCCCTTATCAATCCGTACTTGAAAGTTTCCAGCACCCAATTAACATAATTGCAGTTTCAATTGCTCGAAAGGACTCTGTTTTTATGTTGGTCCAGGACCCTTCTATTGACCCTTCGAAGGGGGAGGGCGCAGGAAAAACTGCCATAGCGTCCAAACTGCTCGGGATGGAAATCCCCTATGATGTTTTCAAGCCGGTTCCCACTAATGAAGTTGAGCTCAAATTGGCCCTAAAAAAATTGGAAAAATTGGACACCATTCAGATTCAACATAGTAACAAAAGCAGGAAACTTGTTTCATCCGACATGCCCTTTATTGGGATTGACAAAAATGGGCTTTCTGTGGTTGGACCGCCCAAAGGAGAATATGTAATTGCAATGTGGGATATGGGGCGCCACATTATGAGAGTTATTGATCCCAATTATTTCCCAGGTAAGCGGAGAAAAGATGAATTTTTTAGGACTTATCAAAAAACACTTTCGAAAAAATTCTATTTTGATTTTGATTTATTTGGAGACCCAAGTCGAACCTATAAAATTTCATCGGTTTTTGTAATAAATCGAGTAAACAAAGGACATCTCGAAGTTGAAAAAGTCTCAACTGACGAGACCCTTTCTGAACTTCGAAGACTTTTGGAAAGCAACCCCCTATACCATGAATCAGTCTTCTGGGATCTGAATAAGGATGTTCATCTTGAGCGAGTCAGCCATATACTGAATTTCTTGGAGGATTTAGACTCAACCCATTGGCCTACAATATACCGGGTTTCCATTCCGTCCGGAGGTAAGGACGTAATTGAGGCGGCTGCAAAAACTATTTCCGAACTTGTTAAGTAGTTGGACATGTTGGGAGTTTGTGAAAGCAGTAATTTTTGATATGGACGGTGTAATTGCAGATACTCAGAAAATTCATGGCGAAATTGAAGCCAACCTCCTCCGCAAACAAGGAATTGAAATAGAAGGACACGAAATCAGTGCCCGCTTTGCCGGAGTGCGTGACTTTGAAATGTTTGAAACTATTTTGAAAGAAAATGGGAAAACTGCCAATGTGGATGAACTCTGCAGTGTGAAGCGAAAGTTATTTGGTGAAGCGATTGAAAAGGGCGTGGATAGCATTGAAGGTGCAGTTGAGTTAATTCACGAACTACACGCCAAGGGAGTTCCTCTTGCTGTTGCATCATCCTCCAATCGAAAGTGGATTGAGCAAATTTTGACTTCTTTAGCCGTCTTTGATCATTTTGAGGTAATCGTTGCTGGTAGTGAAGTGCCCCATGGCAAGCCAGCCCCCGATATTTTTCTGAAGTGTGCAGAATTATTGAAAATGACTCCAGAAAACTGCATCGTGATTGAAGATGGCATCAGCGGTGTTTTTGGAGCTCAGAAAGCCGAGATGAAAGTGATTGGCTTTGGAAAGGCGGTTGAAAATATTGCTGACTTTTCAACCCACAATATGCAAGAGGTCGGAAAAATAGTCAAGGGGCTCCTTCGGTTCTAAGTTGATTCAAAATAATCTGGCGGTATTTGACCACCCAGAAATAAAATCACGACAGCGCCCGTGAGTTCGTCCGACATGCCCATGTCAAAGTATAGTTTTTCATCCATGTTTTGCTCTTCAACATACTCTTTGGCCACTCTCCCATCTTTATGTAATACAATCAAGGCATTGGTCATATCAATTGCCTGGCTCAAATCTGCATATACCTTTTCGTCCAAAGCTGGCCCCTTGTTAGCTCGATAATAAGTCTCAAGGTTACTTCTCGCCCTCTCCAGTGTATTTTCTGCCAGAGTATAATCTTCATACTTTACAAACGCTAGAGCAGTGATGATGGGCCATTTGACTGCAGGTTGTGTGTCAGGCCCAACCTTAATGGTTTTTATTACAGTTTTTATTGAGTTGTCGACTTCACTTCCCTGATAGGGCTCGTTATCGGACATAAAACAGTAGCTATCTCTTGATTTATATCGCTTTTCCACAGGAATCCTGCCAAGGCATATATTTAAAAAACCGGCTTTTATGTTCTCCAGTTAAGAATCAATAGGTGAAAAAAATGGCAGACAAACCACATTTAAATGTCGTGTTCGTAGGACACGTGGACCACGGTAAGAGTACTACCGTAGGTAGGTTGCTCTATGATACAGGGCACGTACCTGAAAACGTAATGAGGAAACTAAAGGAACAAGCAGGAGAGGCAGGAAAGGCCACCTGGGAATTCGCATTCGTCATGGATCGTCTCAAAGAAGAGCGAGAGCGCGGTCTGACTATTGACATTGCGCATCACGAGTTTAAAACTAAAAAATTCTACGTGACAGTTATTGACGCTCCAGGTCACAAAGACTTCGTCAAAAACATGATTACTGGTGCCAGTCAAGCTGATGCAGCAGTTCTGATGGTTTCTGCAAAGGAGGGCCCGCAAGCCCAGACCAAGGAACACATAACCTTAGTCAAAACAGCAGGTATCAACCAGATAATTGTTTGTATTAACAAGATGGATGAAGTCAAATTTGATGAGAAGCGATACGGTGAAGTCAAAGAAGAACTCATCACTGCTTTGAAACTCATGGGTTTCGATACAAGTAAAATTCCATTTATCCCAACGTCAGGGTATTTGGGCGACAATATTGCTAAGAAGAGTGAGAACACCGCTTGGTATAAGGGGGAGACTCTACTCGAAGCAATTGACAAGTACTTCGAAGCTCCAAGTCTGGAAAAACTAATGGCAATGCCTCTAAGACTACCTATTCAGGACTCCTATACCATCTCTGGTATTGGTACAGTACCTGTTGGTAGGATTGAGACTGGTGTACTAAAAGTCAACGACCAAGTAAGTTTCATGCCCTCAAATGTAGGTGGTGAAGTTAAGTCGATTGAAATGCACCACCAGCAGATGAAGGAAGCCAAGCCGGGTGACAATGTAGGTTTCAATGTCCGAGGTATTGGTAAGGGAGATGTGCGACGTGGAGACGTTTGCGGGCCGGCTAAGAACCCACCCACTGTGGTGGAAAACTTTACGGCACAAATTGTTATCCTGAACCACCCAACCGTGGTGGCAGTAGGCTACTCGCCTGTATTCCATATGCATACTTCGCAAGTTGCATGCCGAATCACCAAGATTTTGAAGAAGATTGACCCTAAGACAGGTCAGGTCGCGGCAGAAAACCCCGACTTCATCAAGACTGGTGATGCAGCCATCGTCGAGATTACCCCCAACCAACCAATGGTTGCAGAGAAGTTCAAAGATATCCCACCACTGGGACGCTTCTCTATGAGAGATATGGGTATGACTGTTGGCGTAGGTATGATTACTGAGCTAAAGCCTAAGGAGATGTAAATTTGGCCTTCGGGCCAAGTTTATTTATTTTTTATTTTTCTAA
>JAAOXW010000002.1 GCA_018221005.1 Candidatus Altarchaeota archaeon
AAAAAGCCCTAAAGAGAAATATGCCGAGTGGAACTGCCAAGAGTTTGTCCCGCATTGTTTACTACGTATTCATGTTCATCTTGGTTATGGTTGTGCTTTCACTTCTCGGAGTGGATGTGCAAATTCTTCTAACTGCCGGGGGTGTACTTGGTATTGCTATTGGGTTTGCCAGTCAGAAAACGGTATCAAATCTCATTTCAGGAATTTTTCTCTATATTGACAGACCCATGGACATTGGAGATGCAGTTGACATTGAAGGAACGAGTGGAGTCATACTTGACATTACCCCCCTCAGCACTCGACTACGATCTTGGGAAGGGCCGATTGTTCGTATGCCAAATTCAAAAGTCTTTGATTCAAAAATTACCAATTACAAGAAAACTGCTGCGCGGAGAATTGAATACAAACTGGGTATCAGTTACAATAGCAAGGTCGATAAGGCCATTAAAGTCATTAGGAAAATTCTGGATGATGAACCCTTTGTTCTTGATTCCCCCGGTCCTGGAATTTGGATAAACAATTTACTGGACTCTTCCGTTGAATTAACCATTCGCGCTTGGGCCCCCGCGTCAAAAGCGTTTTCAGTTAAGACTCAAATGCTCCAGAAGATATACGAGGCCTTGAACAAGAATAAGATTGAAATTCCCTATCCACAGATGGATATTCACCTGAAACGCCGATAATTTTACTGTTCTGGAGTTAAAAAGAACGGAGCGTCCGATTCTGCGGATTTGGAGCAATTAGCGAGTGTAATTCTTTTAATACTCCGGGTTCTATGACTTTTGATGGATTCCAGACTTCGATTAGCTCTTGTTCTGTCTCTATTCTTTATCCTAGTGCCAGTTCAGGCCACAACCATGGAGTGGTGGAATTCGAGCTGGAGTTATCGTTATTGTATCAGTATTAATTCGTCCAGCTATTCCCGGACAGATTGGCCAATTGAGATCGACCTTAATTTTACAAATTTGATGGGGGGTGGCGCAACCTTTAACAAAAACACCACAAGAGTGATTGAGCAAGATACGACTAGTGGCGCAATTATTGGCGAAAAATATTACCAATTTGATGAAGCATCAATTTATGAGCCCACCACGAATGCCCTCGGTACATTAATTTTCCACATGAACGGAACACAGGCCTACGAAAATCAGAGTTTTTGTATTTACTACGACACCAATGAAACTTCTCACGCAGCACCAACCTATGATACAGATTTCAATTATACTCTCAACGGGGAAATCTTGAATGTGAATGTTTCAGTTGAGCCTGAAGCGAACACCGGAGTTAGGTTTTGGCTGGATTCACAACGTGGTGAACTCACCTCTGGTTTTTATAGAGTGCAGGACTTTAACGACAATGATTTCTGGTCTTTACCTGCAGACGACGAACGCCCCCTAATCTATTCACAATATACTAACACATCCTCAAACTTTTCTTTTGAAGCAGAGCCTTTTCAAGTAATTCATGAAGGTCCACTGCGATTTGTCTTTGAACACACTGCAAATGAAACTTACTGGAATCAAACTGGAAATAATACCGAAGGCCGGATGACTTTCAGATATACCTTTTACTGGCTCAATCAGTGGGTGAAGGTCGAACAAATTTTTAACAACACTGCAGCATATGCAATTAACAGAAGCTCCACTCCTGCAGGGGCCATGAGGTTTGAAAGTTTCCGTGCAGGTTTCGATTTTGTTGTCCAAGGCAATAACTCCGACCCCAGTTCGTGGCAATGGGCCGCGGCTGACTTCGCTAACTACCACGTCGGTATAATTAACAAAGAAGAAAGTGTTTCTAATTTCTCAGCACAAGATCGAAATGTGTCCTCAGGCTACATTGGCATTGAATTAGACCAAGTAACAATAGCGTCTGGCGCCAACATTTCAGAAGAAGCAGTTATTCACTTTAACAGCCCTCAATATATTAAGGGTTCACCCTCCTCCAACCAAATTCGAGATTTGTCACGAAGATTCACTTTCTCACCCATTATCGGCGTTCACAGCTACGAACGATGGAAAGTTGAAATTAATGCGAGCACCGACTACCTCCACTATAATCGAAACGAAACTGCACTCATCTATCTAAACTTAACTTATGATTCTGGCAATTTGACCAAGTCGGTGAACGCAACACTCTTCTACTCTTCGGGAAACGAAACTTTCCCGTTGTATGACGATGGAAGCCATGGGGACGGGAGCGCAGGGGACCTAGTGTATACAACTACCTACAATGTTACCAACACATCTGATGTCGGAGTCTGGAATGTATCCATCACTGCATACGGCATTTCCGATAACGTGTTAAATCAAAGTAACACCTCATTTACGGTCCACAACAAGTTCTCGTCCCAGCTTTTCATCGAAAATCCATATGGCTATGCTTCACGTAGAGTAAATGCAACTCTTGTTTTGCAAAATTACCGGAACGACACAACCATCTTTGGTGCTAATGTCAATTGTAGCTGGAACGGACAATCTGGGGCCACTATTGTTGATGAAGGCAATGGAAACTACACCCTCAACTTCACCTCTCCCGACAGCTATGGCATCTATACTCTCAACTGTACGTCTTCGAAGGATAATAATTGGGGCATGGGGCTCAACACCTTCACTGTAATAGAGCTCAATACAACCTTTTCAGTAGCTATTAGCGAAGTTCCTCCTGGAGCAACTTGGGATAACATCACACAAGCAGAAAACCAAACTATAATTGTGTTGGCCAATGTAACCAATCTTGGAAATGGTACCGCCGACAATGCCAACTTCACTTTCTACCTTCCAGGCGGGTGGGCCAGTAATTCTACTTTTGTAACTCTTGGTTTTGTTGATTTATTGGAATCAAAATTACTGTACTTTGAAGTCACCGCACCAAATGCAACTGTGCCTGGGGACTATCCCTTCAATGGAACTGTATTTTGGACCGATCCCGATTTGAATGTTTCAAACCAGAGCGGCTTCGTTAATCTTACGGTTGACCAGAATCCGGCGATGAATGTTTCAGAAACCAATATATCTACCGTAGCAACACCCGGCCAGTGGAGCTTTATTCAAAATATCACTGTTAATTCAATTGGTAACTTTGAACTTGTTAATGTAACGTTTAGTGTAGTGGGTCTTCAGAATATGACTTTTAATTTCACTCCATGGAACATCAGCCAGTTAAACGCAAGTTTGAATCAAACTGTTGAAATTTGGGTATTTGTTCCCTCAAACCATTCACGTGGAACCTTTTATGGAACGTTGTTTGTGAATGAATCAACCGGACTCTCTGATTCTGTAGCTCTTGAACTACAATTACTCGAGACAGAAATGAATCTTGAAGTAGAACCCCTCTTCATACAGGCAGATAACACAGGTTGGTTTGAATTCACTAATTTTACATTTCAAGTCAACACCTCCAACACTGGCTCTTCTACAGGCATAGCTGTTAACATTTCAATCGAAGGCCCCCCCACGTGGATTACCAACTACACCAACAATGTGGCTAACTGTGGAGATATGCTCCCCGGGGAAAACTGTTCCAAACCTTTTGAAATTGCAATTAAACAGGCACCCCCAACCATATACAACCTAATTGTAAATGTGAGTTGGTACAATCCTGGTATTGGCGTCAAGTATAACGCAACCCAACTTCAAATTAATGTAACTACAAACCCGGAAGTGAATGTCACCCCCCTCAACATCTCAGGAATTGGGAATCAAGGACAATCCACTAATTTTACAGGAATTCAAGTCACGGGACTTGGGAATGTTGATGTAATTAATGCAGCATTCACAGTTGTCGGTTTTGATGGAAACTTCTCTTTCTCCTTTGATCCCCTTCTCTCTACTATTCCTGTCGGAATGAACACAACTGTTTGGGTGAATGTTACAATTTCTTCGGGAAAAGACCCCGGAAACTATTCAGGAACCTTCTACTTAAACAGCTCTAACGCGCCCAATATAACGCGTCCAATAAATGTAGAAGTTCCAATTTCACGCTCGTGGTATCTCTCTCCTAATAACTGCCTTGCAGCGATGACACAAGATGAGGGAGAAATTTGCAATATTACAATTATCAACACTGGAAATGTTCAATTCGACATTAACATTACAGAGAATTACAAAAATCACACATATGTGAATCAAACACTTTTCACTCTTCCGAAGGAGGGGGCAAGCCAAGCCAATTTCCGCTGGAACTTCACAGGCATCCAAAGAGACTTCTACAACATTTCATACCTGTTTAACCTCACAACTGGGACTGGTTCTCCCGACTGGGCTTTCTTCAACATAACTCTCCTTCCGTCAGAGCCCCCAATAATTATTCTCAACCAATCTTCAAACATCACTATGCAGGATGACGGGCTTGTTATCATTTACGCCAATATAACGGACATGTCAATGCAGGGGCTTGCTAGTGTGCGTTTGAGAGTGAGTAAGCCTGGGGGACTTATTGTGACCCACGACATGGCATATGTGACCAACTTCAATAATTCCTGGCTGTACTACGATACTTTCCCTGGAGGGTGGGGAAGCTTGAATGTCACGGGGAGCTACACCTTCACCGTGCTTGTAACAGATGCCCTCGCCATCTCTGGTCAAAACTCAACTTCCGTATACGTTTACCCAAAACTTAATGCATCTGTCAGAACCGGATTTGGACTTTACTTTGCTGGAGAATCTTCATCGATATACTTGACAACGGGAGATACTACAACTGTCAAGCTCCCATCAAATATAAGTTTCACAATTTACGATCCCGATGGAAATATGCGAATGAATTTCACAGGACAAACAGGAGTGAATGGAACTTATGAACCCATACCTTCTTTCTTATTCCCAAGTGATGCGCCGTTGGGAGATTACCGCTTTGAACTTTATGCTGAGCATTATGATTCAATCTCCGGACAATTAGTGAACGACAGCCACATCTATCTTCTCCCCGTTGTTGAAAGATATGAAGGGGACTTCACTACTAGTGTCGCCTGGTATCCTAATTCCGTAATGGATTTCTACCTCATGTTGCACACACAACGTGAAATTGAAGCCCCCGACTCAATGGAAATTACTGTTTATGATCCCGCACAGAATGTGTTCCTAACTGCAACTTCTGGGTTTGACACAGTAACCTCAACCAATCAAACTCTAATGTACCTCTATGATTATGCAATGCCAATTAACACCAGTGCCGGTTACTATTTAGCAGACATGAGTGTCTGGAAGGGGGGACGCCTCTTCAAATTTATTGATTCATTCCGCGTATCTCAAGGAGGCCCCTACGACGTTGTCATTGAAAGCATTTTAGCCGAAGCGCCACAAGGTGGACAAGTGGACTTTACGCTTCTACTTCAAAATATGGGGGATGTCAGCCAAGATGTATTTGTCGATTTTTGGATTACAGATTCTAATGGAAATGTCTACGAAAATATAAGCAGTCAGCCCATCTACGTTGAGGGCGGAAACGAGAGAAGCGTGGATCGCAGTATGAATATTTACAGCAATCAACCGCTAGGCATCTATACCCTAAATGTAAGGATGCGCTATTCACCTCTTCAACCTGTCCTTGAGACTTCACGAACCTTCCAAGTTGTCGAACCCGAAGAAGAAACGCCCCCCTTAATTCCCCCCATACTGGAACCCGTTGATGCCGCAGTTATTGAAGTGACTGTGAATAACTTATTCCCTGATGAACTTTTCATGTCCAAGGGGGCTGTGGCCTACTTAACAGTTGAACTAGAAAACACAGGCACAGTTGACTTGTCAGACTTGACCGTTTTCTTTGAAGGTGTACCTACGAGTTGGTTTGAAGTTATTCGCAGCATTCCCTATCTCGCACCAAGATCCAAAGGATATGTAGTTATCCGATTTACTGTACCAAGTGATGCTGAAGCGCGGACATATGTTATGAAAATGAGAGTAATTGCTACTGAAGTTGAAATAGAAGAACATTACAAATTAACCGTTTTCAAAACTAACATTGCAGCCCTCCAGGCTCGGATAGACAACCTAAATAATCGCATTAGCCAATTGGAGGAACGGGCAGGTGAACTTGCAGCATCTGGTGCTGACGTGTCTCGCGTGTTGGCACTCTTGCGAAAATCCCGCGATATGATTTCCGCCGCTGAAATTTACCTCAGTGAAGATAAAACGGTGGATGCCATAAACACCATTTCTGAAATTGAAAACACTCTTGAAGAAGTAGAGTACCGGCTTTCAATTGCCAGTCCCGTCATTTTCCGTCCACAGATTCCGAGCATATCACTAGAACTAATTTTGGCCATTTTAGCAACAATTGTAATTATAATTGTCCTCGTCCTCCTCGCAAGAAGAATGTCCCTTGAATTTTCAAGTCAACGCAAGAGAGCCATCCGAAAGGTGAGTAAAATCATGGGAGAAAAACGAGAAGTTGCACCCACCTCTGATTTGGTTGAACTCCTTAGAAAACAGTATGAAGAAGGTTTGGTTTCCCGCGAAACATTCGATGAATTAAAGGGATTTTTGAAGTAGGCGTTTCTTCAATTTACTTGCCTGGTTTTTCCCACTCCTTTTTGAGGCAGTTTTTTTCTTCAGAGCTTTAGATTTGCTGGTCTTTCCAAGCTTTTTGACAGGCTCCTTTTCTAATCTATTTTTTTTCTTGTCTGTCTTGCGCAACCTTCTGACTTTTCGTTTTTTTGGCTCTTTCTCTTCTTCTTTCTCGGAAACCCCCCCATCTATTTCCTTAGAGGTTTCCTTTGTTTTTTCTTGGACTTCAGTTTTTGTAGCTTGAGCTTCAACTTTCACAGGTTCTAATTCTTTCTCGGGAGCCGATTCTGTTTCTTTTACTTGTTCTGGAGAAGCTTCAGAAACTGGTTTATCTACAGCTTCAGATTTCGGTTCCGTGACTGTGTCTGACTTTGGTTCAAGAGCCCCAGCCTCTTGGGATTCTGTTGCCGCTTCAGGAAGTTCGGTGCCCTCTGTTCCCCCCCCACTCCCTTCTTCTACTTTGTCACTCTCTTCTCCCTCAGGTTTCTCCCCTTCTTCTTTCTTTTCCCCTTCCTCTCCTTCCTTCTTTGGTTGTACAATCTCTTCTTCGTCAACCTTCTCCAATTCTTCCAATTCCTGCTTTTCTCGATCTGCTTCTTTTTCTAGAGCAGCTTTGAGTTTTTTCTCAGCATCTTTTTTGAGTGCTTCTTCATCTTCCTTCATTTTTTTGAGGTCGTCTTTTGTAAGTTTTAAGCTTTCCTTTTTCTTGCTCTTTTTATCTTTCTTATCAGGTTTTTCCTGTTTTTCTTTGGCCTTCTCACCCTCTTCAGAACTTTCTGTTTCTGTGGCTTCGGAAACCTTTTCTTGAAGTTCTTCCTTTTTCTTTTCCGCCTCCATAAACGATACCGGCTCCTCATCTATGCCCTTCCTCTTACGAATAACATAATTTATTTCCTGCATTTTTCTTTCGACACTGAGCCTGAGTTCCTCATAACTCTTTTTACTAATTTTGTTAGACCTGCCGTCCCTTTCAAGCGCAGACATTAATTCATCCATCTTTATTTTTTCTTGCTCTAATTTTTCGATAGATTTTTTATGGTTTTCAAGTACTGCAACTCGTCTCCTCATGTTTTCGAACACAACGGGACTTATACCTGCTGTTTCCTCAACAATAACATCCTTTAGAGAGTCCAACATTTTCTCAAGATGTCTTTTCTTTACGACCTCTTCGTCAAGTCTGAAAGTAATTTTATCAATATTTTTTGAATTGTCATTTAATAAAGTGTCTACCATTTCCACTTTGTCAACATTTTTCTTAATGAAGCCGAGCTTGTCATTCATTTCTAAAAACATCGCCTCAACCTTTCCTGCTAATTTGTCAGTATATTTTCGTCCTTCATCAATGAGTTTAGTTTGTTTCTCTACTTCTCGTGCTGCCGTCATAATATTGTCCACACTCTTTACCTTTTCGAATCTCTCTGTAACATTGCTTATTTTTTCATTGGCAGAGGCAAGTAAATCATTGAGTCTTTCAATTTCAGATTTATTTCTTTCAAGATTGACATTAAACTTTTCAAATTTCTTCGTAATTTTTTGTGGATCGGTTTCTTCAACAATAGTTGCAACTCGCTGAAAAGCTCCATCTAATTTGGTTGCAGCCTTTTCCCTCTCAAAAACCATTCGACGTGTGTCCCCTAATTTTTCAGTTAAATCCATAATACGTTGATTGAAGGCGTCAAGCATTCCGTGGAACATGTCTAACTTCCCTTCAAGTTTATCTATCCTTACAACCACTTCAGAAACAGTGGGAAGCTTTTCTTGACCTAGCATGGACTCGCGGTCAGGCTCACTGACTAGACCTTCTTCTTCGACAATTTCCCCTATTGTCTTTTCTTTGTTTTCCTCTTCCTCCCCCTTATCGTCTTCTGCCTTTTCTTTCGATGTTTCTTCTGCCTTTTCTTCAGGCTCTTTCGGGGTTTCTTTTTTTTCCTCAGGTTCCTCTGGACTTTTTGTCTTTTCTTCTTCCTTTGGTTCTTCCGGAGGGGTTTCTTGGGGTATTTCAGAGGAAACTTCTTGAGGTGTTTCGGAAGGGGTTTCTTGGGGCACTTCTGGAGTAACCTCTGGTACAGCTTCGGTTTTTTCTACTTCCTTGGACGTCACAACCTTTTCTTTTACTGCTGCCGGTTTATTTTGACGAGTTGGCTTTTTAGTGACACTTCTCGGCTTTACTTGCTTCTTGGCTCTGACTGGGGCTCTACTTTTCAAAGACTTCACTACCTTGGTCTTTGACTTTTTTACAAGGTGTTTCATTTTGTCTTTCATGAGTCCACTACTTTTCCTTGCCATTTTCATTACCTCCTCCGACAAAATCGTTCACAACTACCGCATCGTTCTTTACTTTTATTAAATCTTGAGTAAAACTCATCCTAAGCTCCTTCATTTCATCAAACTTCACTTTCTTATTTACAAAGAAGATGCCTGATATTAAAAGTAAAAACCCAATCGGAATCAACCCACTCTTCAAAGGTATTGCTGCCGTAGGCAATTCCCCTTCAGCTTCCACGTTCGAATTTAATTGGAGGGGTGGTTCTCCCAT
>JAAOXW010000003.1 GCA_018221005.1 Candidatus Altarchaeota archaeon
CCGGGAGAAAAGATTTCATTAAAAGACGAGCGAGGAAATATAATCAGCACACAAACCTTCACAGAAGAGACACCAGAAGTGAACAAAGGTTTCTTTGTACTTATGTATGAACACGTTGCGTCATCAATTCCCCTAGTGATACTAATCACAGGGGGGCTTGCCTCAATTTATTTTGCAACTAGATTCAAGTCCAATCTAATGAAATTGGGCCTCATGGGCCTGTCTGCAGTGTGTTGGCTCCTAGTTGCATCTTACTTCTCAGTGGGTGCGGTTAAAATTCCTGCCTTAATTTCTCGTATGCTTTAGTGAAGTTTAAGCAGAGTGCAACAGAAGCACTTTGGAAAACTGTGCTCAATTCTTTAGTTTCTCCTTCAGTAAAGTTGAGTCCTGTGAGTATTGCGTAGGTAGCTAGTGCTTTTCCAGAAAAAATAAGGAAGGGCCTTACTTCATTGCCACTTATGCTTTCCTGAGTTTTTAATTCACCTGTCATCATACCTTTTAAAATACCATTCACTCCATCTTGTAAAAAATTAGTGAACACATGCTTATCTATAGTTTCTTTGCTGTGTTTTTTCAAAAGTTTTATTCTCCAAGTGCTGGTTGCATTCACCATTAAGTCCAGTGCAGCCATAGAACTTGGACTTCCATTAGTGTGAATCAAAACCGTTTCTCCTGGCTTTATTGCTTTGAGACGATATAACTCGCGCTTAAGTTTCATGACCATGTGTTTTTTGAAATGACTCTTGCAAAAAAGTTTACCGAAGTGTTGCGCATAATAAACTGCCGACTTATTACAGGAAGAACAACTTACCATTAAATCATCCCTTCTAAAATTTTAGTCGCTCGGGAAGTTCAATCTTCTTCTGTGTCTTAAAGGTCGCAATATCTAATTTGTAGTATTCTTCTGAAGGTTCTACATTGAAGAAAAGCAGTTGTGCAATTAGTAGACCACTAATTAATTTGAAAGGCACAGAGTTTAGGTTGCTAATTTCCAAAACCACATAACCTCTGTGACCGGAGTGAAGCACTGCAGCTGCATGAACTTGTAGGCCCAGTCTCGCAAGGCTGCTCTTTCCAGAAACCATGCACATGACATCTGCAGGCAGTTCGAGCCACTCCTCGCTTCGTGCTAAAACAAATCGATTGGGCTGGAGTATGAAATCCCTGCTGAACATTCGTTCGCCCACCACATCAATTTTCTTAGGGTCTAGAATTGGGGTTTCCTCACTCTTCAAGCGCAGGAATTCTGTTCCAAGGGTGATATCGTAGGTTTCTGAACTAAGCTGGTCCCGTCTGAAAGGCTCTATTTTTATGCGAGATTCCATGGCATTCTTTAGGCCGTTTCCGGTAATTATCATGTAGAGCTTGGGAGCAGTCGGATTTAAGCGTGTCGACTATCGCAACTCTTAAAAACCACTCTAACCGAAGAGTCCGTGGTGCTACGAAAGAGAATCCTGAAGCGCAACTTCGAAGATCCCCGTATAGGGAGGCTTCTTGTGGATTTATCCAAGTCCAAGAGCAAATTCTGGTTTGCCGTAGGCAAGCGACTATCTGCCCCTCGAAGAGAGCGCATCGCTGTTAACGTTTCTCAATTAAGGAGAAATATAGTGGGTGGAGAAACCGTAGTCGTGCCTGGAAAACTTCTGGGTGCAGGCGAGATAGACCGCAAAGTGACCGTAGCAGCATACCAATTTTCCGAGACTGCGGTCGAAAAAATTAAGGCAGCCAGCGGAAAAGTCATGTTGATTGAAGAGTTGCTCGACAAAGACAAAGTAGGGAAAAAACTAAAGATGGTGATTTGATGACTATAATTCTTGATGCAACGGACATGATTCTTGGACGCTTCGCATCTGCACTAGCCAAGAAACTTCTCATGGGAGAAAAAATTGTAGTTGTAAATGCTGAAGAAACAGTAATTATTGGTAAGAAAGATAATTTATTTGTAGAATACAAGGAACTTCATGACAGGGGTCACAGATACATGGGACCCTTTTTCCCAAAGGTTCCTCACTTAGTTTTTAAGCGAACAGTCCGCGGAATGTTGCCTAAGCAAAACCGACGAGGTAAGGCGGCGCTTGGACGAATAATGGTTCATATTGGCGTTCCTGAAAATTTAGAGGGAATGAAAGTTGAAAGTTTGCCGGAATACAAGGCAGACCTTGAGAAAAAGAAATTTGTTCGACTGGGTGACATCTGTAAACATCTGGGTTGGGTTCCTAGGGTTTAGGTGTCTTTGAAGCAGGGATTGTTATAGGTTCTGTCAACGAGCTCTACAGTTTTTCCTTGTCTTTCAATGAGCTCAACTGCACTTTTTAGAAAAGCTGCATCGACTACGAATGCGGAAGAGTATCCCGTATCCAACCAGGCCTTCATAAAAGTCTCATGTACAATGGGCAGGTCCCTTTCTTTGTAAAATTTATCAGTCCCATACTTTGAAAAGTCATACTCATTTTCCTCATTCACATTGTACACACTCCCGTATGGAAGTTTGGATGTGCTCTTTATTGGATATCTATTACCCCGCTCCTGTATGCCCACAAAAATTAGAGACTCAGCTCCCTTTTCCCTGAGCAATTGGAAGGTGCCTTTAATCTCCGCCTCAAGTTTTTCCCTAATCGGGGTCCCCTTGGGAAGAAGGTGAGTAGGCAGGTCACCGACCACGTAATAAGTATCCATAAGGGGTGCGGGCAGTTTGAAATTTAAATAATAAACCTTTTAGTAAAAGCTTTAAACACGAGATGCGGTTTAAGAAGCATGAGCGAATTTAGAGGAGGATCCGGACGAAACTTCGGGCCCCGAGAAATGCATAAGGCAGTTTGCGCAGAATGTAAGAAGGAATGCGAAGTTCCTTTCAAGCCTTCACAGGACAGACCGGTCTATTGCCAGGAATGCTTCAAATCGAAGCGCAATTAAAGTTTTCCAGTCAAATGGGAATCAAGGGTTATTTTTTATTTTTATTAGATTATTGGGCAGCTTGCGAAAAAGCTTTTAAACCACCATCGGCTGTTTAGGCTGTGCCTAAGCAAAAAATCGAACAAATTAGTACAGTAGGCAAGAGGAAAATAGCCGTTGCTAGAGCTACTTTGGTGCCTGGAACAGGCAACCTCACCATCAACAGCAAACCGCTCGAGATTTGGGGGCCAAAATATCTATGCGACAGAATCAGAGAACCGCTCTTCCTCTCAGGCGACCTCTGGAAGAAAGCAGACATTAAAATCAATGTCCGCTCCGGTGGATCCAGCGCACAGGCGGATGCAGTTCGCACCGCAGTTGGTAAGGCCTTGGCTGAGTTCGGTGGAGAAAAAATAAAGAAAACTTTTCTTGAGTACGACAGAACACTCTTAGTTGCAGATATGCGTCAGGGTGAACCGTGGAAGCCAGGACGAAGTAAACCAAGAGCTGCGGCACAGAAAGGTAAGAGGTAAATGATATGTTAATTCCAATGAGATGTTTTAGTTGTGGTTTCCCAGTAGCTGCAGTCTATGAAGAGTACAAGCAGAAAGTTGCCAAGGGAGAAAACTCCGGAAAGGTACTCGATAAACTTAATGTACAAAGATACTGCTGCAGGCGCATGATGATAAGTAATGTGGACATTATTCACGAAATTGCACCTTTCAAGAGATAGGCGCACCTACCTTTTTTTGGCTTTTCTAGTCTTTTTCTTAGGTGCACTGCGTTTCTTTTTCTTAACAGCTTTTTTCTTGGCGGTTTTCTTTTTGGCTTTCTTCTTAACTGGTTTCTTCTTAACCGACTTTTTCTTAGCAGCCTTTCGTTTCTTAACAGCAGCCGTCCTCACACCATGTAGAATTTTCTTGGCCACAGAAGGATTAACAGTAGTTATGATACGGGCCCTAACCCTTCCAGTGCTTCCCCTTATCTTCCGAACATCTTCAGCAATTGACTCCTTACCAATATAGGTAAGCCAATTAGCAAAGTCCTCCCGATTAATGTGGTGGAGTACACTCTCCAACGGGACCACTCTCAGCGCTTTTTTGAACTCAGTAAAATCTTTGGCCTCTCCAACTACTCGACCATCAACCATGCAGAATACGAACGGGTTTTTTTGTACCATACTATCACCTGAAGACTTGTACAGGGGCAGTATTTACTGCTTCCGTTGCCATACCGAAATGACGGTTTTTTAGTAGTTTTGTCCGCCTACAGACTACATTACCTTAGCACCATTATCCAACCTCATATCCGGTCGGAGCAGGGCAACTTTTGAAGAATCTTGACCTGCCAATAACATACCGTGGCTCTTGATGCCTTTGATTATCTTTGGCTCAAGATTCGCAATAATAATCAATTGTTTGCCGATTAAGTCCATGGGTTCATACCATTGACGAAGGCCAGCAACCAGGGTCCGCTTCTCTGTTCCCAAATTAACCTCAAGTTTGTAGAGCTTGTCTGCCCCTTGCACTCTGTCTGCCTTCTCAACAGTGCCCACCCTTAAATCCAACTTTGCAAAATCTGAATACTTCACATCAACCATGGAACCTTACGGCTTCAGATTTAATAAAGGCAGTGGGAATCACTTCGAACTTGAAAAGTTGTAGTCAAATCCTCTAAATTCCACATTCCTGTCGATGGTGTGTTCCCTTCCGGGGCCAACTGAAATCAAAGTCACATCCACTTTTAGTGCGTCCTCAATAAAAGTTATATATTCTTTAGTTGCTTGGGGAAGTGCATCATAACCCTGAGTGGCAATTTCGGCCCACTCATCTCTAGAAAGATGGTCCCAGCCTTCAAGAATGGCATAAACTGGTTCAATAGTTCTGGCAGGCCGTAGTGGGGATGAGGACTTTGTATCCTTAACGGTGTATGAGGTAGCCACCTTTATTTCATCAAGCGCACCAAGCACATCAAGTTTAGTGAGTGCCAATTCAGAAAAGTCGTTTATCATATGGGCATATGAGAGTGCAGGAAGATCAAGCCACCCGCAGTCCCTTGGTCGGTGGGTTGTGGTTCCATATTCATTGCCTTCCTTTCTTATGAGGTCTTCAGTTACTTCATCCATTCGGGTTGGGAAATCTCCCTCACCAACGCGGGTAAGATAGGCCTTTGCAATACCAATAACATTATTGATTTTTGTTGGTGAAACACCACTGCCGGTACACGCACCGCCTACAGTTGAGTTTGAGGAGGAAACATAGGGGTATGTGCCATGGTCCACATCAAGGAGGGTTCCTTGAGCACCTTCAAATAAAATTTTCTTGCCCTGTTCTAGAGCCTCATTGAGTAATTTCTGTGTGTCTCCAACGTATTCCTTGAGGTCAAAGTTTGCAGTTTTGTACTGTGTGAAAACGTCCATAAACGCCCCATTTTCCTTGGTTGCGTTAAAGTAAGCGGGAATTTGAGCTTCAAGCTGCTCAAGTGCCTTTTTCAATTTAATCGGAAAAATATCCGAAACGAGGTCACTCATTCTCAAAGCCGCAGTCCTATTGGCTTTCTCAGCATAGGCAGGCCCAACACCTTTCCTTGTTGAACCAACACCCACACCAGCATCCTCTGCAGCATTGTCAAGCCACTTATGCCAGGGCATGATAACGTGCGCGGCATCACTAATAGTCAAATCAACTTCAAGCCCAGCGGATTTAGCGGCTTCAATTTCTTCAAGCAGAATCACGGGATCTACAACAACACCATTCCCAATAACTCCTGGTTTTCCTCGAACTACAGATGAGGGCATGAGGTGGAATTTGTAAGTTTCACCTTCAACTTCAACGGTGTGGCCGGCATTAGGTCCCCCATTGTAGCGGGCAATAATATCAAAATGTTCCGCAAGATAATCAATAAATTTTCCCTTTCCTTCGTCGCCAAACTGGGCGCCAACAACAATAGTGGCTTTACCGGTACGCATGGATGATTGCGCCCCATCAAATAAATAGCTTCTCTACGGCAATTGTCCCCCTACTTTGGCCACATCAAGTCCAAACCTAAACGAAATACACTCGGAAGGTTTTTGAAAACTATTTTGCTTTGCATTTCCATATCAGCACCCACTTCAATAACTCCCTTTGACCTGACTAAAAATCGAACAAAGGCCTCGGGCTTCCTAAGAATAACTTTCATTGCCAATTTTTGAAAACGAAGCTCACCGCCAAAGTCCTTATTCCACTGGAGTTGGTATGAAGGCAAGTCATCAATATTTTCAATTAAGTGTTTGGCCCCCCTCAAACCCATTACCACTCCCCCACCAGTTGTGGGTTTGACGTGTCCTGCAGCATCCCCTACAAGAACGACATCACGTTCCCTCTGTTTGAAGTAGGTTTCAGCAACGGGCCCCCCCGTAATTACCAATCCAGAATGTTGTGCACTCACCCTAAGCCGGCCAAAGCGCTTTAGAACAAAGGACTTGAGAGCTTGGAGATTTTGAGCTGCCATTCCCACCCTCACCCGATTACCATGAGGTACAACCCACGCAAAGAAGTCGGGCGCCCAAGGACCATACCATAGTTCACAAGTTCTGCAGAGGGCAGCGGCCCTCTCTCGAAGGTCAAATTGAAGTGCGGGAAGAAAATCAACACTTTGGCCAAAGTCATACCGAGTTTGGGAGGTTGCCCCATCTGCAGCCACAACCAAGCCGTCGAATGACTCCCAAGACACTCTCTTTCCTCGCTCAACTTTGGCCCCCTCTGACTGTGCCATTTCAGCCAGCTGTCTATCAAGGACAGTTCTATTGAGCACATCAACCTTATTTTTTCGTTCAAGGAAGGCGTGCTCATCCTTCGCATAAAAATGGGCACCCTGAAGTGTTTCAAGTATAGCCTCAGAATCGGGTTTTACCATATCCCAGAGATTCCTCGAAACTATGCCAGTGCAGTGTTCTGGCTTTCCAATTCGACGATGCTCTTCATGAACTGTGACTTGGTGGCCCCCTTTTGCCAGTAAATATGCAGTATATAGGCCAACAGGCCCCCCGCCAATAATATTCACGTGGGGTTCCTTAGTGTGGAATTAAAAAACTGTACTTCGTCCAGAGACGTAGTACAACATATATATTGAAAACTGAGGTGCCGTCAGAGGTGAGATTAATGGGATTAATTGACAAGGGAAATGAAATGTTAGGAAAATTGGACATTATTGACGTGAAGTTAGCATGCCTGGGTAAAGCCGCACTGGCACTAATGATTGCCAAACTTTGGCCACCACTTCTAAGCCTAGAATGGTACTGGTACTTAGTTGCATTTGTTGTGCTATACGCCAAAGCGTTCAAGAAGATGTTTCTTTAGATAGTCATGGGCCGGAAGGCCCACTGGCTTTATTTAACTCGTAATTTAGATATTGGGCCACTAAATCTATCTCAATATATTCAAGGGCAAAAAGCAAATTTTCGTAAACATCTTTATTGTTCACAGTCAAATGCATTTTTTGGAAACCTGACTCTGTCTCGCCTTGGGAGACACCAAAATGGGCATTCTCACCTAAATCCTCAAAATCAATAATGTATGCATGTTTTTGTGCGAGGAACGGGAGGTCTGAAACAGTAGCTGCCACCTGGTAGAGAGTATCTGTGGGCGGGTGATTCTGCTCCTTGAGATATATTTGAAATCCAGTGGAACCTGCATCAAATCCCAACACATAGTCTTTTTCCCAAAGTACTTCCTCAATAGCTTCAGAACGTCCTCTCACTCCAATGGAAACAGTACAACGACCGCCTCTGGCGTTTGACATAGAGTCAGTAGCTCACGGATTTAAATATTTGACAACTTCACACATTTTCAATAAAGTACTCAAATTGGTCTGCAAAGTCTGTTAAGTTCTCAAACTCATATTCGCAGATTTCCCGAGCAGTATTAAGTTCATGTTTGAATTTTGGATTCATAATCAAAACCGCAACATCTGCAGCTTTGAAGCCGGGAATATCAGAGTCACCATCCCCCACAAAAACTACAGTATAGCCATCGTTCTGAAAATATTCCACAATTTCTGCCTTCCGTTCGGTCACCATCATTTCTTCTACCTTTTCGCCCTTCTCCTTATTGATATCAAACTTCATTGAATATATTTCATCAATGCCTAGTTCGTTAGAACAACGCTCAACAAGGGGGGTGAAACCAATACTGGCCACTGCAGTGTAGATGTTTCGTTCCTTTACTTTTTCAAGCAGCTCCTCGGCCCCAGGCAGCGGTTCATAGTCCGTGAATGTTGCAGCGGCTTCATCCGTATAGCCTGCCAGTCGAAGGTCTTCTAAGTTTTCTTCAGCCCAGTCTTCCAAAGTTAACTCTCCTGCCTTCCAGAGGCGGTAGTTTTTCTTAACATTAGCCGTAACATCATATTTTTCCTGAACATAATTCCAAGTGCCAGGTCCAAGAGTGAAATCCCAATCAAAAACAATTGCTAATTTGCGCATTCAGTACTGAGAGTGCTACTTTATATCAATAAGCAAAACCCTCCAACTGTTTATGGACTCAAGTACTCATGAATAGCTAGACAATACAAACCACAATCAATGGCGTTGTTTTGTTGGATAGTCAGGCGGTTTGCAGAATCAGTTAAGTCATAATTGGGTAAAAGCTCGTTAAATTTTGAAACCTCCATTTGGACGGGATTCATGGAAGCCCCCGAGTTTACATACAGGTGTTTTAGGGTAGGATTTTCTTCAAGATCGGTTAACTTAGCAATATATTCATCCCCAACCACATTCAAGAGTTCAGAATCCCTAACAGGGACCATAATTCCAAATAAGGGGTCATAAGCTTCATTTTTTCCGAGATAAAGTAAGTAGTGATTGCCCCTACTAACAATGGAAGCATCAAAACGACACGCCGATGCAATAGTTTGAAGTTCTTCTTGGGACACAAAGCGGGAATGTTTCAAAGCATTACGCATGACGGTCACTGCGGGGGAGATGAGTGCCTCTGAAATTATTCGTTTTTTAACCATGCTAAAATAACAACATTGTAAATTATATAGCTTGTTGGGGCAAAAATAAAACGAGGTCTGATGGGTTTATATACCGCCAGAGGCTGTTTTCTCTATGATAATGATTCCAGACTATTCTGCACTAATCTCCGGCCTAGTTCATAAGCTGGTTGAGAAGGGTGGAGAGGTAATTATTGGCAATAAAACTCTTGCACTAGTTGAGCGAGCCATGCGTGACAAAAAGACGGATGGAACTGTTGGGATGGCTGAATTGAATGCGGTTAGAAAATTGGTCGACGGAAAGAAAGTCAGTTTAAGATTCATTGGGGAACAACCACGCTACCTTGACCGTCTCACAATTGAAGATGCAGATTGGGAGAGTCGTGAAATTGCTTTAGCGGAAGGAGGAACATTAGTCAGTTGCAGCTCAGCTAATGCTAAAACAGCTGAGGCCATAGGTATTCAAGTTTCTTTAATTAAGAAGGAGAGCCACTCCAAGTTGGACATTGCTAAATTTTTTGACAAGACTACTATGTCGGTCCACATAAAGGACGGACTCCCGGTCTATGCCAAGAAGGGGCAACCCGGCGGATGGACCTTTGAAAAGTTAAGCGATAAAGTGCTGACGCCTGAAGACGTAGAGGCATTTTCTCAAGACATTATTGAAAAGACCAAAGCCAACCCGGACGCCTTTCTGGAAATTGAGAAGCGCGGAGCAACAGTGGTGCAGTATGAAGATTATAGAATTGTTCTGGCCTGGCCACCTTTTAGCAAAGGTATTGAAATTACAGCAGTTCGCCCAGTTGCTAAACTAACTCTCGATGATTACAAACTACAGAAGGAATTAATGGACAGATTTGAAGCTCGTGCGGAAGGTATTATAATTGCCGGAGCACCGGGCGCAGGAAAGAGTACTCTTGCACAAGCATTGGCAGAATTTTATGCTGCCAAGAAAAAGATAGTTAAGACTATTGAGCATCCGAGGGATTTGAATGTGACGCGGGAGATTACACAGTATGGCCATCTTGAGGGAGATCCCGCAGGAACGGGAGAAGTGCTCTTACTGGTACGGCCAGACTTTACTGTTTATGATGAGTTGCGAAAGACGCGGGACTTTGAAGTATATTCAGACATGAGGCTGGCAGGTGTTGGAATGATTGGTGTGGTTCACGCGGCAAAGGCCATTGATGCCATTCACCGATTTTTAGGGCGTCTTGAGATGGGAGTCATCCCCCAAGTGCTCGACACAGTTCTTTTCATAAAAGGTGGGCAGGTCCACAAAGTTTACGAACTAGAGATGAAGGTCAAGGTTCCATCAGGAATGACTGAGGCTGACCTCGCTCGACCGGTAGTTGAAATCAAGGACTTCTTTACTAAGAAACCTGAATTTGAAATTTACACCTACGGTGAGCAAACCATTATTGTTCCAGTAGTAGAAGATAAAGACCCCATCAGAGAAATGGCAGGTCACGAATTGAGGCGCCGACTCAAAAAATTAGTGCCGCACGAAAGACTCGAAGTTAAAATTAATCCGGGTGGGGGCGGTGCAGTAGTCTACACCGACAAGGAAGCTATTCCAAAGATGATAGGAAAGGGGGGCAAGCATGTTGAGGAGTTAGAGAAACACTTGGGTGTCAGCTTAGATATCCGAGACATTGAAACTTTGCCAAGAGAGGATAGACACGCAGCCAAAGGTTCTGGTCCAAAAAAGGTTGAGTTCCAATTAGATGAAACTGCCCATGCCTATACTTTCTACTTTGACAGAAAAGTGGTTGGAAGACAGCTTAACTTTACAGTAAATGGTGAATTTCTATTCAGTGCGGTTGTTGGTAAGAAAGGTAAGATTAAAGTTGGGAAAAATACAGACTTAGGAACTGTCATCATGGATGCAAGAAGTAAAAAACAATCCATTGAGGTCAAAGTTTGATTATTTTTTGTAAATCAACCTTGCCGAATTCATCCGCATGAAGAGGGTTATACTTGAAAGTACAATTATTGTGATAAGCCCCCACCTGAGCTGATTGAAAAGGAGCGCAAGTGAAATTAAAATTAATCTCTCAGGGCGTTCAAGGAGGCCCTTGGATGCATTGGGCTCTTTAACTCCTACATGACTAACTACATTCGTAATAATTAATGCAGGCATCGCCAACCAGTCAGCTGGCAACATACCCAAGAATATGAAACCATCCACGAAACGGTCAGAAACTGCATCCACAACCCTGCCAAAGGGGGTCCCAAGTTGGTCTGCCCTTGCAATGGCCCCATCAAACCAATCTCCAAATCCGGAGAGGGTAATAAAAACTACTGCCCAAATATAGCGGTCTATAAAAATTAAATATGCCGCAATGGTTCCGAAAATTAAATTTAGAACAGAGAGTTGATTGGGGGTAATCCACTTTCCTGCCCCCTTGAATTTCCTAGCACTGAACTTATGCCACCATGGACGAAATTTAGAAAGCATTTATCTATCGGGAATCGAACTTTAAAATAATTTCATGTCTAATAATTCGGTAAGTTTCTGCAAATCTTTTCCCAGTAATAGTGTCCTTACGCCTGCCGCATCGCCAGTTGCTTTGTCAAACCGAGTATCCCCTACAAAAATATATGGGCCGGGAAGGACGGACTTGATTTTATTCAGCATTTCTGGGTCTGGTTTTCCCCTGACTACATCTTCGGCCGTCACAATTAAGTCAAAGGTCCATCCAAATCTCTCTGCAACTTTGGTCATAACCCGATTATTGCCAGAAGTTGCAATTGAAAGTCTATTGCCTCGCCTTTTGAGTTCATTCATAGTTTCAGTGGCACCTTCAATTTCATCGAAGCGGTCAAACCATTCAAAGAAAAGTTCAGTCTTTCGGTCATAGATTTTTTTAGCCAGCTGTTGGTTTGCCAGTTGGGTGGCAATTGCTATTCCAGTCATCCCCACTAAGTTGAGAACTTTAGAGAATGGAATGTCGAAGCCAAAGTCCTTGAAAGCCTGCACAAAAGTTTCACCATGAAGTTTTACGGCATCTATCAAAGTTCCGTCTAAGTCAAAAATAACAGTTCCCGTTTTCACCAAGGCACGTCCTTCATTTTCAATTTGTATCCAATAAAATTAGTAGTCCTGTGGACAAAGGGAGTCACCAAGAAGAGGAGAAGTAATTCGGGAAGAGCCCATACAAAGACTGGCAAGGAGAAGAGAACGGCACCAAGAATAAAATCAACTTGGTCGAGTAAACCCGCCTTTGAACCACGTTTCATATGCTTGCGACGCTTAATGAATGAACCGGCAAGGTCGCCAAAGAAGGCGCCAAAACCCAAGAGGAGACCTGAGAACCAAGTGTGGGTACTTATTCCCTGAAGTAAGAGGGCCACAAGAACGCCATAGAGTGGAAAGCCAAAGAAGCCAAGCCAAGTTTTGCCATCTCCGAAGAGACGGGTTCCATCTTTCAGTTTTCTACCCCCATCAAGTGGCTTGGTTATGGGTTTCAAAAGCCCCCACCTATCTATGAACAACAGGGTGAGCGGGGCTGTGTTGGCCAAGTAGGCCGGAAGAATCTTCACAAAGGCTTCAATCCACCAATACATTCATTCACCTCTTAGATTAGCCGGTACATTATTAGGCCCAGCTTAGTTATTCCTAAAGTTACATTGTGTAGGTCATTGCCAGTCACAGTAATAGTATTATTCCAAATATCTACTTGATTCTTACCACTGAACTTGACATAAATAGCAGACTCACCACCACTCACATTCCAAGGGTTGTAGTAAGGAATGTCCGACGATTCATTGCCTTGATAAGGTGCAGTAATTCCAGTCTCGAGTACGAATGGTCTTCCACGAAGGAAACGAGTCAATTCGAGCACTGCGGGATTAATTTCGTCATTCTCACTTTCTTCAAATAAAAGATAAACTTTTGACGACGTCATTAGTTTGTTGTAAATGAGTACTTGACCTTCAACATTAATATTTGCCACGGCTTCTTGTGGGTTCACGCGAAATTGCAAGTATCCACCTCCAATGTCAAGTGAGTATATTGGGCCAATGGGAGTATCTAGAACGAAGATGTCCATTCCATTCCAATTGCTGACAAAAATAGGTTCATCTTGACCATCAGTTGGCACATCATCTTCAAATAAACTTCCAGTAAAAACAAAGGCCAGAGTTGAAAATACCATGAGTGCTCCCATAAATAAACTGAGACCTCGCTTATTTTTGCGCATACCCCCCCTTCCAGAAGGTGGTTTTAAGGCTTTCGAAAACTAAGGTGCAGGTCCTATTTTAGTTCCTTCATCAAAGTTAAAATCAAGTCCCACCACATACGTTGGAATCTTGCCCCGAATAATGGAATTTATGGCGGTTGGGTCAATGACCCCGTAGTAACCTGCCTTGGTATCATGCTTAGTAAATTTGCGGAGCTCCTCAAAGCTGAGTTGGTGTATGACTCTCATACCCGGGTGCTCCTTTGGGTCCTTTGGATAGAGCCCACCCACATCCTTGACTAAAATTAGTAAGTCTGCCTTGAGGTAATCCGTAAGAGTGGCAGCAACAGCATCAGTAGATTGTCCCACAGTTTGTCCTGCAGTAATGGGAAGTTTATCAAGCTGATTTTTGACTTCCGGAAAAGTTCTAGTGTGCACACCATTCAGAACCCTAGCCATGAATTGTGCATTAATGTGTGTCATCTCAATTGCCAAGTGGTCCAGAAAAGTCTCAGGCAGGCCGAGTGGTCGAAATTTAGAAACATAGTCCTTGACTTGGATGCCCCCACCAGCAACAAGAGCCAACTCTCCCTTAAAATTGTCAATAAAACTTCTAACTTGATTTACCTTTTCGGTGGAAGGTTCGGAAAAAAAGGCCCCACCAATTTTAATTACACCAATCACAAAGAACACTATGGTTGAAATCATAAATATGTATTGGGATTCGACATTTAGTGGACAGTGTTCGCTGCTTTATTGCACTTGAAGTTCCAGAAGAGCTGTGTAAGAAGGTTGCGGAGCTGGGATGGACTTTATCAAAAAAAATAACTACGGGGATTAAACCTGTATCCCAAAAAAACATACACATCACCCTCCGCTTTCTAGGAGAAATGGGGGCAGGAAAGTTGAGTCAAGTTGGAACGGCTCTTGATGCCCTGAGGGATTCGGGAAGCTTTGAAATAAAGTTGAGGGGCCTTGGTGGGTTCCCCAATCATCATCAACCACGTGTGGTCTGGGTTGGTGTTGAAGCCCCACTACTTCTTAATCTTAAGAAGCAAGTTGACTCTGCAATTTTTCAGCTGGGTTTTTCTCCAGAATCTCGTTTCGCAGGCCATTTAACGGTGGCAAGAGTTAGAACGCCCGAAGGACAGAAGCTTGCAAGAGACTTCATCAAAGAGGGCGTAGGCCTCGAAATTGGGAGTTTTACGGCAAAAGAAGTGGTTCTGAAGCAAAGCATATTAAGTTCCGCAGGTCCAGAATACCGCGTTATAAGGGGTGTAAAACTTTGAGGCCACGACAAAAACCAAGTTACGGAAAATACGCCTATCCCGCATCATATTCCTACTATCCAACCCGTAAGGGTTATGCCGTTAAGAAAAAATCATTTACGCCACTTATTCTCCTCGTTCTAGGCATTGTGATTGCAGCTTACGGTTTGATGTCAATGCCAAAAATCGGTCCTGACCTGCAGAGGTTGGCCACCATTAGTCCGGACAAGGAAGTGGCTGCAATTGTATTTTGCAATCCTTGTTCAAGTATTGACGGAGATTCAGTGGGAACTGGTAAAGTAATGGTAGTGGACGGTGCACTTGCAGTTAAACAACTCAGCCTGCTTCCGGGTGTGAAACAAATTCGGTTACTGGGCCCCGTGTAATCAGCTTTATTTGGTTGTTCCTTTTGTCTTCTTCGGCCCCATACCTATCAAAATCTAAGTAATAAAAACTCATCCGTAAATACTTGGATACGGATCCCACGACTTACCTTCAACTTTTGGGGTACCCAACTTCTTTTCGGCTTCCTTCTCCAGAGATGATGGGTCTATTTGCATCTTTATTCGTTCAGCAACGTGGCGTACAATAACAGCTGCAGCCTTTGGATCCGGTCCACGTTGAGCCTCAGTCAAAATCAAGTAACCGGGTAAGTTATTTTCCATGAGCTCCATCATAAGCGGTCCGTAGATACCTACAACAAAACCCAATTTCATGTGATCGAGTTTAATGGTATCCAAATACTTAGCCTTCCAACTCACCACATAATTCTTATGCTTCTGGTCTTTGTTTTCAATTCCACCAAGAATAATTACTTCCTTGGGTTTCTGGAGTTTAATCCACTTCACCAGAACTTCTGCAAAATCATGGCAGAGGTTGTCGGGAATCATGACGTCCGCAACTACCATCACAGTCTTGCCCTTGTGATAAATTCTAACGGGGGCTTGAGGTTTACTCCTACGAACAATGGCTACTGCAGGCAGTTTTGGGCTGCGAATGTGGCCCACTTGCTCAAAATCTTTTTTGTGGATAATAAACTCAGAGGAGATGGAACCTGCCATTCCAGTCCCGGGAAAACCGAGAATGACTGTGCAGCCTGGCGGCACCTTTTTGAACTCTTTAATACTAACATTCGAGTCGGACATGAAAGCAATGCGCTTGGAATTTATTTATGCTTGCTGTTCGAATCACTTAGTTATAATGTATTTGCGAGGATTACTGAACCTAAAAGCAGAGCCTTCGCGAGTTTTGTTCTTCGAAAAAATAATTTTCATGATGGCCCCCCCATCAAGAAGTGCATAGATACAAAGCATTGTAAAAACAATCCACACCCGAAAAAGGGTAATGTTTTCAACATAGTTAACCGCAATGAAAACAACAGGGATTACTGACAGAAAAGCCAAAGCTGTAAAAATGTACCAATTCTTCATGCGCAGTTCAAAAACGACTTTGTCCTTAGTTTCCGTTCGATTAAACAGATAGCCCATAGTATTGCTGAAAAGTGTGGGCCTAAATATCTTTCCCGGTAACTAAACTCTTGGCTTTCTTGCCATAATCAAGCAGCACATCCCAAAAAAGGGCAGTCTTTCCCGTAGGATTTTCCAGTCGAGAAGGGGGTATTGAATCGTCTCTACTCGAAAAACCTCAAGTCCGGAGCTTTCAATTAACTTTTTCCAACCGCGTGGGGAGTGTGAATGTAGGTGCTGGGGACGCTCCCCCATAGCAATTTTGATTTTTTCAAAGAAGCCCGGGCCCGTAAACACAAAGATGCCATCGTCTTCCAACATATTGTAGACGTCTTTCATGAAAAGTTTGGCATCTTCAAAGGAAATATGTTCTAAAACATCGAGGCAAGTAATGCAATTAAAGTTCATGTCCCCAAGTTTTTGCTTTATCTGAGACATGTCTGACTTGAAGAGTTTTATTTTTGATTTCGAACCTTTCAAATTGTTTTTGCAAAGTTCTATGGCTTCATCGTCTAAATCAGTCGCAAAAACTTCCGCAAATTTGCCGTCAACAACTTTGATGAAGGCTCCGGGTCCCATACCCACATCAAGTAACCTACGTCCATCTTCCAACAAAAAGGCCACTCTTTGAACTTTTTTTGCCATCAAGCTACTTGGGTCGTTATACTGGTCGGACAGCGCACTTAAATCCTCTTTTTTAGAGGGATCCATATTCAAACCCTACCAACAGACATAATTTCAAAACTGGAAATAAGTGGGTTTTGTCTGAGTTTTTCCTCAATCTTGTCTTGAGCTCCACCCACATCTTCCATCTTGAAAAGAACCAATAGTGCATTCATTCCAAAAGCAATAGGCTCCTCTTCCATAACTTCAACCTGATCCTTCAGACTGGCTTTTAGCTCCTCAAAGCTTTCCATGTCCTTCGGCATTATTTTAATCTTAGCTACAACAAATCCCATTTTTTCACCTCTAAGGTCCCTCGAAGCCACAAACAGAGCAGTTCCATAGACGCATCTGGGTTCTACATTGACCACATCTAACAATTTCCTTGTCACCACAACCCGGGCACTTGAAAATAACCGAGTGCTTAACCACTTTGATGTCCTTATTACATGTTATGCATCGACTGCTCTTGGCTTCCACAGTTTGGCTTGAAATCGGGCTATAAAAAACTATCTGTC
>JAAOXW010000048.1 GCA_018221005.1 Candidatus Altarchaeota archaeon
ATTTCAGTTTTAATCACAGGAGTGAACGCTTCACTTTTGTGGGCATTGATTCTTGCCACAGTTGCAACTTGGGCTGAACGAATGAAAGACGATAACTTAACTGTTCCCCTTTACACTGCAATGGTCATACTATTAATGGAGGCCACACCCTCCGGAATTGCAATGGGCTTAGGGGCAAGTTTAATTTTGAGTTCATTCGCCTACTACATAAAAGCCTTAGATTTCCATGGGCTAGTGGCGGGGGTCATAATGGGCACAACTATTTTTGCAATAGAGCCTGCCTTCTTTGCAATCACAACTACTTTCTTCTTCTCATCCGCCATTGCATCTTTGTTCCGGAAAAAGGACAAGGCAGTAATGAAAGACTTCCAGAAAATGGGAAAGAGAGATGCAACCCAAGTTCTTGCTAATGGCTTTGCAGTTGTACTTGCAGCTGCCCTTCAAGCATCAGGAATAAACGCCTTCCCCTTTGCAATAGCTGCTGTAGCAGCTGCAACTGCAGATACTTGGGCAACGGAAATTGGCGTCTTGAGTGCTCACAGCCCACGACTAATTACTAACCTAAAGAAGCATGTTAAGCGGGGTCGAAGTGGGGGCATCACTCCCCTTGGACTTTTTGCCAGTGCAATTGGAGGCTTCTCAATCTTTCTCGCATCATGGCCATTTTATGGTCTTGCAGCTTTTGCACCCGCATTAGTTGGTGCGATAGTGGGTTCAGTAGTAGATTCACTTCTCGGAGCTACAGTACAGGCAATTTACAAATGCAAACTTTGTCAAAAACCTACTGAGAAAAAAAATCATTGTAGTCGGGCTGCAACCCTCACTCAAGGCTTATTCTGGTTTGATAATAATGTAGTGAATTTAGTTTCAATATTAATTGCTGCAACTGTGGTGATTCTCTGAAAAATAAAGAGGTGGCCAAAGAAAGAATTGAAGAAATGCTGGAGATGGCATTGAAGGAAAAAGACGTAGCAAAGGCGGAGAGGTTTTTTGAAATTGCAAAAAGCATTGGCACGAGGAATAAAGTGCAGATGGGGGTGGAGAAACAATTATTCTGCAAATTTTGTGGGGCGCCTCCACAATTGCAAAAATTTAGGATTAAAGGGCGAGAGAGACACATTCTTTGCGAAAAGTGTGGAAAAAGCCGTAAAATCCTCTTTAAATAAGCGGACCGCCGACCAATTGGAAGATTTTATAAAACGTGTAACTGTGCATTGGATATGATCACTGTAGCTCAAGTTTCCGCAGATGCGATAATTAGCCTAATCGCCCAAGACCTAAAAACCAAGCTTGAAATGCCAGAATGGGCCAAGTTTGTGAAAACAGGACCCAGTAGGGAAAAACCGCCCACACAAAGAGAGTGGTGGTGGATTCGCTCTGCGTCAATCCTTAGGAGAGTTTACTTGGACGGCCCTGTGGGCTCAAACAGGCTCAGAACGTACTACGGGGGTAGAAAGGATCGGGGTGTTAGATCTGAGAAAACCTACAAAGCAGGAGGAAAAATCATACGAACCATTCTGCAACAGCTTGAAAAACAGAAACTCATAAAGTCAACACCAAAGGGCAAATTCATAACACCTTCAGGTCAGAGCTACATGGATAAGCTGGCCAAGAAGGCCTCAGGACACGGGGGTGTGAAGGATGCCACAGAATCAAAGTCAACAACTAAATGAGATAGAGCAGATTCGCACAAAACAGCAGCAGGAAATGCTCAAGAACCTCATACTCAGACAAGGAATGAGTCCGGATGCCCGTGAGAGACTCGGGAGGGTGAGGGCAGCAAATCCGAAGTTGGCAACTCAGGCGGAGTCTATCAGCATACAGATGATTCAACAGGGAAAGGGTGTCAATGATGATACCTTAAAAATCATCTTGGACCGCCTTACCCCGAAGCGGGAAATCAAAATCACAAGGAGATAAACGAAATGGCGACAATAAAACCAACAGGTAAGAAGCTTAGGCTAATAAAGAGGGCCAAACAAAATAGACCCGTCCCCCTCTGGGCAGTAGCCAAAACTAAGAGGAAGGTTCGATATAATAAATCAAGATTCCACTGGAGAAGAAGCAGATTAAAGGTGTAGATATGGTTGAAAGAATAATTGTAGTTCCGTTAAAGAAAGCTCGAAGAGGTTCAAGTAGAAGGTTTGCTCCAAAGGCAGTAAATTATTTGAGAAAGTTCATTGCTAGGCACATGAAGGCAGATGAAGTTGTGGTTGGAGTTAAATTGAATGAATTTATTTGGGAAAGGGGCATAACCAACCCTCCCCGTAAAGTAGAGGTCAAAGCAGTCAAAGAATCCAAGACGGATAGAAAAGTTTTTGTTGAAATTTCCTCAATTGGTGAAGAAGCTATGAATCGGTTCGTCCACAGAGGAGAACCCGAAAAGGCGGATAAGAAGGCTAAAAAGAAGGAAGACAAAGGAAAGGTAGAAAAGAAGAAGGTTGAAGTAGAAAAACCGGTGAAGACTGAAGTAAAAAAGAAGGTTGTTAAGAAACCTGCAAAGAAGGCCGCCAAGGCTCCTAAGAAAAAAGCACCAGTAGCAAAAGCAAAGAAAGCCAAGGCAAAGCCAGCTTCTAAAAAAATTTCAACGGCAAAAACACCAAAGAAAAAAACCGCCACTAAGAAAACTACTGCCAAAAAAAGTAAAGTATGAGGTGATTTGAGTGATAAGTTATCTCGCAGCGTACGGCTCAGGACTCGTGGGATTATTCTTGCTCCGCGCAGGCGATACAGTTTATCATCACGCGCCTTTTCGAAAGAACGCAGACTTAACCGAGGCTTGTGAATTATCCAAGTTGAAAAAAGTCCCAGTAAAATCGGTTTCTTCATTAATTGGATTGTTCCATTCTGGAAATTCAAATGGTATTGTACAAGCGGTTGACCCAGAAAGTGAATGGTCTACATACATGAAAACTAAATTCACATGTTTGGGAAATTTAATTTTATGTAATGATAAAGGTGCTTTAATTTCTCCCGCACTCAAAAAAGAAAAGAAAAAGCTGGAAAAAATACTGGGCGTTAAATGCACTACTGGAACTATTGCAGGTTTGCAGACAGTCGGCACACTCGGCATTGCAAATAATCACGGAGCAGTTTTTCATCAAGAGGCTACTGAGGCAGAGAGTGCTGTACTCAAAAGTGCACTTAAGGTTGACCAAATTGGGCCGGCCACCATCTCTAAATCGGGATTTGTGGGTGCATCAGCAATTGCAAGTGATGACTCTTTAATTTTATCCCCAGGGACAATGACGCCTGAAATGGCTCAAATTGCAGAAATTTTAGACATAGACTAAGTGAGAAAGCCTTATCTACGGGGCCCCACTCTTATGAGTGTGGATGCGCTGTTTTTCATGGCAATGTTTAGCTTCCTGATTTTACTCGGTTTTATAGCCACTCTAATCTTCGAGAAGACTCGCATTTCAGATTCCTTAATTTTAATCATAATTGGAATACTTGCCAAAAAAATGGGGTGGCTTGAAAGTACAAGTTTACTTCCTGCTGCAGGTTTAATGGCCAGCGTGGCTCTGGCAATAATTCTTTTTGAAGCGGGGTTGAATTTAGACACAAAAAATTTGATGCAAAATCTTGGAAAAGCTCTCAGTCTTGGGAGTACTTCCTACTTCCTAACCAGCTTCATGGTAGCGGGTGCTGCAATGTTCATAATGAAGTGGAATCCACTAAATGCGTTATTGTTGGGTTTTCTTTCAGGTGGAACTTCGGCAGCGGTGATTATTCCTATGATTGGAAAACTTAAACTCAACGACGAAGAGTCCACCATTGTTGGAATGGAATCGACCCTCACCAACATATTCACAACGGTTTTTTCATTAATGATAATGAAATTAATGATTGAAACTATTATTGAACCAAGTAAGGCCATGACCGTTTTGATTTCATCATTTTCAACCGGAATTGTGATGGGGGTACTTACCGGTTTCCTTTGGCTAAAGATTCTGCGACTGATTAGAAAGAGGCCCATGTCCTACATGCTAACTCTTGCCATGCTCTTCGTAATGTATTCCTTTACGGAATTTTCTGGGGGCAGCGGTGCATTGGCAAGTTTGATGTTTGGAATTGTGCTGGGTAATAATCGGGCCATAACTCACGCCATGAACTTGCCTTCAATTTCAACTACGCGTTATACTCGACTTCACAATGAGATTTCATTTCTTGTACGAACTTACTTCTTCCTCTATCTTGGGCTCATTCTCGTTTTCCCCAATGAACTTTCTTATTGGGTCATGGCAATACTAATTGGCGTACTATCCTTTGTAGGTAGGGGAATTCCAATTCAACTTTACGGGTTGTCTAACAAATATCTGCCGTTCATTAACAAGGGCTTGAGTGAAGCGGTCGTGGCGGTTCTTTTGATAGAGTTTGCAGTTCCCTTGGCATACGAAACTTTCACTATAGTGTGTATGGCAATTTTATGTACCAATTTACTTGCAGTTCCCCTTATGTGGTACTTTGACAAGAAAAAGTCTCATAAAAATAATGGGCACAATCCACCTTCTGGCAGGGAAGATGCTAAGAAGCGGGGACGTGGAGCAAGCGTTTAATTCTAATTAACACACGACCAAAATGATTTTAAGACGCAAATGAACTTTCTTAATCGAAAGCCCCATAGTGTAGTCTGGTCCA
>JAAOXW010000049.1 GCA_018221005.1 Candidatus Altarchaeota archaeon
GCAGTCTCCGGAGTTACTTTGTGGTTGAAGAACCCACAACAGAAGGGGATGTTGGCACATGGACCTTCTGGAACTGGAAAGACTGCTTTAGCTCATGCCATTGCGAATGAACGGGGGTGGGAGCTTATTGAGATGAATGCGGGGGACTTCAGAAAGGAGGCTTCAGTGAGAGAAAAATTAATCAACGCAGCAACACAGGGTTCACTCTTTGGGGTGGGAAAGTTAATTCTGGTTGATGAGGTGGATGGTCTTGCAGGAAGAAGTGATTCTGGTGCAGTAAGGGCAATCCAAGATTTGATTCGGGTTAGTAGGTATCCCGTATATTTGACGTGCAACGACAATTGGGCAAAAAATATTCGGGACCTCAAACAACAGGTGAAAGAAGTTCAATTCAAGCGTCCAAGAACTGATGTACTAACTAAATTTTTGAAAGGTATTGTTGAAAAAGAGGGCCTTACTGTGAAACAAGAGGCCATACTTCAGATTGCTCAACAAAGAGATTTCAGGAGTGCACTTCTAGATTTGGAAGCTCTGTCTACCACTCCCAATGCAGGACTTACTGACTTAGAAAGTCTTGGGCACCGTAATCGGGAGAAAAATATTTTTGAAGCCCTCAGAGATATCTTCAAGGCTAAGGATGCAGAGCAGGCAAGGCGGTCCTTGGACGGAGTTAATATTTCTGACTTTCGAGACTTGCTACATTGGATTGATGAAAACCTTATGCGAGAGTATGAGGGCTTAGATTTAGCTCGGGGCTTTGACCAACTTAGTAAGGCGGACGTCTTTATGGGGCGCATTAGGAGAAGACAGGACTGGTCCTTGTTGAAATATGTAATTGATTTGGCTACTATTGGTGTGGCCCAATCCAAGACCAAGAAAAATTATGGCTTCATCAGCTATCGACCATCTAAGTATATTCAAACCAGGGTTTACAATCGAAGCCAACTTATGGTGATGAATGGGTTACTGAAAAAAATCGCAAAGCACACACATACTTCCACTGAGCGTGCGCATGAATATTTACCCGTTATACGAGCTGCAATTGACCACGGTGAAGGAAAGCTACCTTTTGAAATTAGTGATGCTGAAAATAGGTACTTGCAAAGCCTTAAATGAAGCGTAGGGGGAGTATTAGTTGTGAAGTGGATTTTTTTCCTACTTGTTGTGCTCATGGTTCCAGTTCTTGCCACTACTTATGATGAGGGGAATTTACCAATATGGATTAGTGGGGGTGACAGTTTCATAACGGACGATGGGCACACGGTAAAAATTGTAGATGTTTCTCCTAATTATATCCAATTGAGTGTGGGCTCAGGAACAATCCGAAGTATGCGGGTTGATGACACTACTTCATATTGGGCGTGCATACTTCCAACAGAGTGTGAAGTATTTGTTTGGCTTTCGGAAATTTATGACGGGAAAGCACGAATGATGGTGTCTACGGAATTGGCAGATTTTCGAATTGTGAATACAACACACACAAAACTTCAGTATCCAGATTTGCCTTGCTATCCTGATGGATATAATGCATCCTTCTATCAGGGCGCGGGAAAGTATTCACTCAAGATGGGGGATGCAGTGAGTTTAAACAATTTAACTCTTGTGTTTTCTGATACTTTCACTTCCAGAGGGGGGGAAGGAGCTAAGCTAATTATTTATGATTATGCCCGCTGTGATTATCTGGGCTCGGTAAAAGTATTAATTAATCAAACGTGGGGACACTCCATTCAGGACGTGGATTTGAGAGTCTCGGGCTATGGATACAGCTACAAGCGAGGTGTTGTTGAACTTTTCGTTATAACCCGTCCACTAATACTTTGGGACTTTTGGAGGATGTTGCTGTGGGGGGGTCTAATTGTAGTTTCTGTGGCTTTAATTTTCTGGATAGTTTTCAAGTGGAAGCCCCTTCCCGAGGAGGAAGAGGAGGAAGAAGAGACGTTTAAACCCATTGAAGATGAAGACACTCCGTTTATGACTTATTTGAAGGAAAAAGAGTCCGTCCTAGGTAGAACGGAAGATGAGGATGAAAGTGAGGAAGGGAAAAAAGAAAAGTTCAAAGCAAAAATCAAATCAAAAGTTCGTGCGTTCTTTGGCAAGAGCGAGTATTGAATCCACTATGTCATTTATCGGTGCATAATCAACATATTTCACATTGAATTCATCTGCCAGTTCTTTCGGAACATTGTAGAAAAAATCCACAGATTTTTTTAGGACTTCTGTCTTTTCAAGTTGGTCTTTCATTCCAATTCGAATTCCCTTCCTCTTAAGGAGTTCTTCAAGAGGTGTTTTCACAATTACAGTTAAGTCGGGTCGTGTTTTTGTGAATTTGTTGATTTCCTTCACCCAGTTCATGTCAAGGTTACCCACGGTTCCTTGGTAGAAAAAGGTGCTAAGAAGTGAACGCTCAATTAAAACAAAATCAGTTTTCTGGTTTTCAATAAAATTAAAATAATGGTGAAGATGATCTGCGGCATAAGTTAGGGCAAATACACGGGCATCCACCTTGTCACGAGAATTCCTCAGCAAATCTGTGAAGATGCCGGTAATCATCCCCGAAGGGACCTCTGTGCGCTCCACACTCTTTCCCATCTCGCGTAATCTCATTACAATTGCTGTGGCCAAGGTTGTTTTTCCGGAGAAGTCTGGGCCATCAAGGGATAGTAGGAACACAGCACCGTCTGGGTTGGAGGTATTTAATCATTAATGTAGTCAAAAGTATATTTTATGTCCCTATTGAAAAAATGACATAACTGTCAAAGTTGTGTATCCACCCACAGCCTTCCCCATTTTCGGCAAAGTTGTCATAGTCATCATAGTCGTGAAAGTCGTCGCGGTCATCAAAGCTCTCAAAGTCAGTATAGTTCAGTTTACGACCATCCGCATTTGCCACAGGCACCACACCCATTCGGTCGAGCGCATAGTCTTCAGGAGAGTAGATGCGGTAAATCTCTCCAGAGGGCATCCTTACAAACTCATCATCGGGCTTAATTCCGTGGGACAACTCAAAGAAAATTGAGTCGAGTTGATTTTCGCCCTCTAGAACTTTTCCCTTGCCGAGGGGTTTGTAAATTATTTTGTTTTTGTCGTGACAGAAGTAGAAAGAGTATGGAAGCTTACTTGCATCAGCAATTTCTGAAAAAACTTTATTGAAGTGTACAAGAAAGTCTTCCTCATCGATTAGCTTCATTTGGTTGTAGGTGAAACTGAATCTGTCCCCATAAACAACTAAACCCTTGTCATTGAGTTTGGAAAGGAGCGCCTCCCCTTCATCAGCCAGCCTAATGTGTTTTTTTGCTTTTTCAATATCATCACAAGTCGCCAAAGACACATGGCGGTCAATAAACTTCAAAATGCCAGATGAATCCGCAAGGTCATCATTATTTTCATAATTTCCAAAAAAAATGCCATCGGGAAA
>JAAOXW010000004.1 GCA_018221005.1 Candidatus Altarchaeota archaeon
CCTTGAACAATATGAATGTGATCGAGATGCAGGAACTCTTGAAGCCTCACCTGCCCCCAATTATATGGCGAGCAGCGAAGGCGCAACCATTTATTTCAACGGTGCATGTGTGGGTGACTTGGCTGCAAAAGATTCCGTAACTTGTGTATCCTCCGGCGCAGATTGCGCTTCACTTGTTTGCAACTTAGCTTCAGACATCTGCACTTGTGATAGTACCTCAACCACAAATAGAGACTTCAAGGCAGGAGTTCCCCTTACTATAGATACTCATAATTTTGTATGTACCAACTTTGGTAGTACTTATTTCTGGAAGAACGTCATGCCAATCACCTTTGAACTCTCCGATGATTGTAGTCTTGCTTCAGATGCTTGTGATTTTAAGTTAGAAATTACCAGTTTTGAGGGGGCCTTCGGCACTTCAGCTACGGACTATAGTGCCTTCACTTTCAATATACGCGTTCTTGACGATACTGACGGGGAATCAATTACACTTGCAGATTCGTTAGCAACGTATACTTTAACTTTAACTAAGGCCGAGGTTACTGCGTTTAGGAAGGAAAACAACATAGCTGACATTTCAATTATTTTTCGATCCGCGACTGGTCCCCGATACCCTGAGGACCCCGATAACTTGAATCTTCCCTTTGAATTTTTCATCACGACTTTCGATGATACAGTTAACACAGAGGTAGTTGATGGTGTTTACTACGATTATGACCTAGTATCGGATGAAAACACCACTTGTTTCAACGACAACTCAAACTGTTTTTCATTCTGTGTTTCAAATGCATGTGCAAATCCTACAGTGGTTTGTGGGGGAGACGTTGCAGCTTGGCCGTTGCCCGACCAAATAAGTCTCTGCACCTCATGTGAGGGGCAGTGGATGGACACTGTGTCTGTTTATCCTTCTCTGGACTTTGATTTGGCGGTGACTCTGAGGGACGTAGTTGTCGATAATATGGGAACTTGTCCGACCGTAGGAGTTACAAATTTTAAATCTACAATCTTGACTACAATGAGGTCGACGCCCAACGCCGAAAGTAACGTAGTTTATATGGCAATAGAAGCACTTGACGCCAGTAGTTGTGATGATTACCCCAATACTGCCACTGCCGCCTATACTAATATGTGGTTCACTTATCTGTACCAAGATGCTGCTGATTCATTTTTACACGGGGAAATTCACTCAAACTATGTTTGTGTGGGGGATGTTGGAGGAGAACGCCTGTTTTGTGATGCAGCTTACTTGGATTTGTATCCTTCAACTATGGAAATTCAACTTGATTCATCTGGGGATAAATCCATCTGGACATGTGAATTAGAAAGCGGTAAGCACTGGTGGATACCCACACTTGACTTTGGGGATGAGGTGTTGGCGGAGTTGTCCTTACTTGAGTTTGTGACGGGGGACCTCGCAAGATTTGAGCACTCAGATTTATTGGGGGCTTATACTGGCACTCCCAATCGTACAGTTGCCAATGTCAGATATGACCTTGCTTTCGCAAGACCTTGTGATTTTAATGTTTTGAGTAATTCTCTAAGCTCTAATGTAGTTGATAATTTAAACGCACCCATTCTTTTCGACACTCTAGTGAAAGATGTTAGTCGTGCAGATCTCGCTTCTTCGTGTTTAGGTAAGACCGAAGATGAAGAATGTATTCTTGAAGTCCTCTGTGATGTGACTTTCGGAATTACTGATTTGAGTGATGGGGACGGAGATAGTATTTCTCGAAGTCCTGGAGAAGTGGCTGCAAATACCAGTTATACTGACGAGTTTGAGGCTTGTTACGCGAGTAGTGAATGTTTGCACACATGCAACATCAGTGTAACTGTGGCGCCAGAATATTCAGGTGATATTGAAGTTAGTAAGGACCAGACTGACAAGCACATTGGTATTTGCACCGGAGAAGTAACTGGTGTGGGTGAAGGTGATGGAGAAAATGCTGAACTCGGAAATTATATTTCACTTATTTTGGATGAACCAACTGACGCCAATAATTTAGGCGACCTTTTGTCAGTGGACTTGGGAGGCTATCCATATTCCCTACTTTGTGATGGAAGAACCTTAGGAAATGGAGGTACTAATTGTAAATCGGTATCTGTTGAAACCCGTGTCGAGCCAAGACACACTTGTTATGCAGAAGCCCTTGCGCGTTCAGTGTACATTGGCCCACACTATCTTGATAATGTACTTGCAGAAATTGATGGTTCAAATTTTGAGGCAAACTATGTTGGATATCTTGGGTGTGATGGTTCTGAAACCTATGAAAGTTGCAGAGACTGCTGTGACGGTCCAGCCGATATAAATGCGGATGTTTGTTCCCCTGAAGACCTCTATTATGGGTACGTTGATTCTGGCGTGGTAGATGAATGTGGTGTTGCCGAATCTGATTTGGCCACTAAATGTTATATTCCTTGCGGTAGTACTGCAGATTGTGACGGTAAAGATGCAGGCAATGATCTCTGCACTGAGTGGTGTGGGCTCAGGGAAAATATAGTAGATGACTTCGGAGTAAGACTCTTTGAACAAGGCGCCGCACACGATGATGAGAATGTTCTCACTTCAATTCGGACTTGTAAAAATTATGATGTGTGTTTCCGCTTGCCTTTTGACCCCAACTGTGGGGGGGAGGGACTTGCTTGTGAAATTTTACTTGGAGACCCAGGACACTCCATTTTAGTTGGCTCGGAAGTAATGAATGGTAGCGACACAAATGCAGATACCATATCCTTCTACGAATCAGATGTTGACCGAGTAATTGATGATGTAAGTGAACGGGTGTTTTGGGATGTTTGCCAATCAGACGGAGAAAAGTTGAGTTTGATTCCTTCCATACCACAAATAGTTGATCAAGGAGACGATACAGGCATTTTGAACTTTTCAGTAAGTTTCACTCTCAGAACTCATAACGACAATGCATACGAATTTTCCAAATCGTCCACTGAAGACTTTGTATTCTTCACTGATTTGTGGGATATAAATCAATGTGATTTTGCACTCCCTTGTTTGGTTGTTGCCGATTGTTTTGACTATGTATCACCAACTTGTGAACCTCTTGCGCCCGAATGTAATGGAGAACCAAAATGCCCAAGCAATCATATTTGTATTGATCAAGACATTGAAGGTGCCTTCTTTGGTGTTGTTCTAACTGAAAGTTGGGACTACCTTGACTCTGACCCTCTTTGGGAGTCCTGCATACCTGGAGATTGTGGATATACTTTGGACAGTTGTAAGGGCCACTTCCTTGGTCTTGAAATTACTCAAGATACTTTAGACGTACTTGAAATTTTTGGAGGCCCTTCCCCTATGGGCGTCTCCTTTGAGAGTATGAATATCACCCTTGGGGGAACCACAGGGATGCGCGAATACACTTTCAGAAATCCACTAGAAATCATTAGCAGATACCCCATTGAAGTATTTGAAGAAACCTTACTGAAAGCTCTATTCGTCCCGTCATCTCAATTGGACGATGGCTCATTTGTTGCCTTTTATTTGAATAATGGTTCAACCGCCGTTCCAGGTTTAGTTTCAGTGGATGTCAACGACCTTGGTGGCAAGTGCCCCACCGGCACGGATTATGGATATGAAACAGATGCCCTACCTAATGAGGGTATTTGTTATACTAGCACGGACTGCCAATTTTCAGATGTGGAAAGTTTGGAGGAGCCCTTACCCCTTGAAATGGGCACAGTCAATATGTGTTTGAACATCTCAAGAGGAATTTCCATTGGGGGTTATGTCTATGGCGTAACCACAAGATACGCTCTGGGTAACATCTGCACTAACACTTGTGGAGATGGCGTGTGTAACGGAATTGGTTCAGATACTATAGAAACTCCACAATACTGTATGGATTGCTGTTCTGAGTATGGAGCTGGAACTGAAGACTCAGGCAAGGCAACTACTTGTTTCACCCACTGTGGTTCTGACCCTGTGTGTGACGAATTGAATTGGGGTACTGTTGAAGGAGATGTAAGTAATTGGGACGGGGCCTTTGTATGTGGCTTCACTGAGGACGCCGGACCTGATATGATGTGTGACAAACTCACTAAGCGAACACCAATTGATGAAATTATCTTTGAAGATGTGATTAACATAACTGAATTATCTAACTCCTACGATGTAGAGAAAGTCTACGAAGTGTGGGCCAACTATTCACCTTCCAACACCATCATATTTGACTTGACCTTTTCAGAAGGTGGAGACGATGGCCTTTGGGATTTTGGATTTTTACCTGAAGCGGTAACCTCAAAGCTACAAAAAATATACCTGAAGGAAAAGGACGCACCTGCAGATACTGCAATTGAAACCTCTAATAAGATGATTGAATATACCCTTCGTAGGGATAAAGTATATGGCACAAAATATTTGGACCTATCAATTAAGCAGGCTAATCGACTCCCTACTAATGTTTCCTTCATTATACACACTATGTATGAATCTGAAGTGGATATTCAAGTTGAAGGGGGCAATGAGTGCCATTACCGTGGCATTATTACGAGCGATCCCCAAGGTAAGTATACTACTTGTGGCTTACAGCCCATGGAAGTTACGGTCAAGTACGCCTCAGATGAGATTGATAATAATTTCCCAGCCAGTTCTGTGAAGTGCACACTGGATTCATTCTCCCAAGAAATAGAACTACCTTCGAATGGGGCGTCTGCAGAAGGAACAGTTAATTTCCTAGTTGGAAGTAGTATCACACCCGGTGAATATACCTTAGAGTGTACTGCATCTGGACAAAATGTTTTCAAGGCAAGTGATTCAGAACCTGTCACCATCTACGGCAGAATAATCAGCGCAGTTACGTCCCTCCCAACTGAGATTTTGTCCGATAGCACTTATGAGTTCTACATAACTTCCGTAGCTGACGAACGAGGCACCAAGATGGTTTCTTATTCATATGCTTGGGATTTATTGCAAAATGGGATTCTGTTGCCGCTTTCAGTGAACAGCCCCCTCATAACTATTCCCACTGTTTCAGAGGGCGATGATTTGAGTTTCAGCCTTGATGTGTTTACACAATATTATCACGCCTTCCTAAACACATATGAAGTTAATCTTCTAACTGCCACCCAACTGTCAGCCTACATGGCACCCTTAGCACTCTACGTCCCCCCACAGGGAAGAGATAACATTGCTGCAAGTCTAGTGGTTAAAAATGATGGCCCAACATTCAGTCTCGGGTTGGAGTACAGCAGTAATGTGGCTTGGATTACTGTTAATTATACGGCCCTAGAGCGGGAATTTAGCGGTTGGGAGCTTACAGAAATCCCAATAAGAATTAATGTAGCCGAAGTAACCAATCTAGACACCTTTAACCGACGTGAGGGAACTGTGGCTGTATTACTGTCTAATGGGAATGAGGTTATTTCACAAGCCAGTATAAGAATTATACAAACCAACGAACCTTATTACGAGTTTGATGTTCGTCCAACCGAACTTCCCATTGATTTAATTGATGGTGAAGTAACGGACTCCATAACCATTCACAATGTAGGAACAGAAGATGATTCATACGTCATAGATTCTGATCTGCCCCTTAGTGCAAGCGACATAACCCTTGAAGCCCTTGACCAAGAAGATATTGATGTGACTGTAAAAGAGGAGGGAATTTTTGAATTATGTGTTAGATCTGCTAGGTTATTTCAGAGCAAAGCGCCAAAATGTGTTTCAATTATTGTTGTGAAGAAAGAAGTAACGCCCGAGGTTGAAGTTCTCGATCAAACTATTGAGATGCTCCCCGGGGTTGAAGCTTCATTTGTAATTGACATAACCACGACTAACTACTCGGGAGGCTATGATTTTGAGTTTACCGGAGATCTCGAGATTGAAACCTATCTCAGAAGTCTTGATGAGGGGAGAACGAGCACCTTAACTATTCCATTCTCTTCGAGCAGTTCCGGCAGTTTTGAAATTGAAGTGCTGGCATACCCGACTAGATACCCCCACAAATATGATTCTGCCAGCTTCACACTAAGTATTAGCTTCCCTGCACCCTTTGAAGCAGATTTGAAGATGACGCGCATTAATGAGTTGCTTGATGATTTACCTCAAGATGAAGGGTCTCTTATTCTCCAACAAGTTGAAGCTGCTCGGGGCCTAATTGAGGAAGGTAAGTATGATGAAGCTCTTTTGTTGATGGAGGATGTAATAAACCAACTTGAGAGGCTAGAGAAGGTTGAAGCCTATAAGGAAACTGCCTACTACACTAAACCGTACCGGTCATATGCCGTCCTAATTTTAGGAGTTCTGGCAACCTTCGCCGGTATATTTTTCTATCTTCGATAAACGTACACCTCAAGTAATTTAAGGCTCAAAAGTGTCCCAATGATGTGATAGGGGGCATAGGGAAGAAGCTTAGGGATGCGGTGCGTTCCTTTGTTTCCAGAGGTACCATTAGTGAGCGAGATATAGAAGTGCTCCTAAAAGACCTTCAGCGAGTCCTTATCTCGAGTGATGTAGACATCCTCACTGTTTCTCAAACTACCAAAACCATAAAGAAACAAATTATTGGAAAGAAACCTGCGCCCGGACTCACACTAAAAGAACACGTTCTTCGGGTGGTTTATGACGAACTTGTCACCATGCTTGGGACTGGTGGAGAGGTAGTAGTTAAGGCGCCTGCAAAAATAATTTTGGTTGGAATTTATGGGTCCGGTAAGACTACCACCGCATCAAAATTGGGTTTCTGGATGAAGAAAAAAGGTATCGCCCCCACTATGGTTTCACTTGACAGGGATAGACCCGCTGCCTTTGACCAGTTGAAGCAAGCCAGCAAAACTTTGGGCTTTCCCGTTACTAAAGAACTTCCAAAAGACCGCAAGATTTCATTAATTGTTGACACTGCGGGCAGAGATGCACTTGACAAAAAGATGCTTGGTGATGTTAAAAAAATTGTGAAGCAAGTAAAACCTGGCGAAGTTTTCCTCGTTGTTCCCGCAGAAATGGGACACATTGCCGGAAAACAAGCAGAAGCCATGAAAGAACTTCTCACGGGTGTAATTATTACAAGAATGGATGGGTCTGCTAAGGGAGGGGGCGCATTATCCGCATGTGCTGTTGCAGGTGTTCCAGTTAAATTTTTGGGAACTGGAGAACGAATTGAAGACCTTGAGCTTTTTGAACCCAAGGGTTTTGTATCTCAACTTCTTGGGTGGGGTGACATAAAGGGGCTTCTTTCAAAAGTGAAGGAGAGTGAGGTTGAAGTTACCCCTGAAGATTTAACTGATTTAAATCTAATAACTTTTTACAAGCAATTAGAGGGCCTAGGAAAGATGGGGCCTGTTGAGAAGCTTTTACAAATGATGGGTCTCACTGACTTAGACAAGAAGACTGTGAGCAACTTACAAAATAAACTTAAGAAATACAAAGTCATGATGGACAGCATGACAATTCAGGAGAAGGTAGACCCCGATACTCTTTCACAATCAAGGTTGGCACGAATTGCCAAGGGAAGTGGGTGTGAATTAAGAGAAATAAAATCGATGATGAAGGAATTTAACACTATGAAAAAAATGTTCAAACGATTAAAGAAGGGAAGGATGCCGAAAGGAATGAAGGGGATGAATATGAAAGGGCTCCAGAAGGCTATGTCAGGGATGAAGGGGTGAAAGTATGAATGAACTTTTGAAAGAATTTATGAACTTTTCATATAAAAATTTTCTGACGTTCACTTTATTCTTTGTTATGTTTCATGTTTCAAAGAGAACACTTTATGGGGATGTTCTAAGTATCCCATTCACTCTGGCTTTTATCTACATCATTGCGTACTTATCATCAAAAAACAAAAAACCAATTCTTGAACTAATAATCGACTTATTACTTTTCATGATACTCTTCAGTGCGTTAATAACTTTCATATTGTTCCTCATCTTCGCAATAGCTCTGGGTTCTGTGTATGTCGAATACTTAATTTTCTTACAAATTTTACCTGCACTCATGCTGTTTAAACTCCTCCCCTTCCCTTGGGTCTATACTGAAAAACACAAGCACCTCCTGAAGTCAACTTGGAATATGGCACCCCCCTCCATGTGGCAGGTTTTAGCGATTATTTCAACGATTTTATCCTTGTATTTAGTTACTTACTTGTATGTTGCCCCAAGGTATGCAAGTTTCACCCTCTTTTTTATGCTTCCGGGAACGCTCGCCATAAGAAAGGCAATCACTAAAGGACTCCACGTTTATCCATCTCTTTCAAAAGCAACCTAGAACTTTTTTCAACATCGATTCGTAGCGCCCTTCCATCTTTGGCGACAACTTCCCCATTAACAATGACGTGTGAAAGATTTGAACCCCTTGCACCATATACGAGATTGTTGATTATTTGAGTTTTGTTTACTACTGGTGCCATGTTTGGGCCATTCAAGTTCATAATAATTATATCCGCTTTGTTACCTGGTTTTAATTCACCCAACTGTCCATCTAATGGGCGAGCACCATTTACTGTTGCCATGTCAATAACCTTCCTTGAAGCAAAGTCAGGAACCGAAAGTTTTTGACCAAGTGCCGCAACTTTCATTTCTTCAAACATATTAAGTGAATTGTTACTTGCAGGCCCATCTGTCCCAAGAGCAACATTCATCCCCTTTTCAATATATTTGTGAATGGGGGCGATACCTGAACCAAGTTTGAAATTACTAACTGGACAGTGTGCAAGGGTTGCACCTCTCTTTGAAGTAAGCATAACTTCTCCAGGGGTCAACCACACTCCGTGAGCAATAATCGTTCTTGGACCAATGAGCCCCAGAGTATCTAAGTACTTCAGAGGTGGTTTTCCTACAACTTTTCTCAATTGTTTAACTTCGTCCTTAGTTTCAGAAACATGAATTTGCAATGGAAGGTTTAACTCCTTGCTTGCCTCCCCCGAGTGAATCAATAGTTCCTTTGAGCAAGTATAGGGTGAATGTGGCGAAATTATGGGCATCACTCTTTCGCTCCCCGTATCCATAACAGCCCTAATTGCTGCCCGTTCATTTTTAATTTCAGTATCTAACTCTGAAGATGGCACTCCATCCATTGAGCCATAACCTAACCACGCCCTTATTCCACTCTCCTTAGCTGCAGTTGCCAGTTCCTTTTGGAAAAAATACATGTCTACTATTGAGGTGGTGCCTGATGCTAATGCTTCTGCCATTCCCAAAAGGGCAGCGTGGTAGACTATTTTTCCATTAACTTTTTTCTCTCTAGGCCAGACCTCTTTTTCCAACCACTGCTTGAGTGGAAGGTCTTCAGCTAAACCGCGCAAGAAAACCATTGGAATGTGGGTGTGGGCATTGATTAGCCCTGGCATAACTACGTGGTCTGAGGCATCAATTACAGTATCTGCACTGTGTTTCTTAAAATCAACAATTTTTTTATCTTCTATGTAGAGATTACCCTTTTCAATAGTTTTTGTCGGGGTGAGCAATAATTTTGCGTTTTTTATGAGTATGGACATCTAATCTCAAGTGCCCCTCATTTTTAGCTGTTGCCTTTGAGGATTCTCGAAATCTTATTAAAACAGCACATCACTAAGTACGGTGGACGTCCAGAAAAAATGGGAAAAGCTGAAACTCGTTGAAAAGGTTCAAAGTGGCGACGGCGAGGATTACTGGATGCTTGATGGGCCACCTTATCCGAATGCAGCACCCCATATGGGGCATGTAAGGGGACTAACCATAAAAGATGCACTCATTAAAATGAGATTCATGCAGGGAAAACGCCAATTCCTACAGCCGGGCTTCGATTGCCACGGGCTTCCAATTGAGAATAAAGTTGAAAAAGAAAATCAAATTCACGGTAAGCAAGACATCGAAAAAATGGGGGTAAGCAATTTCATGAAGGCTTGTAGGGAATTTGCGACCTCAAACCTAGATCAATGGATGCAGTTTTACAAGGACATGGGTATTTGGTTTGGGTGGGTAAAACCTTACAAAACTCTGGATTTTGAATATATGAACTCAGTATGGTGGTCTGTTTCTGAGTTGTGGAATAAAGATTTATTGAAGCTTGGGGAAAAACCGTTCCACTGGTGTACTAGTTGTCAGACGGTACTAAGTGGCTATGAAGTTACTGATGAATATCGCGAGCAGGAAGACCCCAGTATTTTTGTTAAATTTAAGACCAATAAGGGGTTTAGCCTTCTGGTTTGGACCACTACTCCTTGGACTCTTCCCGGTAATGTAGCTCTTGTTGTTAGGGGGGATGCTGATTATGTGAAAGTAACTATTAAAGGAGAAAAGTTAGTTCTTGCAAAGGCACGGCTTCCCGCTCTTGATGACTTAAAAATTAAATACAAAGTACTAGCAACTTTCAAAGGAACGGAACTTGAAGGTACATCTTATGAAGCACTTATTGAATGTGAAGCCCAAGCTTCAATTTCAGACCACACCCAAGGAAGAAAGGTGTATCTGAGTAAGCCCGTTATAAGAATGAAAGTTGCTAGTAAGGTTGCCGAAAAAAAAGACCTAACTGACGAAACTCTTGTGGAGCACTTCACTAACCTAAGTGATGGAACTGGAATTGTTCACTGTGCACCCGGCCACGGACCAGAAGATTTTGAGCTCGGCAGAACTTATGACCTACCCATGCTTAGTCCTGTTGATGAAGAAGGAAAATTTACAGAAGATGTTGGCTTATTTTCAGGAATGCATGTGAAAGAGGCCAATGACAAAATTTTGACCCATTTGAAAACTGAAAATAAACTCTTAGTGAGCACCAACATTGTTCACAGATATCCAATCTGTTGGAGATGTAAAACTCCCTTAATTTTTAGGATGACTGAACAGTGGGTGTTTGAAATTGATAAGGTCAAAAAACGAATGCTCGAAGAAGTTGAAAAAATTCAGTGGATGCCTGAGTTTGCTAAGCAGAGAATGATTGACTGGGTTTCTAATGCTAAGGATTGGGTGCTCAGTAGGCAGAGGTACTGGAACACACCACTACCTATCTGGAGGTGTGAAGAAGGGCACACTCATGTAATTTCTGGCGCAGAAGAACTTAGCAAACTTGTTGGCAAGGAAATTACAGATCTCCACAGAGATAGCGTAGACAACCTAACCTTCAAATGCAAATCCTGCAACCTAACTATGAAACGTATTGAAGATGTGCTTGATGTTTGGTATGATTCTGGATCTTCCAGCTTTGCAGCGTTGGGTTACCCTAAAAATAAGGAACTCTTTAACCGAAATTTCCCAACCCAGAGAATTGAGGAGGGCCAAGACCAAATTCGTGGATGGTTTTATGCACTTCTTGTTTTGGGTGTTGCACTATTCGACAAGCTACCTTACCAATCCGTAAGTATGCACGGGTGGGTAGTTGACAAGAAGGGTGAAAAGATGAGTAAGAGCAAGGGCAACTTTGTGACTGCCCAAGATGCAATGGAGCGTCTGGGAATCGACACACTAAGATACTACATACTTTCAGAGGCAGTTCCTTGGGAAACTTTTAGATACCAACCTGACCGAGCTAAAGAACTGGTGAATAAAATTTTAATGGTTTGGAGAAATTTGAACAGGTATCTGGTGAGCTATGTTGAAGTTGAAGCCAAAAAAGGTGAACTCAAAATTGAAGACAAATGGCTGTTGAGTCGACTCAACACCACCATCAAGAAGTTTAGTGACAGCTTTGAATCATATCACCTTAATCGGGCGATGAGGACTTTTCGTGAATTTCTAATTGAAGACTTGAGCAGGAGTTACATGAAGCTGGCAAAGGAAAGAGTGAAGGAAGGTGATGGCACCCCTATATGGGTCATAAAGAAAGCACACCATGCTATGATGAGAATGATGGCCCCCATTATGCCCTTTGTACTTGAGGACCTTTACGAAAGCTATTCACTTAAGTTTGGCGGAGAGGAAAGTGTTTATTTGGAAAAATATCCGGAAGCAGACGAACGTCAAATTGACCTTGAGCTCGAAACTTCCTTTGCGAAAATGCTAAAATTAGTTGAAACAGTTTTGGCTTTTAGGGATGAGAAGGGCATAAGCATGAGATACCCCCTGCCCTACGTTTATGTTCCAAAGGATTTGGAAGCTTTTAGCCATCTAATCACCTTAACTACTAATTGTAAGGAAACAGGCAGGGACAAACGTGGAACTGAAATTGAAGTTGAAGGCGAGAAACTTTTTGTGGATGGAAAACTCAAAGCAATTCACCAACAAGAGGGATTAATGCGTGAAGTTGCAAGGCGCGTTCAGATGTTTAGGAAGAAAGAAGGTCTTAAGGCTAGTGAAAAAATAAAACTCAATTTATCTGGGGACTCCTCCCTGATAACCGCGGTGAAAAAGTTTGAAAACGATTTTACAAGACGAGTTGGTGTCTCAAAACTAAGTTATGAGGGCGGAACAACAGAATTTAAGATTAAAGATAAACTCATAAAAATTGGAAAAAGTGACGTTTGACTAAGTGGAAGGCTTTAAAATTACCAAAGGCACTAATCCTTTGTGATGACGTGAACACCCTCTGATTGGTGATGAGTTTTTTGTTCTGATTTCACACAACCTACATCTGGTTTGGGATTTCTAAACCCAAGAGGTACATTCCCCTTTCCATTGCAGTATAAAACTGTTCAGTTAACCACTGTCTTGTTGGGTAGCCCTCAATTCGATTTTTTTCATAGAAATCATTAAACGCCTTTGCTGAGTCGAGTAGCCATCGGGCTACTAAGTCAGGTCGTCTCTGTCTACCTGCCTCAAGAATGGCCAGTCGGATGGCCACAATCTTTCTCGCTAACTTCAGCTCAGCCGTCTGCCATTTTTTACCTGGCGCACTTACCTTTCCAAATTTTTCGAGCACCCGTTTTGCCCTGACTGCTGCATATTGGACATATGGTCCCGTTTCTCCTTCAGTCTTTAACATGTCCCAAGTGAAGACCACATCCCGTGTCCTAGTGGTTCGTAGGTCTGTAAATTTGACCGCACCAATTCCAATTTTTTCAGCATCACTTTCACTATAAGCATCTCTATCCTTCATGGTTTTTGCAACTCGGCTAACGGCCTCATTAAGCACGTCTTCAAGGAAAATGACTCTCCCCCGTCGTGTGCTCATTTTACCTTCAGGTAAGCGTATCATTCCAAAGCCAATATGCTCCATCTCACCGGTGAGTCCATATTTTTTGAGACCTTCAAATAATAATTCAAAATGTAATTTTTGATCATTGCCTACTACATATAAAAGTAAATCCGGTTTGAATTGCTTCGTTCGCCAAATGGCTGACATCATATCTCTTGCTGCATAGATGGTGGTTCCATCACTTTTTCTGAGTAGGAGGGGGATGTCTTTAGATGTGGGGATGACTAGTGCACCATCATCTTCAATTGCGATGCCTTTTTTTCTCAACTCGTCCACAAGTTCAAGGGCACCTTTCACAAACAAGCTTTCACTGCCGTCTTCTAATTTTGAAATACCCAGTCTCTTGTAAATTTTTTCAAATTCACTAAAACTATTCTTTCTAAAGGTCTCCCAAATTTTAAGGGCTTCCTTGTCGCCCCCTTCAAGTTTCTTAAACCACTCTCGACCCATTGCTTCCAGCTCCGGATTGTTTTCAACTTCTTTGTGGAACTTTACATAAAGGGAGAGTAAATTTTTTACGGTCGGTTCAAGTCCTTCACCCCACAGTTTATATGCAGTAATTAATTTACCAAATTGAGTGCCCCAATCCCCAATGAAGTTCATGCCCGTAACTTTCCATCCGAGCTCCTCAAAAATTCTCTTGAGTGACTCTCCAATTATGGTGCTTCTGAGGTGTCCTACTGAAAATGGTTTGGCAATATTGGGTGAAGAGTATTCGACGATGACCTTTCCCCTTTGGTTGAAGTTGGAAAACTTTCCTAAATTTTCCTGAAGCGCGGCTTCTGTAAGATAACAGTTTAGAAAACCATTTTCTGCCCTAATATCCAGACCCGCAACCTTTAGTTTCGTTGCAACACTTTCTGCCATATCCTTTGGGGGTTTCCCTAACTTTTTGGCATATTTTATAGTAATCATGGTTGAGAAGTCTGCAAATTTACCAAAATCAAAGAAAATCGTATTCTTCGGAAGGTCTAGCTCTTTGGCGAGTGCCTCCCTCGTTTTTTCGACCAACTCTTCGATTAGCACCTTACCCTTCCTTACGTTAAGTTAAAAACCCACCGAATATATATGAGAGAAGCTTGGTTCTTGTGTGAGCATCGTATTTGGAAGGGGGAAGAGTTTGCTCAAGAAATATGGTATGAAAAAGACCATGTATCTTGGTAAGACTGAAGAGGGTAAGGACCTCTATGTGGATTCTCTAAAACCTCACGTAATTTTTATTTGCGGCGCAAGGGGCTCGGGTAAGAGTTATACAATGGGGGTCTTTGTGGAAGAGCTGGCCGCCAAGAACGATGCAGTGGCTGTTATTGTAATTGACCCCGTTGGAGTTTTCTGGAGTATGCGTCACAAAAATAAGCAGGAGAGAGAAATTGAGTTGCTAAAAAATTTTGGCCTCGACCCGAAAGCCTTCAAAAATATTAGAGTCATGGTTCCCATTGGTGCTACAGATCTCCCTGAGGAGAGTTATGATGGCTTCTTTTCAATTAAACCGTCTGAACTCACCGCCAATGAATGGAGTTTCACTTTCGATCTTGATACCTTTTCACCTGCAGGGTTATTGATTTCAAGTGCTATTGCCAAGGCGGGAGAGGAATATTCTATCGATGATATTAATAGGGTAATTGATACTGACCCAGAACTTCATAGTAAGGAGCGGGGCTTCTCAAAGCAAACTCGAAGGGGAATCATCTCCCGAATGAATAGTTCAAAAGTATGGGGCATTTTTAGTGATAAGGCAACTTCCATCGAAAGTATTGCCAAGGCTGGTGAAGTTACAATCCTCGATATCTCATTTTTAGAAGAATCTGTGGCAGCTCTCGTGGTGGGAATTATTGCCAGAAAAGCCCTCAATAAAAGGAAGCTTGAAAGTAGGAAGGAGTCATTGGGACATCCCAGTAAATTTCCGCCCGTTTGGATGTTTATTGATGAAGCCCACACCATGGCTCCAAAAGACAGGAAAACTGCAGCAAGTGAAAGTTTAATTGAATATGTTAAGCAGGGTAGGAAACCGGGATGTTCATTGGTTTTGGCCACTCAGCAACCGAGTGCTATCAATAGCGAGGTTTTGAGTCAGTTGGATATTATGTGTGTGCACCAATTGGTGTTTGAGGACGATATTAGGGCGGTCAGTAAGAGGATGCCTGCCAATGTACCTAAGGAATGGAATATTCCCTTTATTCGCTCTCTAAAAACGGGTCAAGTAATTATTGGGGACCGAGAAACCACAAAAGTTGATTTAGTAATGGTCAGACCGAGGCAAAGTCAACACGAGGGGCGAAGCACTCTTGCACTTGAACGCCCACAAGAGCCCATTACTGTAGAAGATATCCAAGACATGAAAGCGGGCAAGGACCTCTTGGAAGATGGAGACAAACCATCTAAAAAAACTGTTGAGGAAAAACCTAAGAAGAAAGGTAAGCGACTAACTGTTCTATCAGCCAAGACGGAGTTAGAGGCGGCCGAGAAACTTGCGCGCAAGAAACTTGACAAATTGTTTTTCATCAATCGAGAAAAATTCTTAGTCAAGATGAAAGTATATTGGCCGTACTGGATGGTAACTGCGTCCTCAAAAGAAGGGCCACTCGAATTTTTGTTTGATGGTATCAACGGCGAATTTATGGATTCAAAAGGACTCCAAACTGTGTTAGACCTTAATCCCATTTCCATTCACTTACTCTCCCACTCCGGCATGACTGCAGAAGAAATATCTAAGAAGGCAGGCCTAGAGCCGCGACTCGTTCGTCTGTACTTTAACAAATTAATAAGACAAAGACTTGCTCACATGAAGGGGCAGGGGGACAAGGCCAAGTATTATTCAAGAGTCAATGTTCCTGAAGAAATTAAGAGCCAGGATTATAATTTGACTGAAGTCCCCCCTGAGGGGCGCATCCTCCCCCACCGATTTGAGCCAGATAAAAAGCTGTCCAAACTCTACAATATTCGTATACTCAGTAAGGAGCTGATTTTTGTGCCTTACGCCTATTTTAAGACTGACAAGAAAAAGGAGCTATTAGTTAATCTTTCTACAGGAAAGGTTGAGCAGAAACGACTCAGACTAAAAGTTTAGTTAGATGAGGTATGTTATCTTATCGACTTTCTTTTTCCTTTCTTCAATAAGGCCCAGTGTCATAAATACAGTAAGTATGAGTCCACCCAAGATACCTGAAAGCGGTACAAAGAAATTACCCATGAATTGAAGACCTATGAATACAAAGACGGTCATTGCAAGGTTCAAATATTCTTGATATGGCGTAAGTAAGCTGTTTATTTCAGTGTCCAACCAAAGGATGGTATTTTCACGTATAGTCATTTCTTTTTCGAAAGTAGGCATCATTTGTGAAATTTGATTTTCAAGTGCAGCAATTTGTGAGTTCCTGCCCGTACCCTCCACTAACGTTCTACACAGTTGGTCATCCCCGCACTGACTATCTACTAAATCAGAAAAAAGTTTGTCGATACATTGAGCCCCCGTGAGTGAGAGTTCACAATTTATCATTTTACTTATGACTGTATCTCCAAGTAAGTCAACGACCATGCCCTCAACAGCAACAGGAATTTGGAACGTTATTGTGGAGAGCAAAGCTGCACACATAATTAATATCATAATGAGATATGGCAGGCCGAAAGCCGCTTTGGCAACCAAGCCTATTTTTGGTTTGATTAAGTTACTACTAATTCCTGCGCCAAGAATCAAACCCCCTGCACAGAAAATTGTTACGCCCACTGCAGATAATGACTTTATTGAAAGCAGGAGAATGGGAAGGGCATATGCGGGGTTTAGATTGGCCATCCCTCCAATTGCGACAACCGCCCCAAGCAGGACCATGGAGCCAAAAAACAGTAAAAACTTTGACACACTCCCACCTGCAACACCCCCAAAATTACTGACTACAAAGAAGGCTAATATGAACATAATCAGCGCAAAAATTCCCTTATTTGCACTTGGAGCCTCCACCTACTTCTCAGTAATTGGCTGTATTTAATCGCTCCGACTATAGCCAAGTCACACTGCTATCTTTTCCGAAGCCAAGGGCATCCGGCACACTTCTCATAGGAGTTAGTTCCCCTTCGGCATATAACTGCTTGAAAACCGCAATAATTTTTTCAGCAACATTGCTTCCATATAATTTTGGACCCTTCTTCATTTGTTCTAACATACCTTCTTTCTTAATGTGCCCCACTGTTTCTGAGAAGAATTTGGCAGAGTACGCGGGAACGAGTAAATTGGTTTTAGCCTGCATTACAGTCTCCGGCCTATCTGTATTGTATCGCACCGTCATACAAGGAACACCCAGATGGTTTAGTTCTTCCTGCATACTTCCGGAGTCCGTTAATTCTGAAAGACAGTGGCCTGATGTTAGGAATTCCATGACATGTGAATATTCCTTCCACAGGGGAGTGAATAGGAAGTTGGACTTGGCTTTTGAGAGTTTAATAACTTTTTCTCTCAACCCAAAACTTTCCAATGCAAATTTTGTACCGGGGAGTTCTATCCAAACTATTTTTTCTCCACTCTCAACTAAATCAAAGGTACCTTGAACTACTGCCTTGAATCTATTCTCAGTAAGATTGAGGCGCCTGTGAATATCCATCCTTATCCATTCACCATTCTCAAGTTCGGGATAATCATCAAATACCGAAGTCTGACTACTTCCCTTCTTACTCTTAGCATCCACCGCGTCAACAACACTGTTCCCAACTACAAAAATTCTATCCTCTGGGTTGCCCTCATTAAGCAAGTGTTTTTTATTGAGTTCTACTGGAGCGAATTGAAATTCTGAACTAGCACCTGCTGTAAAAGTGTCCCACTGCTCTGGAAACGGCTCTTGGCGGGCCATTATCCAGTCCCCATACCATTGATTGTTAATATATTCCGCAGAATCCTTTGAGAAAGTCTTGGGCGCCATGCCCCTGAGTCCTGCCTCATTCTGTGCACCCTTCTCTCCCCGTCCAAACATCCACCCAATTGGTGCCATCCCTGTAACTAAAGTATCCCCATGAACTATTGGAACAAAACGAGTTTTCGGGAATTTTTTCTGCAGATATCTTGAGACAAAACCCATCTTGGCTACGAGCTCATAACTTTTTTGGAGCAGGTCCCCTCTGATTTGAAGATTGAAGGCCACCCGTTCTTCAAGTTTAAATTCCTTCATACCGTGGCCCAGTAATTCGTCATAGTGCTGGCCTGCATGAATTATGATAGTTCTTACTTTGGCTTTATCTGCTGCCGGGAGCAGAGGCGCTTGTTTGTAAAAATCAGGTTTGGTCGCAGTAACAACCGCAAGTACCATTTCGTCTTCAAACTCAAAACCCTTGTTAATTTTTACAGGAAGATGATTGGGCAGTACAACTTTTTCTACCATGGATGACTCCTCAGAGGGACCTTATAATAGAAGCGATTGCTTCTAGAGGTTTTCCTATTGCCTCCCCTGGCATCAGACCTTTCACGGTTCTATCCTTCAACTCTTCAAATTTTTTCTTAGCATTCTCAAAAACCGGTTGCCAATCTTTCCCCTTATCTGAAAGTGCCATGGCGGCCAGCTCCGCATCTCGTCCTATGGCATTCATCTCAACCATAAACTTTCTCTTAGTTACATTTTCGAGTGAGAAGTCAAATAGGGACTTAACCCCCAGCGCCTTTCTTTTTTGACTGAAGAAGTCTGAAATAGCTTTTCTCGCAGCCATTCTCTGCTTGGTTTTTTCTCGAGCGTCCATTGAAATCTATATTTTTAAAGTATATAAATTGAAGGTCCTTTGAAGTATATGTGGAGTATTAAGCGCTTCTTCAGCCAATTGGGACAAAAGCTGAGTTTATCTGAGAAAATTTATCATTCTCCTGAAATCAAGTACGCACATAAGAAAGAGAAGAAGATGGCCATTGTGAAACTTAAGTCAAGCAAGGACCTTATTAAGATTAGAAAATATATTCAAGAATGTGATGCGGTCTTTATTGGCATTCGGGGTGCTAGGCGAGATGAGCTCAGTCACAATGTCACACAGATAAAGGCAACCGCTCGGCAGCAAAACAAAAAAGTCTACGGTGTAGACCCAAGCTGGATTGTTATTAGTTCTTTTGAACAAGAAAAGTAAAATTAAGCATACTCATAATTTTTTCAACACACTTTGGAACTCTCCCCTTGATTACCTTTCCTTTCAAAAAATCTTCCCTTATTTTACTTCCATTGAATTTTTCGGGGTGCAAAGGCTTCGGCTCAACAACAACATAACCCTTTTCACTAAATAACTGCCCCACTAATTTATTGTGCGTCATGACGGTGTGAAACTTAGGAGTTAACATTTCAACTTTTGCAACCCAAAGCCCGTTGCTGTGAATATCTTCAACCGGAATAATAGTTAGTTTTGAAGAGTCCCACCCCTTCTCTTGAATAGTTGCTTTCAGCATTTCAAGTCTTTCTCTGCACGTGAAGGGATTCTCATGTGTTCTGTCTTTTTGAGCAGAGCCAACAACTATGATGACTTCCCCCAGCTCCAAGGCTTGTTCAATTAAGCTGACATGACCCTCATGCAATGGCTGAAATCGACCAATAACAAGGACCCTGAGGGGTTCAATAGGCCTTTCCGAAGAGGACAAGATACTCCGCCTCCTTTCCGCAACCAACGCACTTACTTCCCGACTTCATTTTTTTGTTGAAGGGAATGACTCTAGGCCCAGTTTCTGTAGCTTCTGTAATGCTTTCTTCACATTTAGCATCTCCGCAGTGGGGCACAATCGCCCATTTTTTATCTGCAACAGCTTTTTTCACAGCATCTAAACTGCTTGCATCAACTGTTCTACTTTCCAAGTCTTTCTTGGCTTTCTCAAAGAGCCGCGTCTGTAGTGAGTCAAGTTCTTTGTTAATTTCCTCTTTGACGTTAGTGAGTTTGACCTTCACTTTTTCTCCAGTGTCTCGTCTAACAATGACCACTGACTTGGCCTCAACATCCTTAGGACCAATTTCAATTCGAAGGGGAACTCCCTGCATTTCCCAATCATTAAATTTCCATCCAGGGGTATAGCCTTCACGGTCATCAAGTTCAACTCTCAATTCACCCTCCAGCAAATCTTTGTGAAGCTGCTTCGCAACTGTATTCACTGCTTGCTCCTTCCCCTTGAAAATAATTGGAACTATAACCGCCTGAATTGGCGCCACCTTGGGAGGAATAATTGCACCTTTCTCATCACCGTGAATCATAAGCAAACCCCCAATGAGCCGCATAGAAATGCCGTAGCTGTTGAGCCATGCCAATTGCCATTTTTCTTTTTCGTCTAGGAACTTTACATCAAAGGCTACTGAAAACTTCTGGCTGAGTAGGTGTGAGGTTCCCGATTGGAGTGCTTTTCCATCAGGCATTAGTGCTTCAACACCCAAGGTGTACTCTGCACCTGCGAATTTATCACTGTCAGTCTTTCTACCCCGAATTAGGGGGAGTGCGAGGAAGTTCTCAATAAAATCTCCATAAGCGTGAATGGCCCAATCTGTTTCATCTGCCACTTCCTCCTTACTGGCAAAGGCAGTATGAGTTTCAGTCCAAATTATCTCACGACCACGGATGAAAGGTTTTGTCATTTTAGTTTCATATCGATAAACTTTATTCCACTGATTAAGTCTTAAAGGTAAATCCCGATAACTCTGCAACCACTTTCCCATCATGTGATGGATTATAGTTTCACTCGTTGGACGAAGTGCCATCTTTTCTTCAAGATCACTGGCGCCTCCCTGTGTGACCCATAGCACCTCCGGTGTGAAACCTGCAAAGTGTTCTGATTCTTTTTTTAGTAAACTTTCAGGAAGTAGTAGGGGAAACGAGGTGTTCTTGGCCCCCCGCGCTTGCAAAACCTTGTCAAAGTTATGCATAATTTGATCCCAAATACCATAACCATTTGGCCTGTAAACAACCATCCCCTTGACGGGGCTGTAATCTGCAAACTTTCCCCTCACAACAACTTGTTTATACCATTCCGACAAATCGGACTTTTTTGCAGTAATTCCCAGGTCTTCTGACATAACTCCGTTAGTTTCAGCTTTTTATATATCCTATCGTCAAGAGTGTTGGTGGCTAAACAGATAAAACCCATGCGCACCCTTAGTGGTGTTTCAGTCATTGCCGTTATGGCTCCTGCCCATGAGTGTCCCGGTGAATGCTCTTATTGTTTCAAAGGGCCGGATGCAGCAGTGAGTTATACTGGTAAAGAGCCTGCGGCATCCCGTGCCATACAGCTGAATTATGACCCGTATAAGATAACCCGTCAGAGAATTGAGCAGCTTGAAAAAAATGGACATCCTGTCGATAAAATTGAGTTGATTATTATGGGGGGTACTTTTAACGCGTTTCCCCGCAAATTTCAAGAGAACTTTGTTTTGCGGATTTTTGAAGCGTGTAACTTGGAAGTGTCCCAAAATTTGCAAGAGGCTTTTAAGAAAAATGAAAACGCAAAACACAGAATTATTGGAATAACTTTTGAGACGCGACCCGACTGGGCGGGAACAGAGGAGCTCGAGTGGCTTTTAAGTTTGGGTGCTACCCGAATTGAGTTGGGTGTCCAGTCTGTTTTTGACAGCGTCTTAAAACGAGTGAATCGCGGGCATGATGTTAATGCAACTATAACTGCAACTAAGCTTGCAAAAGATCTTGGGTATAAAGTGGGTTACCACATTATGCCAGGTTTACCGGGTTCTAGTGAAAAAAAAGACCTTGAGATGTTTCAAAAATTATTCACAGATGCCAAATTCATGCCAGATATGCTCAAAATTTACCCAACTCTGGTTATTAAGGGGTCGCGATTAGAAACTTGGGTGAAGGAAGGTAAATATGACCCATTCACAACTGAACAAGCGGTTCACTTATTGTCACGTGCAAAAACCTTGATTCCCCCTTGGGCTAGAATTATGAGAGTTCAACGGGATGTGCCAGTTCCTGAAGTTGAGGCAGGTCTAGACAAAGGTAATCTGCGACAGATGATTTGGCAGGAAATGGACGCCCAAGGCACTAAGTGTCAATGCATTCGTTGTCGCGAGGTTAAAGGAGAGGTTCCCAGTAACTTGCGACCGAAACTGATGGAGCGAAGATATGAAGCTAGCGGGGCCACTGAAGTTTTTTTGAGCTATGAAGATCCTACTGCCAATAAGATGGCTGCCTTCCTGCGACTTCGCCTATTGAAGCAGGCCCCTCACCCCGTTTTGAGGGAGGAGACTGCCATTGTTCGTGAAATAAGAGTATATGGCCCGGAGGCGCGCTTTGGGGAGAAGGGCATTTGGCAACATAGGGGGATTGGAAAAGACCTGATGCGGTGGGCTGAAAATATTACCAAGAAGGAAGGCTATAAGAAACTGGCCGTTATTTCAGGTGTTGGTGTGCGAAAGTACTTCCGAAAGCTTGGTTATGACTTGGCGGAACCATATATGATTAAAAATTTAGAGGGGCAGGCTTAGTTTTTTAAACCAACAATTTGAACTCAGAGGTGGAAGATTTGGTCAGATTATTGGGTAAACTTGGATACCGCGAGCTCGCACGTATTTGTGGTGAAGAAGAGCTCAAAAAGAGCGGAAAAAAAATAGACCTCATTAAGAGATTGGTTGATGATGTTTCAGAGGAGAAGCTCAGGGCTTATGTAATGGAATACATGGGTGTGGGTAAGAAAATTTTAGAACACAGTTGGGTGCCCAAACATGTTGTAATGAAGGAAGATAAAGTTAAGCAATTGCTTGAACGTCTAGGTATTAAGAAAAACCAACTTCCAAAAATGTTAGACAGTGATCCTGTGGCCATGCTTCTTGGAGCTAGGCCTGGAGATGTTTTGGAAATTACCCGTGTCCGTGAGACAAGTGGAGAAAACAAATACTACCGAGTTGTAGTTCGTTCACTTAGAGACTAGTTCTTGATACTGGTCCTTACGCTTGGCTTTGAATGCAGCATATTCTGCAGGAACTACTGTGGCTACATAAGGTAACCAAAGCGCAGCAATTGCAGCGTTAACCACCACCATACCGGGTAGGGTGAATGCCCCCCTTAGAATTTTTCTCTTGCGACTAACGTCGGGATCGAAAATATAATCATTCAAATTACTGTTGAAATCTTCCAAGTATGTAACAAGTGAAGCTTTGAAGTCAGGGTCGAGTCCCCAAATTTTTTCTTCATCCTTAACATTATCACTATTTTTTATTAAATCATAAGATTCTTCTTTTTGAGTTTCTTTACTCTTCCTGTCGGGAATGTAAGGCGTATTTTTAAGTTTGGCTTCCTCGATTTCGCGGTCCATATCTTCAATGTTTCCGAAATCTCTTTCGTGGCTTTCTTGGTCAAATACCATTCTCGAATCCCTTGCCCCTCTTTAAAAAGCCACGCCGAAGAAGCTATAAATATACTACTGAAAAGTAGACAAATGCACATTTCAAGGGTCTTGTGGTAATTTTTGGTCAAGGTTTTTGCCCTGCGGGGGAAAAAGCTTGTGCCCCTACCGGGATTTGAACCCGGGTCACCGGCTTGAGAGGCCGGCATCCTTGGCCGAACTAGACGATAGGGGCTACGTCTATCAGGAATTGTGGTTTTTAAAGCATTACTTGCCAAGTCGTCGATTGCGTCTGCTATACTGTTTGAGAATTCTTTTGAGGCGTTTTTTCCCAAAGGCGGGCCACATTTTTTTATCGAAGTGTAGTTCTGAATAAGAAATGAGATAAGGAACAAAACCGGAAATTCGCTCTTCGTTTCCGGTTCGTATCATTAAATCAGCGGGAGGCAACTCGGAAGTGTAAGTATGATCCCAAAGATTTTTACCCGAAACTTGTTCCCCCCTTGCTTGAGCGTCTAATAATCTATCTGCAGCTTTTTCAATTTCATCAACACCATCGTATCCAATTAGGAGGGTCAGGTACTTACCCGACTCACTCGGTCGCTTGGTGCTTTCAAACAACGCTTTCAGATTAGAGGGTTTCGCCCCCCCTGAATCAGGTAACTCATATTGCTCAAACTCCGATAGGTCTCCCACCGTCATTATACCCACCCCTTCAGGCACCCATTCCTCAATTTTTTTTGAGATATCAGCCATCTTATAGAACAAGGGATGTTTTTCTGTTTCTTCTCTATCAAAATTGTACAGAGAAAAACCGTAAAAAGTCAGATATTTGATGTCAGTTTCTTCAAAGACCATTTGCATAATTTCCTTTGCTTTTTTGATGCCTTGATAGTGGCCGAGTTTAATGGGCAACTTCCTTCGCCGGGCCCACCGCCTATTCCCGTCGGGGATAATGGCTAGATGATTGATGCCCGTTTCTAAAAGTTTTCCTTTCGCCACAATCTAGCTTGAAATGAACTGATATATGTGTTTTTATCGACAAGTCTTATAAACGACAAAGACGGGAAGGTTTTGCTCCGAGGGTCATAGACCTTAGGAAACACCCGTTCCCATTTCGAACACGGCAGTTAAGCTGAGGAGCGTCGGGGACTGTACTGGCCTTTTGGTCGGGAACTCTTCAAGCTCTCGGGGCATCCTACTCATTTTCTCAAAACATCTTCTATTTTTTCCTTAACAAAGCTACAATCTATGTCCTCAAAAGCAGCCAGCACTAATAGGCGGCGGATAGTGTGAAACTTCAGGGGAACAGTCATTTCCGTTCCATAACTCTCTCTAAAAATTTCTGCATATTTTGGGTGGTTGATTAGGGTTTCTCCATAGAAAGTCCCAACATCTTTGAGAGGGTCACCACCTTCACAGGTCCCTTCAAAATCAATTAAGTATAATTCCCCATTTTTTACAAGAATGTTTGAAGGTCGAAAATCCCCATGTATGGTGGTGTATTCAATTTCATGTTGCACATATTCTCCGGATAATTGTTCGAGTTCACTTTTCAAGTCTGCGAACGTAGCTTCTTTTTTTTCAAAATGATATTGCATCCTCTCCACTTCAATTTCACTATAGTTTTTAATGAAGGGTTGGTCTCTTTTGTGTCGGGGGTCTTGATGAATTTTCTTAATTACATCTGCAGTCTTCTTGACCAACTCTTCTGACATAAGGTCTAACATTGATGGGCCGTCAATAAATTCAAATACTAAAATGCCCGGAACTTTTTTCAAAGTGCCATAGCGTGACTTGCCTTCTTCTTCCTCCGTTTCAAAAAAATTGAAAGGTTCTGGTACGGCATATCCTTCTTCCCTTAGGCGCTTCATAGAGTGGTATTCATATTCTGCCCAACCTCTTCGGGAGTATTTTACTACAAAAGTCCCCCCCGCTGTTTTAAGCTTATAAAGTGTGTTTTTGTGCGTTTCCGCCAATAATTCAATGTTTTCTACAGCACCCACTGCTTCCTGAATTTCCTCCCATCGGGGGATGGGCGGCAGCAGCTCCATACAAACTTCCACCTTCTCAATTATAAGAAACTATTACTCCCATGGAAAAACATCAATTATATTAGGGGTTCTGATGGGAATCACAGTGAAGCTCATTTCATGGAATGTTAATGGTTTTCGTGCGAGCGTTAGAAATGGTTTTTATGAGTTCCTAAAAGCACAAGATCCGGATGTCCTGTGTCTGCAAGAGATAAAGATGCACGAAGTTCCGCAAATTCCACTTGAGTTTTCTGAATATTTCTTGGTTTGGAATCCTGCAGACAAAAAGGGATATTCCGGTACAGCAACCTTCTCAAAAAAGCGCCCACTCTCTGTGAAGAAAGGGATGGGTGAAAAAAAATTTGATTCTGAAGGGCGGATGATTACTACTGAATTTGAAGATTTTTACGTTGTAAATAATTACTTCCCAAATTCACAAAGGACCCTGGCACGTCTTGGTTTTAAGTTAGAGTTTAATCAGCACTTTGCAAAATTTGTAAATAAATTAAAGAAGAAAAAACCTGTCCTAATTTGTGGCGATTTGAATGTTGCTCACACTGAAATTGATATTGCACGTCCGAAGGAAAATGCAAAAAATGCAGGATTCACGCCCCAAGAACGTGAGTGGATGACGGACTTTCTTTCACAAGGATATGTGGACAGCTTTCGACATTTACACCCTCAAACTAAGGACAAATACTCTTGGTGGTCGTATATGCACAATGCACGAAAACGAAATATTGGTTGGCGTATTGATTATTTCATCGTTTCAGAAAACTTTGCAGACAACCTCAAAACAGCTTTTATTTTAGAGGATGTAACCGGGTCGGACCACGCACCCGTGGGAATAAAAATAAAATAAAAGTGATGCAAAGTTGCATCATTTACTTTTTCTTCCTGGTTGTCTTTCGCTTCTTTGCAGCTGTCTTCTTCTTAGTTGTGGCCTTCCTTGCCTTTTTCTTTACAGCTTTCGGAGCTTTTACGTCCGGTAGGGGTTTTAGTGTCTCAAGAGAGCTAAGTGGTTCAGGTTCAACAATGTCGCATCTCTTCCTCTTCTGGAAGAAGTA
>JAAOXW010000050.1 GCA_018221005.1 Candidatus Altarchaeota archaeon
CCCCTCGCACATTTGTGGGGGGCGGAGTGGCAACATTTGGGCAAGGAAAGGAAGACTTTTTTGACATATCTGGGACTCTACATTGTCGCCAGTTTAATTCTGCTGCTTGAGCCATTAGTCGTAGGCTTAATTTTTAATTCGATACAAACGGACATTATCACCCAAGCGAGTATGAAAATTTTATTGGGGCGCATATGGCTGTTATTCGCAATAACTATTGGTTTTTGGGCATTTCAGGGGGTGGGTAGAGTTCTTGAACAAAGAACGGGATTTCTTGTAAATCGAAATTATGTGAATTCAACCGTTGATAAAATTTTAGATCTTCCGTTGAAATGGCATAAGAATCATCACACGGGAGACACCATAGATAAACTAAATTTAAGTGCTCGTGCGTTGGGAAGATTTTCCAGACACACCACTTATCGGCTGGTTGAAATTTTCGTTAGAATTTTCGGTTCATTGTTAATCCTATTCGCTTTTGACAAAACAATAGCCTTACTGGCAGGTGTTATTACAGCCTTTGCAATATCCGTCATAATTTTAATGGATGATAAGCTGAATAAAAAATACACTAAGCTCAGCAAACTTAACAATAAAATATCGTCCACAATTTATGATTACTTTAGTAATATACGAACAGTCATAACTTTACGGCTGAAGGCCACAGTGAAGAAAAAAATTGCTTCGCGTATTACAGACACCAAGAAAATCTTCGATGAAAGTGTGATAATTAAAGAAACCAAGTGGGCGTTTTCAAGTTTGATAATTTCACTCATGGTGGTGGTTTCACTTAGTTTCAAATCATATACGGAGTTTTCAGTAACAGGCACCATAATGATAGGAACTTTGTACATCCTCTATGGATATTTACAAACCATTGGAAATACTTTTTACTCAGTGGCGGGAGTATATGGGGACATAGTCAGAAAAAGTGCTCACCTCAACAACGCAGAACCCATTCACTCAGCCTACAAGAGACGGGCAAGAAAAATAAAAACAAATCCACTTTCCAAAGACTGGCAGGAATTAAAAATCGAGAATTTACATTTCAAATATGAGGATGAGGAAAAACTTTCCCACCTCAGGGGCATTAATTTGAAATTAAAGAGGGGCCAAAAAATTGCCCTCATTGGTGAGAGTGGTTCGGGAAAGAGTACTATTCTTGCACTCCTGAGGGGCATTTATGAGCCAAACTCAGTTGAAGTATTTCGAGATGGAGAAAAACTACCACATGGTTTATCTCATTTGAGAAAGCACACCACCCTAATTCCACAAGATCCTGAAATATTCAATACAACTTTGAAATCTAACATTACAATGGACCTCCCCGCTCAAGCATCGGACATTAAGAAAGTGGTTAACGTGTCGAGGTTGAAGCCCGTGTTAAAAAAACTAACTAAAGGTTTAGACACCAACATAATGGAGAAAGGGGTTTCTCTTAGTGGGGGGGAGAGTCAACGCTTAGCCTTGGCACGGGGATTGCTTGCAGCAAAGAACAGTGACATCTTACTGTTGGATGAACCGACTAGTAGTGTTGACAGTGTTAATGAACGACATATTCACAAAAATATTTCAAAAACCTTCAAGGACAAAACAATCGTTGCATCAATACATAGGTTACAAATGTTAAGTAATTTTGACTACATCTATATGTTGGACAAGGGAAAAGTGGTGGCTGAGGGGGATTTGAAGACGCTGCGAAAGAATTCTAGATTTTCAAAAATTTGGAAGATTTACAAAAAATCCTAAATTGCCAACTCGACCTCATGAGCGTTGCCATCAATAACTGTAAGTAGAACATCCTCGGCTTCGTGCTTGTTGATGCCTTCACTAACACCAACTAGTGAGCACGCATCACCATCATCAAGTACAAACAAAAATTTAGTTTCGTTCTTGTGTTTGTCAACGGCCTTAAGTAAATAAAAAAGAGTTTGGTCCTCGGATGTACCCTCGGGAGAACTAACTTGCCCCATTCCAAGTGCAATTGCCCGATAATTCTCATTTCCCTTTACAGCGTTGCAGAGGTCTTCCACAAACCACGCACCCAGAGACAACTCATACCTCCGAGCATCCGCCAACGTTTCATGTCTATTTGAACTGTGGTTGAATTTTACTGTCCAAAAGGTCATGTCTGCAATTACACCCTTTTTACTTATAACTCTTTAGTTGTAATAGTTTAATGTTGATTAAATAGTCAACTGGACATTTTCAAAGGAGTCGCCCCCTTCAATATCGTTAATAATTGCCCTCAAAGTAGTTGCATCCATCTTAGGATAACAATCTGCCCCAATGAGCTTACAGCTTTGGTCCCTGAACATTTCAAATAAAAGCCGGTGATAGGTATCTCCCTTCTTTGCGATTACAATAAAGCAGTTGTGGCCACCAAAATCAATGAATCCGTTCTTAGTCACTCTCTTAATGCCTGCAGCTACCGCCTTGTAATTTTTCTTGGTTTGGACCTTCTTGCCAAGCTTATCTAAAAAGTTAGCATTTACTACAATTTCATCCGCACTCACATCAGGAAAGCTGGTTCCAATTCCAACGTCCCTGTGGTAGTCAACTTCCCAATGACCGACCATCTAAGCATCACAGTTGGTCATATTAATGCCTCGTGATTACACCAATTTTACCGGGCGCCGCCACCGCCACCGCCAAATCCGCCGCCAACACCACCACTGAAGCTACCTGCGGCCCTACTGGTCTTGGCTGCCAACTGAGAGTGGGCACTCCTTCGGAGCATTGAATAAAAGTAAAAGTTGGTGCCATAACTTGGGACATATGGTAGCTGAACTTTCTTGACTTTCATCCTCTGTAGGACTTTTTCTGCACAACCAAAGGCAGTAGCAAAAATTAACCAATCACCCCACATGGATAAATCCTCTGGCTCATATTTTTTCATTTGAGCAGTATCACACAGTAAATTACGGAAAGCCCCCCACTTCCGCTTCTCAGTAATGCCTTCTAGTGAATATCTTCCAAAGACGAAGTTGTCAAAAACAAGTGTCAATATTGCAAGCAACACTTGAGCAAAGACAAAAAGGAAAAATTGGGAGTACGACATTGAAAAAATTAAAAATAGCAACAGCCCTACTAAAAAGGACAGCCCAATAGTTAGCCAAAGTAATTTTGAACCCTTCTTATCATACATAAGTTTGAATTTACTTTTCACCCACTTGGTTGGTTTAAGAAAACTGTCCATTTTCCGAGACAACCCAGCAAGTGCAAAGGAGTTCATAGCTTTCATCTGGCGCTTCATGGCGGTGAGGTCTCCCGATTCACCGTAAAATAAAATTAATCTCTTTTCGAAATCATCAAGCCGGTTGTCTGTTTTAATAACTGTCAGCCGATCTTTTTCAATTTTCAAATAACCGCGCCGCGCTAGGTCCAGAAGAGTTGCATCCACAGCATTGGAATGAATTTTAGTACCTGGACGACGCCCAAATAAAAAGTCCATTTCATGTGGCTTTCGCTCACCGGGTTTATAGTGGAGAACCTCGGGCATTCCCGGAGTTAGATGTTCTTTTGAGAGTCTCAGAAAAATCCACAAAATCAATCCGAATTCAAAGAGGGTCAAAAGCCCAATAATAAGGCGCCCATTTAGTAGCATAAAGGTGTGTAGCGTTGCTTGTTGCTGATATTTTTTGGCTTCATCTGCCAGATTTACAACTGGACCTCCGCTTTTTCCGTCCCTTGGGCTGACTACAAAAAATTCCAAAAGACTATTTGAATATATTCCAGGGAGTGAATAGGTCACTCCGGTGACATCAAGTGGCATTGGGGTTGAAAGCCACTGTTCAATTCGACCTTGAACGCTCACTGTGATGCGGTCAATTGGTGCGGCAAAACTGTCAAGCACTTTCCAGTGAAGGACGCAACTTTCCCCTTCACAAAAATATGGATCGGGAATTGAATAAGTGAATTGAAGAGTATATGCACCGGGAGCGTAAGTGTTTTCATTTCTACATATTAGTTCAAATTCAGTTCCAACACGCTGTGAATAAAAAAATGTACCACTTGGACATTGAGTTTCAAGGACTTGCATGTTAGCAAGTGCACCGTCCATTGTATATGAACGATAAAGTTCACGGAAGCCGGGTTTGGTTACTTGATAATTCAAGGTTTCAACAACCATAAGTGAATCGTTTCTGAAATCCAAGACCATGTCAAGGTTGGTTATTTCAAAATCATTGGAGCTTTGAGAAAACAGAGTGAACGCTAGGAAGGAAAGAGGAATTAAAAAAATAATAAAGAAGCGGGTGGTTTCGCTGAACTTCATTTCAGAAAACCTTTGTATCTGGCCGCTTCTCAATTCCTTTCTCAAATTCAAGGTAGTCCTTCTTCGTATACTTAAGAATCGATGCGACGAGATTAGTTGGAATTCGCTCTGCCATTACATTGAAGGTTTGCACCTGATCGTTGTAAAGATGACGCATTCTTGAAATTTCGTCTTCAAGACTCTTAATACTCTCTTGAAGGGGAGTTATGGTTTCAACTGCCCTGAGTTTGGGGTAGTTTTCCGCAACTGCTACAATGTTTCCAAACACACTTCTGGCAGTAGCATCTGCGTCATTTAAACCGGCTACATTATCCATACTCATCTGACGCATCTTAGTAACACCTTCCAAGGTTGACTTTTCAAATTTGAGATAACCTGATGCCGTATCTACAAGCTGACCAATCATATCGGCCCGCTTCTTCATGACAACTTTAATTTGGTTGAAGGTATTGTCTATGCCGTTCCTGAGATTGACAAATCTGTTAAAAGTGCCAATAAAAAACAACAGGATTATAGTAAGAACAACCCCTCCGATTATCCACCCTATCATGGAAGAAAATGAAGGGGGGCATATAAAAAGAATGGCCCTCAGATGTGAACCTCTTCGCCAGGAACCCGGGGAAACAGTTGAACCTGTTTTATGTGCTTGGCTCCTGTTAGAAATCGGACCAACCGCTCGACACCAAACCCCCCGCCAGCACTAGGCCTCAGCTTGCCCTTCTTAGCCAAGTCTAGGTACGTTCCATATTCTTCGGTGCTCTTCCCGCCCCCTGTAATTCTTTTAACAAGGCGGTCAAACTCCCATTCCCTTTCGCCCCCACTTAAGGCTTCACCAAAACCCTCGGGGTAGATGAGATCATAATCCAAGAAGTGACCCGGTCTTTTGGGATCTTCCCTGTCGTAAAATTCCCTTTCGTGGCAGAGCACCCAAAACGGTTCCTTTGCAAGTTTACTGGCTGAAGCTTCCCAATCGTCCCCATACTTTTCCTTGAGTTCATGTGTAGTAAAGCGTTTGAAGGGAATAGTCGGCACTAGAAGCGACCTACCAAGGAGTGTTAAGTCCCTATGGCATTTGGTTTTGACATCCTTTAGTACCTCACAAAGTACCTCTTCCATGAGGCCAAAAACGTCTGCCATAACCGCACCCCCAAGTTCAAAGTCAACTTGACTGAATTCAAATAAGTGGCGACCCGTTGCGCCTCTATCTGGAGTTTCAAGCCGAATACAAGGAGAAACTGCAAAAATTTTGCTAAGTTTTCCCATCAGGGCCATTTGCTTGTGAAGTATCATACTTTGGGTGAGAACAAGTTTTTGACCGAGATACTCGATTTCACCTTTCTTGATAGTGCTTGCACTTGGATCGGGTCCAAGGGGGTCAGTGGTGGTACTCAAGATTACTGGCATTATTTGTGTAAAGCCTTCCTCTCGAAAAACACGATGCACTGTCTCAAGAACACAACTCTGAATCTTTAGAGTAGATGCCATCCGTTCATCAGTATATCTTTTGATTTCCATAAAATCAATAGTGCAAAGTAGCTTCATATATTGTTTCCAAAAAGAATGGAATTTATTTCAGAAAAGTCCAATAACCCGCATAATAGTGGAATAATTTTCCAAAACCTTATTAAGTTGTGTTGAAGAGCAGAAGATGGACAAGAAGGACGTAAAGATTGTACAATTATTACTTGTAGATGGGCGAATAAAACTCAAAGCCATTGCCAAAAAGTTGGGTCTGCCAATCACTACTGTTTACAATAGACTGAAACGTCTTGAGAAAGAAGGAGTCATGAAAATTCGTGCCATTCTAGATTGGAAAAAAATAGGATACGGAATCGAAGCTTATATTTTCATCAACATAGACACCGCTTCAAAACGAGTGAATCAGGAGAAGTTGTCTTTTGAGTTAGCTAAACTTCCCGGTGTCTTGAGTGTGTCTGTTGTAACCGGAAGTCGGGACATGGTAGTTAGGGCCGTTGCTAGGGACATGGATGAACTTAGTGAGTTGATTTTAAGAAAGCTTAGAGACTTTGACGGGGTTGCATCTACTGAAACTCTGGTTGTGCTAAAACATCAAGAAGCAGATATGGTCAAATTAATTCGTTAATTAACGAGTTTGCTTTATTAATCAATTATTACAATTTTTTTGCGGGATGTTGCCCCAGAAACTAAATGCACAGCAGTTGTCGGTTTATTGAAGTGCTTTGCGATAAGTTTGAGGATGGCCAGATTGGCCTTGTTATTTTCTGCCCGCGCTTTAGTCCAAACTTCTGCCCGTGCTCCTTCAACAGTAACTTGATTTCTGTTTGATCCTGGATGAACCCTTAATTCCAGCTTCACACCCATCTAGCCACCCTATCAAGAATTATAGGAATTGCAAAGCCAAGCATTGCACCACCGAGGATGTCTAAGGGGAAGTGAACTCCAATAAAAATTCGGGCAAGTCCTGTGAGCGTCCCAAGCATGAGTAAAAGGCGGAAGAGTTTTTTGTTTTTTCGTGCAGAGGATGCGGCACCAAACATGAAGGCGGTGTGGTCACTGGGAAATGCACCATCTAAACCATGAACAGTTAGTTGGCTCCCTAAACCCCAAGCACCCGGCCGGGGAAGGTTTAACAATAGTGAAAGTATGGAAGAAATACTAAAGGCAGTGAGAGTCCCCCACAATATGGGTTTCCATTGATTATTCTTTCTGTGCCAAAGAGCAAAGATAATTGCAGGTATAAAATAGATTAATATCTCTGCAAAAAAAATCATTAAAAAATCCAAGGCAGGGCTGTAGCCCGCCAAACTGTTAATTGCCAAAAATAAAGTTGCATCAGGTCTCAATGAATAATTCTTATCACTCGAAATTTAAGGGTATCGACATCAGCAATTAACATCTCCCCGTCTCCCATCTCCACCCAATCGCGTGTCCGGAGGGGTGCGGATGAAATTTGGAGAGACTCATGGCCATTTTCATCGTGTCGATAAAACAATCTCATGGGCCTGCTGTACATCTTGCGGTAGGCATAGAGGGTTTTTCCATCTGTCAGAATAAAATTAACTGCGGTTGCATCTAATTGCCCACTCTCATTGAGTTTCTGAATTTTTCGAAAAGCCTTACGCATACCAAAGAGGGGACGCTGGCCTTCAATGTGTTGAAGAAGAAAATGCAACAACATCTCTGAATCGGTGTCTCCCCGCATATCTTGATATTGGTCCTTAATTAGGTATTTTAACTGTTTAGAGATGGTGCCGTTATGAGAAAATATGTAATCTTTGAAAGTGAAGGGGTGATTGTTCACATCCCGGACATTACCACGTGTCTGTTTCCGAAGATGTGCTATTACCATATTTGACCTAGCGGTTCGTGCAGCAGTTAGATATTTTGGGTCATATAATGCGGTGGTTGAACTTTTAGAGACTACAGGTTTATTCCGGTAGTACCATCCAATACCCCACCCGTCTGAGTGGACGGAGGACAGGTGCCGAAAATATAGGAGATCTTCTTCAAAGGAGCGTCGGTCGGGGGAAAGGGCAGCAAACAATCGACACATGGTAGTTAGGTGCGTTCTGGATATTAATCCATTTCTTCTGGAGACATCACACTTATAACAAACCGCAAACAAAAGATGAAATGCTCGCAGCAAGAGTTGGTACTTTAAAATATGCCATTCGAGAAGTTGCAGCTAAGGCCCGTGAAGTTGAGGCCAGAGGAAAAAAAATTATAAATTTAAACATCGGCGACCCGCTAAAATTTGACTTTCAGGTTCCCACATCTTTTGTGGAAGGGGTTAGGAAACATCTCGGAAAGGGAAATTACAGTGCAAGCGAGGGGGTGGGCGAATTGCGAAGTGCCGTTGCTGAATGGGAAGGTAAGAAAGGAGTTGCTGTGGATGCCAAAAACATTTACATGTCCAATGGAGTTTCTGAAGCAGTCTTCGGCTTATTTGGAGTTCTTCTAAACCCAGGGGATGAAATTATTGTTCCGAGCCCAGTATATCCAATTTATGAGGCATACTCTCGATTTTTTGGCGCCACACCAGTATTCTATGACGGAATTAATCCGAGTGTTGAAGCGATTCAGGCGTTAATTGGCCCAAAGACTAAGGCTATTGTAATTATTAATCCAAACAATCCAACAGGACTAATTTATGATGAAGGGTTCTTGCGGGGCGTGACTGAATTGGGGCCTCTTGTAATTGCTGATGAGATTTATGATTTGATGAATTTTGGAAAGTGCCCCGTCAATATGGGAAAATTAACTTCAGAAAATTTAGTCGTGCTGAATGGTTTTTCAAAAACATTTCTAGCTCCGGGCTACAGAGTCGGCTATGCATATTTTATGGGGGCGGATAAAGTTGAGGGGGCTTTCCTAAAATACTGTCAATCAAGGCTCTGCGCAAATACACCCGTGCAATGGGGTGCAATTGAAGCTATCAAGGAAGGTGGAAGCTGGATAAAACCCACCAATAAAAAACTCGAGAAGAGAAGGAACATTGCATATAAAGGGCTTAAGAAACTTGGACTCGAAGTTGAAAAACCCGAAGGGGCGTTTTATGTTTTCCCAAAACTTCCAGTGAGTGATGATAAAAAGTTTGTACTGGATTTGATTGAAAGAGAAGGTGTAGTTTTAGTACATGGTTCAGGCTTCGCCCGAGCGGGACATTTCAGAATGGTCTTCCTGCCACCAGAAGAAATTTTGAAAGAAGCCATAGAAAAAATTGGAAGGTTCATGAATGGGTAGTTTGGAAAAAAAGATAAGGGAGTTGGAAAAATCTCCTATCAAAAAACAGGTTGAAGGACAGATAACGCTTTTTGAAAATAAACGGGATTGGAACGAGTTATTCAGTGAATTATGTTTTTGTCTACTAACTGCCAATTATACTGCAGAGGGGGGGATTCGAATCCAAAAAAAGTTGGGCTTTGAGGGTTTCTACAACTTGGCTGAGGATGAATTAGCACACCAATTAATAGCCTTGGGCCACCGTTTTCCAAATGCGCGAGCAGCGTACATTGTTCAGGCTAGAAAAATCGCAGAGGATTTGCCTACCGTCTTCAGATTCGATGGAAAGAATGCAAGACTATGGCTTCAGGGTGTGAAGGGGTTGGGGATGAAGGAGGCGAGTCACTTCCTCAGAAATGTTGGGTTTAAGGATGTTGCCATAATTGACAGACACATACTAAGGGGGTTGAAGGAACATGATTATATTTTACAAATTCCAAAGACCATCACAAGAAAGCAGTATATTGAAATTGAGAAGATTGTAGAAGAACTTGGTAAGGGACTTGAAATGGATTTGGCCAGACTTGATCTCTATATGTGGTACTTGAAAACCGGGAAGATACTTAAGTGACTGGCAGTGGCTGAGGTATGACACTCAAGGATAAAGAGGTCTTGAATTTCCTTTTTGAAACCGCAATGTTAAGGCGCATAAAACATGAGGGATGGAGGTTTGCAGGTGTTGAATTTCCGGATAGTGTGGCAGAGCATTCCCTTAGGGCTGCCCAAATTGGATATGTGTTGGCGCATATGGAGGGGTATGAAAATCCAGAAAGGGTAGCCACCATGTTAATATTCCATGATCTTGCAGAATCTCGAACGGGGGACCAACACCTAATCGCAAAAAAATATATCAAATCAGATGAGGAAGCCGCGTTGAGAGACCAAGTAAAACATTTGGGAAAACTTGGTGAAAATATTATTGAGTTGTGGGGTCAGATAGAACGAAGAGATGATATGGCTGGAAAAATTGCAAAAGATGCAGATTGGTTAGAGCAGGCACTAACTGCTAAAGAGTACATGGAAAAGGGCTACAAGGATGCAAAGATTTGGATAAGGAATGGAAGGAAACTTGCACATTTTAAAACCACCAAGAGGTTAATGGATAAGTTGTTGAAGATGAATTCAAGCGATTGGTGCAAGGATCTAAATGTCGCAAAGAACTATTAGTGATGAGGATGCAAATAACGAATTTATGCTATGTTTTAGACGGAGAAAAAGTTCTACTCATTGAAAAAAAGAGGGGGTTTGGCAAAGATAAAGTGAATGGCCCCGGAGGAAAGATGGAAGCGGGTGAGAGTCCTGAAGACGCCGTGAAGAGGGAAGTGCTGGAAGAAACGGGCATTATTGTCGATCCAAAATTTTCAGGAATCGTTGAATTCAATAATGATGGAAGCTTAGACAATCTATGTTTCATCTTTGTCGCTGACGGTTTTGAAGGCGAGCCAAAGGAGACTGAAGAAGCTAGACCTTTCTGGGTTCACAAAGATGAGGTGCCACTATCTAGGATGTGGGAGGATGATAAATATTGGTTGCATCTTGTTTTGAACGGTAAAAAAATTCACGGTAGATTTCATTTCAAAAATTGGAAACTAGTAAAGCATCAAGTGCATTTGCTTTCAGAACTAGACCACATTTAGGCCTCATAAAACTGGTTTTCAGCCCGTAATTCCTTATCTTTTTTTGACCCTGGCTTATTAATTCTTGGTCTTCGACTTTGTGGGTCTCTGCGAAGAGTAATATTTACATCCTTGAGAAACGCATTCATGCCCGTTTTTACGTCCATTGGACTTGATGCTACACCTTCAGTTCCGGGCTTCCCTGTAAAGAGCATAAGACGGTCACTGAGATAATCAATTAGCATCAGGTCGTGTTCAACTACAATAGTTGCTTTGTTACGGGATTGTGTTAGTCGACGAATTAGTTTTGCAACTTTAACTCTCTGTTCACTGTCAAGATACGCAGAAGGTTCGTCAAAAAGATATAGGTCTGCTTCTTGAGCAAGACACAACCCAATAGTCACTCGTTGCAATTCACCACCACTTAATTCATTCACAAAACGAGTGAGTAGGTGTGAAAGTTCAAGGGGAGTGTATATGTCGCGATTAAGATTTATTGCCGTATCAACTTCTATCATTTTGAACATTGCAGCCACGGGAATTTCTTCAGGTTCAATGTACTGGGGCTTGTAACTTATTTTTAAGTCGGTGTCGAGTTTACCTTCCTTGGGTTTAATTTGGCCCGCGAGCGTTTTCACCCAAGTGGTCTTTCCTAGGGCGTTGCGACCAAGAACCCCGATAATCTCGGATTTTCGTATCTGCCCTGCAGGGGAGGTAAGTTTGAAGCCGCCAAGGTCCACTAAAAATTTTGGAAAGTCAAGTAGACTCTCAGTTCCCGCCTCGCTGGGGGGCCGTATTAGAAACGTTAGTGGCTCGTCTCGAATCCTCACATTTTCTGCGGTCAAAAAGCCATCTAGGAACTCATTTACGCCTGTGCGGGTATTCTTTTTCATAGACACAATACCAAAGACGCCCGGACGCCCATACATTAAATTAACTGTATCAGAAAGATAATCAAGCATAATGAGGTCGTGCTCAATTACAAACAAACGCTTTGAATATTTTCGAAGAACTTCTGCAACACGAAGACGTTCATAAACGTCAAGAAAACTTCCCGGCTCATCAACAATTACCAAATCAGATTTTTTTAGCAATGCAGCTGCAATTGCAACCCGCTGAAGCTCTCCGCCACTCAAATCAGAAAGTGAACGTGAGAAGATGTGGGAGATTCCCAGCTCCTGTGAGATTGGTTCAAGTTTATTGGTCTCATTCGCTTCGCTCACTTTGTTAAGGAGCTCACTCACCGTTCCTTTGAACATCTTTGGGAGGTGGGTGACTTCTTGAGGTTTAAGTGCAACTCGAATCTTATTGTCAAAGAGCTCTTTGAAATAGGAACCAAGTTCAGTGCCGGCGTAAGTATTGAGAACTTTTTCTCGGTTAGCTTGTTCATCTTCAGACTCTGCTCCAAAGTTTGGGGTGAGTTTGCCTGAAAAAAGGTTTGCAATTGTGGATTTTCCAGTTCCGTTGGGGCCAATTAATCCCACTGAACCGGTTGGAGAAGGAAGCCCAAAGAGTCCAAAACCATTCTGTCCGTATCTGTGGGTCATACTGCCCGTTCCTTCTGGGAGGTTGATAACACTAATCGCATCAAAGGGGCACTTGTGAACACAAATACCACAGCCAATACAGGGATCTTCCAGTATGATGGCCTTTCCACCTTCGGGGATGGTGATGATTTCTGTCCCCCCTCTTGCGACTGGACAAAACTTCAAACATTCTGATGCACATTTTTCCGGTGTGCATTTTTTCTTGTCAACCACCACTATACGCATAAACTGATTGGTATTTCGTAGTTTAAAACAAATAGGCTAAATACACCATGCGCGCCTTATTTAGGTGGAAGGGGAAACTGAGTGCGAAATCCGATGGAAAATAAAGAGATTCGGTAAGTTTCAGGAAAGTTTACAAAAAAAAGGGTGGAAGCTAAAGGGCCCCTTTCATACAGTTGATTACTACTTTCAACCCAAATATGGGACTTTTTGGAATCCAAATAAAAAGTCAGTGAAGGCTCAAGAATGGAAAAAACCCAAGTCGGACGCACGAATCTATTTGCAACAGTACGAAACTGTACTTTGGAAGGGAAATACGTATAAGAAAACTTTTCCCCCCTTCTCAAAAGTCAAACTGTATGAAGGCCCAATTGAAGTTTGTAAAGTGGTGTTACGGGGCCTGGGATTTGAAGAGTGGATGATTATTGAGAAACAGGATGGGCGGTTATGGCACCATCCAAAAACTAAAGCGTACCTTGCTATGGAAAAAATTAGGGGTATGGGCTGGACGGGAAGGATGAATTTTGTGGGAAAAACATCGAAAGTGGCAGACGACAAGATGAGGCGCGCCATTGGAAAGCTTGGTATCCCCAGGAGGCAAGTTAAATTAAAAATGCTAGTGGTGACGTTCGCAGAAAAAGAAGGTAGGATGAAAAGACCTAGTGATAAAGCCAAACATGATGCTCGAGAAGAACACCTGTTGAGGGAAACTAAAGAGGACTTCATATTCCAAAAGAGACTCGAAAAATTCAAGAAAAAACTTGAGAAGATGTGGAAGAAACAAGAGAAACGGAGGGATGCGGAAGAAACTAAAGAACTCAAGAAAGGGCCAATCAAGAAAAAAAGAACCCCAAAGAAGAAGCCCACCAAAGTCAAGAAGAAAGTAGTTAAACTTACAAAGAAAAAACCAATTGTCAAAAAGCTCAATAAGAAACAAAAAACGGTTAAGAAAAAGGTTACAAAAAAACGAAGTGCGCCAAAGAAAAAAGCCAAAAAGGCTAGAAAAAAATAACTTATTCTAAAATTTGAATTTCTATGTGGACGTTCTCAGGCACTTGAAGCCTCATAATTTGTCTCATAACACGGTCATCGAGTCCAACATCAACAACCCTCTTGTGGATTCGCTTTTCCCATCGCTCCCACCTATTGGTGCCTTCGCCATCAGGGGAGGTAAGAGTGGTAATTTTGAGTTTCTTAGTTGGTAAGGGAATAGGGCCGGATACTTTCACGCCCGATTTCTGACCTAATTTCTTGATGTCTACGGCTACTTTATCCACCACTTCGGGCGAAATTCCGCTGAGTTTTATTCTTGCCTTTCTCATTTCAACTCACCTTTCTCAGGGGTTTTGAGGTTTTAAAAGCTTAGCGTCACAAAAACTTGAAATAAAAACAGCTTAAACGACGAGAAAGTAACACTGTTAAATTTTTAAACTGATACTGAACAGGGGGGAGTGCAGGACAAGAAGGTTGGATTTCTGATAATTGCTGTGACGGTCTTAATTGGCCTCATAGTCTGGATGTTCAACCAGGCCCTGGCAGAAATCGTATCTGTTTCGTGCTCGCATGGGCCGGACTGTCCGATGTGGGGTACCATTAAAGCTCAAACTAATGTGGGGCGTATTGTCATGGTGCTTCTATTGGTAATCGGGGCGTACTTGATTTTCATAGGGGACCGAAGAGAAAATGGAGGCACTTCAAAACCCAACTATGAGAGGCTGATAAAGGATCTGAGGGTGGATGAAAGAGTTGTTTTCAGACCAATTGCAGATGCAGAAGGCACACTTTTCCAGTCTGAAATCGTAGAAAAAACAGGTTTCACTAAAGTCAAAGTCAGTCGAATATTAGACCGCCTTGAAGGAAAGGGTATACTTGAAAGGCGGAGAAGGGGCATGTCAAACGTGGTAATCATAAAAAATGGCCACAGGCCGTGAAACTGGTTTCCAACCAAGCACCATAAGTAGTTTCAGCCTATGTTTTTAGTAATCAAAGTTAACGCCGTTAACTAAATAAGGGCTCGATAGAAAAAGAAGGGAACCGACGTGGAAAAAACAGAACTCAAAATAACAGGGATACATTGTGCAAGCTGTGTTGCTATCATAGAAGACTCGCTCTCTGATAAGGCAGGAGTAAAAAATGTAGGTGTGAATTTCGCCACATCAAAGGCTACGGTTGAGTTTGATGAAGCAAGTCTTTCTGAAGACGCCATCATAAAAATGATAGAAGACTTGGGATATGGGGCGCTCAGAGCGGAGGACGTTAAAGACGTGGATTTGGAACAACAAACTGTTCACAAAATCCAAAGGGAATTTTTTGGGAGTTTAGTTTTTGCAATTCCTGTTTTTGTCATCGGCATGGTGTTCATGTGGTTAGGAATTCATCTCCCGTATTCAGATTACATCTTGTGGGCATTAGCCACACCACTTCAATTTATTTTTGGTCGTCGGTTTTACATTGGGGCATGGAAATCTCTAAAAAATAGGGCAGCCAATATGGACACCTTAATTGCAATGAGTACCAGTGCTGCGTATTTCTTCAGTGTCTTTGCAGTGCTGTTTAGACCGGAGCTAGGACAGTATTTTGAGGCATCTGCATTAATTATTTCATTGGAGTTAATGGGCATGTACCTAGAAGCAAGAGCAAGGGGACGAACTTCAGAAGCTGTAAAAAAACTAATGCAGCTCTCCCCAAAAGTTGCTACGGTTATTCACAAGGGTGAGGAAATTCAAGTTTCAGTTGATCAGATTCGAAAGAAGAATTTAATTCTTGTGAAACCCGGAGAGTCTATACCTGTTGATGGTGTTGTTGTCGATGGGGGGTCATCCGTAGATGAGAGCATGGTAACTGGAGAAAGTATTCCCGTAGAGAAAGTGAAGGGGGACGAAGTGGTGGGAGGTACCATAAATCTGAGGGGGAGCTTCACCTTCAAAGCTACAAAGGTTGGTGAAAACACCACTCTTTCAAAAATAATTAAATTAATTGAGAATGCTCAGGGAAGAAAGGCACCCATACAGAGATTTGCAGATGTGGTAGCTTCATATTTTGTACCGGTAGTAATTCTAATTGCCCTTCTAACTTTTGTAACTTGGTTCTTTATTTTTGACAAGGGCATCTCCTTCGCACTAATAACTTCTGTTTCTGTGCTAGTAATTGCATGTCCTTGCACCCTTGGGTTAGCCACACCCACAGCCATAATGGTGGGGACGGGGAAAGGTGCGAAACATGGAATCTTACTCAAGGGGGGGGACATTTTGGAAACTACTCATAAGACCAATCATGTAGTCTTTGACAAGACAGGAACCTTAACACAGGGGCGTCCTGAAATTGTGGATATTTTATCGTTTTCAGGCTCAAAAAAAGAGGTTTTGAGAATCGCAGCAAGTTTGGAGAAGGCCTCAGAACATCCTCTTGCAGATGCAATAATTGGGGGGGCAAAGCAACAAAAGTTGACACTAAAAAAGGTCAATGGTTTCCGCGCAGTACCCGGACATGGAATCCAGGGAAAGCTTGGAAGAACAGAGTATTATTTTGGAAACATTAAGTTTATGTTGAAGAAAAAAATTGATATTTCCAAGATTGAATCAAAGATTATCGAATTACAAAATCAAGGAAAGACGACCATGATTCTTGCAAATAAAAAGTCCGCACTCGGCTTAATCTCTGTAGCAGATATTGTTAGGCCGGATGCAATTGAAGCTGTGACTGAACTTCAGAAAATGGGCGTTAAGGTGTA
>JAAOXW010000051.1 GCA_018221005.1 Candidatus Altarchaeota archaeon
TAAAACCAGGGGGCCTTGTATTTATTACGCTTGCGGGCAGGTATGCCAAGGGACAATTAAGATATTGTCTTGTGAAGACTGCTGAGGAAATCGCACCCCACACTTTTGTGCCAACCAAAGGAAAGGAAGTGGGGCTTGTACACTACATATTTAACCAACAAAGAATTCATGAATTTTTTCACAACTTCAAGATACTCGAGATGTGGAAAGATTCAAAAGATTACTATTGTTTTCTTGCGGAGCGAAAGTCAAAGGGCTAGGTACAAAAAGCTCGGTCGGGGCACGTTTTATTCTTCTTCGGAACCGGTTGTCTCATCAACATCCGTTGCAAAATCTCCCGACGACGCTTTTCTAACTCTTCGTTCCTTTTCAGGGTGGTGTTTTCCAAAGCCAAAGGTGCCCATGAAGCTGTGATGCATCTGGTCTTTTTTGTCCAGCTTTCTCTTGTATACGATAACCACAACAGTGATAATGATAACAAAAACAAAGGGTAGCGTGGCAAGTAAAATATCAAAAACTGTCCATTCAACTCTGCTTTCTGCCAAAAGTTTTATTTCTCCGAGATTCTTTGTGGCTAGCTCAAGAAGCCCTCGAATTTCCGTGATGGCAGCTTCGACCAATCCAAGTTTTTCTAAGGCCACATCACTTCCAGCAGTGCTGAGTTTTTCAGTGGCGTTTCTTAATACAGTAAATATCTCTTCCACTTCGTAGCCTTCCTTACCAATAAGCAAGGTCTCCTTCCAAATTTCATCAACCATCAATTTCATTTCATCAATCAAGGTTCGAAACTTTTCTTTTGAAGTCAGAGTTTCATTACTTACCACACCCACTACAAGTGCCCTACTTTTGGAAACTCCGTCCCCATCAGCAATTAAAAGAAAGTTGTGCCGCTTAAAGTCTGCATCCCACGGAATGTCAATGGACAGCAGGAAGTTCTTGCTTTGGTCTGGTAGTATATCTCCCGATGCAGGTGAAATATTCACGGGGAAGGGTCCGCCAACGTTTAAGGTGATGTCTTGAAGTAAAACATTACCTGTGTTTTTGATTTGCACATTCACTAATTTTGACTCTCCGCGAGTCGCATTAATTTCATTGGGAGCAAGTACGCGAATTTCCTTTTGAATTGCAGGAATTCCTCCGGAGGGAGGTGTTGGGTCAGAAGACGGGGACGAATCATCTCCATTGGACTCCGCCACACTCACACTAACTATGGTGGTGATGTTTTGGCTACCTCCATTAAGGCTTTCAATAATTATTTTGCCATTGCGAGTCCCTGCAGAACTGAAAGCACCGAAATAAGCATAAACATTTTCTTCCTCATCCCCTGCAAGGCTTTGTATTAGAGTCTTACTAAAACTAATCCATCCAGAATCAGAGGACAAAGTTACATTCACTAAGGGGAGATCTCCCGTATTTTTCACAATAAGAATTCTTGAAATCTGAACGCCCGTATATACTGTTTCGGAAATAGAACTAGGGGACACATCAAGGATTGGTGCTCCCGTGGGCTCTAATACTATGGAAACGTTAGTGGTAGTTAGAGCCCCTAAAATGCTGGCATTCTCAGAATTAATGCCGTATCCTGATTTAGACGCTTCAACCGTATAATTGTCAACAGGGAGCCAAGTAGAAACAAATACACCATTCCCATCCGCAGAGCCACTGTCCTTTAACACAAAACCTGAAGACCATACAAGCACAGTTGCACCTGAGAGTTCAGTGCCAATTAAATCCTTTACATCCACATTGAATCTGCCAACATTCTGCGTTACATTAATTGTGACATTGATTTGTTTAGTCTGGCCATCACTTGAATTTGCAGTTATATTCACTAAGTAAATACCGGGGGTTGTTAGGGAGGGAACAGCAACAGTAAAATTCACTTCCATTATTTCGCCAGATGACAGCAGGAAGTCACTCTTATTTTGTCCATTAAAGTTGACCCAATCTGTTGTATTTTCCTGTTTTGAAATAGTTACATTAAGCCCAGTATTTCCGGGATATGCTGCAATGAGGTTGAAGTTTTCGGTACTAGCTCCATTTGGGGGCGCATAGACCGTCAGAGTTTCGGGAAGTAATTGAAGACTGTTATTCAAAACATTGATAGTGGCATTGGTGTCAGAAATTACTTGACTGGAGCTCTGTGACCAGGCAACGGCGTGCAAGGTAACAAAAAACCAGAACACCACCAGTAAGGATTTTTTCATTATTATTTCTTAGTCCCCTCTATATTTTTCCTTACCGGATTGAGGGTTTTTCTTATTTTTCCGCGGTTGGTGTAAATTAGAACAGCTCCGATTAAGAGCACTATAAGTACTATCAGTAGCAGATTGTTTTGATAGTGAAGTGTTACAGTATAGCTTTCAATACTCTTTTCCACAAGTTTGTCTGACAAAACAATTAAAGGTGCTGAAAAACATCTCGCACCAATTTCAAAAAAAGTGAAACATTTCTTCTGCCCTGCTTTTATCACTAATTCAGGGGCAGGTTTTAAATTCACAGTCAAAGTATAAGCTACAGATGAACCAGTTCTAGAACCTGTTCCTCCACTCGCTGATACCTTGCTGGTTGAAAAATCTGAAAACACTCGTCCCTCAATGGATTGTTGTTCCAAAACGTATGGAAATTGGAAACAAGTGTTGATTGGGAGGAGACAGCACGAAGAATCGTGCCTGAATGTCCCCGAAGGGACAAAAACACTCTCCGGGCTATTCCTAGTAAAATAAGTGGACAGGTTGCCGCTAACCTTAAGCCAGCCAGTCACATTAGCAGCCCAGGGGTTACCCAAGTGATAGAGTACACATCGCTCTAGGTCACTTGAAACAAAGTCAACTACGTCAGAATTCTTCTGTAA
>JAAOXW010000005.1 GCA_018221005.1 Candidatus Altarchaeota archaeon
CGTGCAGTGAAAGTAGGCATGTTACGAGTTAGCTCCGTCCTTTAAATTATCAATATGCACATAGTTTTTCCTAAAAAAAGTGAATAAAAAAAAGAAATAAAAGTAAAACTAACCAACCAAGTCAGACTTAGGTGATTAGTTACTTATTTGAGCCCTGGAATGAATCCATTTAGCTGTTTTCCTGTTCCCCTCATTGCAGAAATAGCCCATCCTAGAATAGCCATTATCAGACCAAGGAACAACAAACCTGCCAAACTGTCCACTTCCGTTGCAAAGTATGCACCAATTCCACCCAATAAATCAAAGATTATGTTGGGGAAATCAGCTACGGTGTATGTTGCTACGTATGCCATGAGATACATGCTTTCAAGTGTTTATATACGGCGTATGCACATAGTTTTTTCAGACAAAAGTGAATTCGATAGAAATAAAATTAAAGAAAAAAGAGGAAAAACCTGCGTTATTCACAGGATACCGTTATCATCCAAGAATTTTCTTCCCAGATGCTATTGCCCATCCAAGGATGGTCATTAGAATTCCTAGGAACAGAATTCCACCAATGCTGTCTACTTCTGTTGCGAAGTATGCACCAATTCCACCCAATAAATCAAAGATTATGTTGGGGAAATCTGAGACAGCGTATGTTGCATTGTATGCCATAGGATACATACTTTCAAGTGTTTATATACGGCGTATGCACATATATTTTATTCACAACATTTTGAATCCCACAAAGAGTCCCGCAAGTAATAGTAAGAGTAGTGACCCTCCGAGTGCAGTTACCTTATCTGCCTCTGCAAAATCTGCACCAACTCCACCTGCGGTATCAAAGATTATTGGTGCAAAGTCGGCAGGCCCATAGTCCGGTTGGTATCCCTCCGTCACACTGATGGTTGCATTTGCATTCACAAGTGTAGTGTATTTCGTAGGTGCTCCAAAAGGCCCAAGCGGAACTTCGGTAACTATCAACTCTACAAGGGGTTCCCCGACTTCAAAATCGTAGGAAAGCGATGCTTGACTTTCGCTTAAGACTCCTACAAAATTACCGTCAATCGAAACGTTCAGAGAGTAGTCGGTTAATGCACAGTCAGCGATTGGGTCATTGACTTGTGCATATACGTCTGCCGTAATGGGTGGCGATACCCCATTCACATCGCTTGGGCCTGTGAAACTTGCCTCAGCGTAACACTCTTGTGAGAATCCTTCAAAGAAATAAACGTAACAACTTCCTGTGCTTGCACACAGTAAAAGTGTTCCTACTGTATCGTGTGATGCAATGTTATTTCCGTAACTCGTAGATAATTTAACAACATCTCCATACGATTCACTCGTAGTTTCATACTGAGTTAGGTTTCCATCAAATTCATAAACCGAATCCAAACAACTTACGTGGTGGGATAATGCTGACCACTCCATTTCCAATGTCGGATATGTCACGTTCATTAGCGTAATATTTGCTTCGGAGTAAGGCCCTTCACAATTTCCTCCTTGGGTCCAATCGACTCTGACGAAATTGACATCCGCATCAGTGAAGGTTTCTGTAACATCCATTACATCGCCAGTTGCAGTATTGATAACATCATACTCATATTGTGCCCCTGTGTGTATTACTTTAGTGAATGCGTCTCCTTCTGGGAACTCGAAGAGAAGTAATCGTTCACTCACCACACTTCCAGTTGATACTGAACTAGCTTTCCTGTAAAACCATGCCTTGTTTCCAATTGAGTTATCTGCAACTTGACTTGGTAATGAATAAAAGTAATCAATCCCATTTTCTTGAAGTAGTGTTTCATATTTTACCTCAGTTCCATTATATTGAACCAAAATGTAGTTCAAGTTTTGGAAGCCATAATGACCACCAAAGTAAGCACTTCCGACTAATTCACTAATGTTATTTACCGAACCCGTCACCATTATGAATGAAATAACGTTTTTTCCAGTATCGACAGGTAAAAATTTTAAGGTTTGTTTTGGAATCCCAATATCATAAGTATCCGTTGAAACTCCTTCTGTTGTTGAGGCCTGGACATAACCGATGTTTCCGCTTATAGCGTCAATCACAAAAAACAACGGGCCTATGGTCTCCCCCATTGCAGTAAGATATAATTTTTGGTCGTTCTCGTTGTAAATTGCACTAGAGTAAATGCTTCCCCATCTACTTCCAACAAATAAATTATCCTCATCGGAAAAGGTATCCGTTTCAAAATCATAGACCCCAACCGCCAAAGTGTTTGATTGGTTTCCAGTTCCAAAAAGCACCATGTAATTTTCATACATAATAGGCCTTAGTGAATATGTATTTGAATATAGTCGATAGGTGCTTTCTGCATTTCCATCTCCAATCGTGTGATTCACTACCCACGAGGTGGTCGCTGAAAATGATAGCGTTGAAACATTATATTCATAAACCTTCAGTCCCATCGGAGAACTTATGGGTGCTACCCCCCAGAACATATCTCCTTTCACTGACCCCCATCCAACAGAATCTGGAAAAGTTATAGTGTCATATACTGTTCCGTTTGTGTGAAAAATAACTCCATGTTTTGCTCCACCATAACTTGAAACTGTCAACCACACGTCATCGCTAAGTTTGAAATGGTCTGTCATAAATTTGTATCCTCCAAGACCTGTTGCAATGCTTGTTCTTGTTCCAGATGTTGTGTTAAAAATGTTTATGTTTCCCGATAAAAATTCACTTTCAAAAATTAAGTCTCCATCACCAAACACAGGCAAGAAAACTCCTGCATGGTTTGTAGAATTAATGAAGTTGTAATTTTCATCATATTCATACACATCAGAATCTCCTACCCCAAAATCAAATTCATAAGTCCAAAAATGTCCATCTGAAGTTACAAAAGTTGAACCTTTTGCAACGTTGCTAATGTATTGAGTTGAATAATTTGTTGCCATTGCAGGCATCAAGAGTCCTGCCAAAAAAATACCAAGGAGAAGTCGTCTTAACATCAACAAGGAACACGCTCACGGCTTTAAATAACGGGTATGCACATATTTTAGTTGGTCCTTCTTGTGAGGTTGATGATGAAGCTGAAGTATGCAATGTAGAACTGGACAACACTCACTAGGAGTGAGAGAGTCGCAGTAACTGCCTGAACCAAAAAGCTGAGTGCAGACCCCACAACACCCGCAAGAATTGCGGTAAGTGCGACCAATTAACCAACCTTCAGATTGTCCAATACATATTTTTCTTGCCTTTGGCTTTCTTTATGCCATTTTCAAGAATGAAAGGGTATCCGTTTTCGGCTTCAGCTTCAAGCTGTTTCAGGAGAACCTGCCCACCACAAGTAAAAACTACCATACGATTTCCCTTCTTAATTATTGCTTGAACAATTCTGAAAGGTCGCTCAGGTCCATATTCTCCCGTGATGCGGTCAGACATTCCAAGGATTGCAATATTCTTTACGCCATCCATCTCAATAATTTTTATCTGCTCGCCCTCAAACTCGGAGCGTTCCGAACTCTCTACCTTTCGACCTTTGTCCCAATCTACTTTGACCATGCCCACTCTACCCACCTTAGTTTAAATGAGTTTCTATGGCAATACCACTAGAGGGCTAACTGTTGAAAACATACCCACAAGTGGGTGAAGTCTTTTAAGGCACTATTGAACCTTACTCAAGGTGATGGCATGAATGATGAGCAATACAAGGGAATGTCGAACAGCATAAGAAGTGCGCATGAAAAGGTTGATGAATTATCGTCAGAGATGGAACGAAAATTTAAGGCGGTATTCGAGAAGCTCAATGAGTTTGGAGGCAATCTTGTTTCTTTATCACTAAGAATAAATGCACTTGAAGATGGGGAGGTCGAACCTAACATCGGTGGTGGTGAACCTCCTTGTCCACACGGACTTAAGACAAAGGAATGTGAAGAGTGTAATGCGTGGAGAGCAGGAAAGTGAATGAACATGGTGCTCGATGAACTCATGGAAAAAAAAGACCTCAGAATCTATCTGAATCTCCGTATAGAAAAATTGGAGCGTGAGATAAGAAACATACCCAACACTATTAGCCTTCCGAAGATTGGAGTTGTATTTGAAAGAACCAGTGGAAGGATTAGAGAACTCAAAATACTTTTGCACCGACTCGAAAATGGAGAAATAAAATTAGCGTGTAAAAAAATGTGGAAAGCACAGGATAAAGTGAATGGAAATGAAAAGTGAATTTGGAAACCTGTGGGAAGAAAACTTATCACTAATTGGAAAGTTCACACTCCGTGAACTTCGGAAACGGTTGGAATCAAGAGGGGCCTATGATATTCAATTTGAGTGGGAACATGAATATGGACATAGCTTTTACATAAAATTCAAAGTCAAAAGAAAACTATTTGGAATCTTTGACAGAGCGCAGGTCGATTCACACACCAGCAAGAGAGTCACAGACTTTTTGCAGAAGGATATTCCATTTAAAGTTGTGAAGTGGTCGTCAGACATGAAACGAACTTGTTGGGAATACAGGGTTGAATGTAACCCGTATGAATTGAAGGTGATAAAATGAAAACGCTTTGTAGGAATATCTTTCTTGGAGTTGGGATATTGCTGTTAGTGTGTGCGTTTGTAATTTTACTTTTCGTTGGAGTTCCGTTATTCATAGGGCACGTAGCTTGGATTGCATTCACTACACTTAATTGGACGGAAGGGGTCTGGTCAAATTTAGCGAAGTGGAGCATTGGATTTTTACTGATGATGTTAACTGGAGGAATCAAAATTGGGGTATCAAAGTGAAAGAGGGTGAAAAATAATGGTAAAATCAATAACAAAAAAAGTTAGAAAACAAATCGTGGAAATCGTGAATGAAACTATTAGTGAGAACCGAGCTCGACACCTGAGACTTTTTGGGTGGATGTCTGGTTGGACTGCGGGGATTTTCTTTTTGGCATTTGGGGTAATTTCAACTGTTCACCAACTTGGATACCCCATATTACTTGATGGAACAACTCTTGATATGGTAATGGCAAATCTCCTTATTCTATCCATCGTGCTTGGAAGTTGCATTGGGGGGATTTGGCACCTCAGACATGAACATGAAAGAAGTGAATCAAAATGACAATCTGCAAAAAATGTAAGGCCGTCAGAAGTTGGAATCACATAACCACTTTCAGCGAGGTCTTTCACATCAGCCTATACCAATGCAGTAAGTGTATGCGTGTGGTTGAGTTTGATACACCTGATGACGATGACCATTACGGACATGACCGTTCAAACCCAAACTCAGATTACTCATACACCGACAATTGGGTCGAGGAAGAGAGGTGAAAAGCAAATGAACTTACAAGATAAAATTAACGCCTTTGACAAAATCGAGTCAGACAAGAAACAAGTTGGGCTTGACAAGGAACACATGAGAAAATTGTATCAAACTGCTACCTTGCCTGACCCCTCATTTTGGGGGCATGTTCTTCATGCATTCACACTTACGGCAATAATGTTTTCACTAGCGTGGCTTCTTGGTTGCGTTTATACTGAATTAAGAGCGTGCTCCTTTGTGACTTCGTTCTCGGAAACACTAATTGCTATGCTCATTATCCCAGTGTTAGTATCCCCACTAATTGCACACCATGTTGTGAAAGAAACACGAGCAGAAATTACAAGAGCAAGAGCACTGATAAAATATCTGGATGGTGAAAAGTGAATGAATCTTAAAAAAGTGTTAGCCCACCTCACATTTCCTCTGACGTTGGTTCTATTCTCAGTCCTAGATGGGCGTGGGATTGAAGTGTCCACTCACTTTTTCTCATTTAGTGTTTTCATTGCGCTGATGATTACTATTGCATTTATGATGGATGAATACGAGCCAAAAAGTAGAGGTGAAAAGTGAATGGCAATCCAAAATGCAAAAAAGTGTATCATGTGCAAGCGACTTCAGACTGTGAGCACAGAAGGAAGAATAATTGATGGCACTTGGTTTGATGACGACAGGATTCCGAGAACCTTCATTGGGAAGTGGGTGTGTTGTAATCGTTGTTATGAGGATTTAGTGAAGAAGGAAAAAGTGAATGGAGAGGTGTAATGAAAAATGAGATTTACATTCAACAAACATTATTATTATGGTCTAAATACAAAATGCGGAGCGTGTAGCAAATTACGCAGAGTGGCATGGGTGCTTCAGGAGAACGAGGGAAGTGAATTTTCAATGACTCATTTTGTGTGTGATGACTGCGCTAAAAAATTAATTAAGAAAATTGAAAAAGTAATAACGTGAAATGGAACGGTGAATAAATGAATATAGGCGAAATATCAATACCTGTTGAAGATTTAGTGAACCAACTCCCATCTCTTGCTCTTGAGCTTTGGAAATACATGATAAGCGGTAGCGGAGGCCTTGCCCTCAGAATAATCGGATGGGCAATCCCAATCGTGATGGGATTATTCACGCTCTGGTTCATGTGGAGACTCTTTTCACTTTTCAATAATACTTGGGATAAAAGTGAATCGTGGGTCAAACGAAAACTCAGGTAGGGAAGGGTGTGTGATGTTGCAATGTGTGCCATCATGGC
>JAAOXW010000006.1 GCA_018221005.1 Candidatus Altarchaeota archaeon
CAGAAATTTAATAGTCTATGTATAGGTCCGCGTTGTCCGCAGTTCTTTCAATAAAATCTAAACCCTGTTTATCAGCTTTCAAATATCTTTTCGGAATAAACTCGTGCAATTCTTCAAGTGATAGAAGTGTTCTGATTTTTCCTAAGTAAACCTTTGCTTGAAACTCATCCTTATCTTCAACGTATTTATCAAAAGCTTCCAAGTTTATTTTGAGAAGTAGTTTGCAATATTCTGTTTTTTGTTTATCTGTCGCGCTACGTCTAATGTAGTGCTTGAATAATGCACGCCTTACAAGTTCCAAATAAGTATTAGCTTTTCCGAAATGACCCCTCTTTGCGGACGTCTTTGCAAGGGCCGTGTTCATTTGGTAATATTTTTTGTATGATTTTTTTGCTTGAATTTCTTTAATTTTTTCCACCGCTTTTGGTTCCGGGAAAACTTCATATTCCCCAATACATTCAGAAATTAAATCACGAAAGTTGTCCGCTTTTCCATCTTTAGTTAAAATTCCACGCATCCATTCTAAATTATCAATAATACGGGGTACATATGTCAAAATTTCATGTTGTTCTTCCTTGAGTGAATTCATTTTATATGGGTTTTCCGAATGCGTGCCGCGTGCTACTCTTTCCTTCAAATGATGAATGTGTGAATTTTTCATGGCTTCAAAAAGATTCATGAAATCTACTCGTTTTTCAGGTGATAATTGAGACTCCTTGTCTTCCACTTGGGCTGCTTCATCCAAGACTTCCGTTTCCTCTTTACCGGGATTTTTGAGTAACTCAAACCATGCCTTATACAGGGGATGTGCTTCACGTTTGTCGGCGAACAGTCTATAGTTGGCATCTTTGTGATTCTGCTCATCGAGTAGGTCCTTAGCACTTGTCAGTGACATAATTCTCACTGTCAAGTCCCGACTAAAAATGTTTTCATTTGAGCTTACGAAGCAAATTTTTGATCAAATGCCCTGCGGGGCATTGCGGGAGAAGGGATTTGAACCCTCGTAGGCACTAGCCACAGGAACCTGAATCCTGCACGTTTGACCGGACTCCGCCACCCCCGCGACTCGACTTCGGTCGAGTCGACACTTGGTACTGGATTCGTGCGTCGCAACGCACTCACCAGTACGCGTAGCTACATTAACTGAAGCTCTTCTGTAGGTTTTAACTTTTCTGCCTCGGCAGGCCCAATAGCGAGTGCAGTTTTAGTTCCAGGTTCAAGTTGGGTTCTTCCTGCGTCTTGAACCATGTAACTGGGAATAGTTTCTCCATCTGCCCATCCCTTGAACTCAATCATGGTTTTGAGGTCAACTTTGACCACAATTTTTGCCTCTCCCCCTTGCTCCCATCTTTTGACTACTTCTGGGGTTCGTTTAACGGCCTTTCTAAAGGCCCCAAGTGAGGCGTGACAGGCTTGAGCTGCAATCTTTCCCTTGCCCATGCCTAGATCTTTTCGCACTAAAATGACCTGTTTGATGTCTGAAACCATGTAAGAATGGTATCTTAACGCTTATTTATCTTCTCTTGCTTGTTTTCTTGTGAGCAACCTCAGATTGAGCCTATTTTCAATTTTTTTCATCTTTATGGCCGTCTTCGCATATGAGATTACGTTGGTTGCGGAAAGTACTGCTAATGCTTATGCATCATGGACTATTGATGCCTTTGTTGAAGATGGGGGCGTTCCTGTTTCTGATCCTATTTGTGATATTAAAATTACTGAAGGAGGTTCCACTGAAGTTAATACGGGTATGGATTCGCTATCTGACCGGGCGCAATATACTGGCGAGTTTTCCGATACTGGAACTTACGATGTGAATGTGACTTGCGGATCAAACAGCACCACAACGACCCTGACTATTAACTCAAATTCCCAACTAAATTTAGACTTAAATTATGTTGATTCAGTTGGGGACTCCTTGAAAATAACTGCTGACTTTGAAACGCTTGGAGGTAGTGATATTTCAGCAGGCACTTGTATTGCAGAAATTTATGTAGATGATGACCTTTCAGAAAGTATTTCCATGTACTACAACTATGTGGATTCTGCCTTTTACACTTCAACCTCCATTGATTGGAGTGGTGACTATGAAGTTCGCACCATTTGTTCCGGTTCTGAATATTCACAACTGTCTCAATCGGAATATTTCAATATTGATAAAAACCCCGTAACGGTGAGTTTGGGTAATACTTATTTGTCCGGTTATTTTGGGGACATGGTTTCAACAACCGTTACTGTCTTTCCATATACTGCTTCCTGTAGTTCAGACCTTGGAACTATGTATAAAACTTCCACTTCAGTTTATTCACTAAGTATTAATCTTGATTTTATTGGGAGTAAATCAGCAGTTATAACTTGTTCTGCGTCTGACTATCTGACCAAATCTAAAAGCCTTTCACTAAGTTCGGACTCCCAACCCACCAGCCTTTCACTTGTTTCGTCTCCCGAGTATCCCTATTCTTTTCAAAGTTACTATCTCACTCCCTTACTGTACGATCAGTGGGGGGGAGAAATTTATGATGCAACTTGCAGTATAGAGGTTGATGATGAACAACAGGAAGTTCTCAGTCGTCAACCTGCACTTTTCAAAGCACCTGCTGGTCCCGCAGGACAATCAATTGAAGCAAGTTGTTCAAAGACAGGATACCAGATCAGTAAAGTGACTGCAATTATGAACATTCGAGCAATCACTATGTCGGGGGAGCTTACGTATTCTGAAAATGCTAAGCAAGACGAACCCTTTGAGATAAGAGTTGACCTAAAGCCAGGTGTCAGTGCTACTTGCATTCTTGATGGTAAAATTACTTCAAGAACTGGGGTATTGGAAGGCAAGATTGAAGCTCTTAAAATTGATATTTTCGGAGGGGGAACCTTCAGTATTCAAACGGATCTTTCTGGTATCTTTAATTTTGATGTGGTGTGTACCTCCCCAGGATACACTCCTGTTGACTTAGCGGGCGAAATTCAACTTACAATGTTGTCCCGGAGTGAGGAACTGGGAGCAACGATAATTTTAACTATACTCACCATTATACTTGCCGTGGGCTTCGTTTTAGTCAGGAGGTATCTATGATGTTGGCAGAATTATTCGCAGTTATGATGGAGACGCCAATGTTGATGATTGTCTTCGTTGTAGATGTTTTTCTCATTGTCACTATCTTGTTTTTCGTTATCAATAAACTTTACAAGAAGAAACGTCCAGATCAGAGTCTTTTAATGTTTTTCAAGCGCTTTAAGTTGAAGAGGTCTAAGGGCGGTGTTAAAAATGTTGAATCACTCTATGATTTTGTCATAGATAATTATCTTGGACGGGGTTCATTTTCCCGGGGGTTGGGCAGGGGTTTTAAGGCTCGCGAAATGATTTTAAAAAGTATTAAGGAACGAAAGAAGCCCGCCGAGTTTGAAGTAGTGAAGGCAGTTTTTGATGGTTTTGAAATGAAGAAATATGGTGGAGGGGTGTATAATGAGGAAACAGTGGTTAATAATCTGTTTAGCCGCTTTCGTGCTCTTTAGTTTTTCTGGAGCTTTCGCGAATGTTATCCTTCCCGGAAGTGAAGGTATTGTTGAAGCTTTGTCCTTCATGCCGTCTGCTTTGGCCGACTTGGAAGCGGAGGGAAAATTTGTTTTATTTAATGAAAATGGAGTGCCGTATGGTTTTGTTGATAATGGGGTTTTTACGGAGAGTCTTGACTTTGGTGGGCTAACTATTACGCCCCCCACAGGCGACACCGGTTCCATAATTGGGGGATACTCCATGCAGGATGCCTCAGATACGTTGGCAGGAATGCGAATGGAACAGGGGGATGATTTGGACTGGGAAATCCTCCGGCAACAAGATTTTTTGAAATACGCCTACTATTCACAAAGATACGGTGATTTTGAAACGTTCATAAAAGAAGGGTTAGGTATTGATTCCAAACAAGAAGGTATTGATTTTATGAATTCACTGTCTCCGAATGCAGCCAACGAATTTATGAGTATCTATGAAGCGCTTGACATAGGTGAGGCAGGAAATTCACATTACCAACAATTGTTGGATGCACTTAATCAAATTAATGATCAAGACCTGAGTAAGTATCTTGATGAGGATACACTCAAACAAGTGGAAGATGTTATGAAAAATCTAAAGACGGATCTTGCAAAGGAGTTACTAGAAAACGTTCTCAAAAATATTGGAGAAGAAGAACTAAAGATGCTTTATAATCTTCTTAAGGAAATTGATTATCAGACACTTTATGAAATTGCAAGAGATTATGCAAGAGAGTTGGCACGCGATGGAACTCTGGATGAAATTGGAGAAACTATAAAGGACAGTGGCATCGGAGATGAAGCAATGGATGCTTTTCAAAATTCAGCTAAGGAATTTCTAAAAAATCAGCTTTGGGACATTATGCCCAAAGATGCAGGTTACTATGTTTTGGCTGTGGCAATGGTAGTTTTAGTCTTTGTTTTAAGGGGTGTTGGGGGATGATGAAAAAATATCAAAGTTTTATGGAAGGGGCAGGACAAGTATTGGTTGGGTATGAGGAAATTACAAAGGGATTACTCGTTGCCTTACTCTGTAAGGGACACCTACTTCTAGAAGGCCCGCCAGGTGTTGCAAAAACGACTCTCGCAAAAACTTTTTCACAATTAGTTGATGCAGGATTTAAGAGGGTGCAGTTCACTCCTGATTTGCTCCCAACTGATATTGTGGGAACGATGATGTTTGACCCCAAAAAAAGTGAATTCCGAATTAGGAAGGGGCCTATTTTTACAAACATAGTTTTGGCAGATGAAATTAACAGGGCTTCTCCAAAAACTCAGAGTGCTTTACTTGAGGCAATGGAAGAGAAGCAAGTAACAATTGAAGGAACTACATACCCACTAGACAAACCCTTCATTGTTTTAGCAACTCAGAACCCTATTGAACAAGAAGGTACTTACCCATTACCTGAAGCACAACTTGATCGTTTTCTCTTTAAAGTTTCTGTTCACTATCCTGAGAAAGATGATGAAAAGAAAATTGTGAAGAAAGTTGTTGATCCCCCTAAGGGAAAGGTGAAGGTGGCCTTCACTAAACAAGACATCCTCAAACTTAGGGAGGAAGTTTCAAAAGTTTATGTCTCTGACAACATTGTGGAATATATCACCGCCATTGTTATGGAATTAAGGAAGAATCCGGTGGTTGCATGGGGACCCAGCCCGCGTGCATCAATTGCCCTCATGAGTGTTGGGAGAGCAGTAGCTTATCTCGATGAACGAAATTTTGTGACGCCTACAGATGTTAATAAGTATGCAATCTGGACCTTACAGCACAGAATCGGCATAAAACCCGAGAATGAGATTGAAGGCGTTACGACTTCAGGTGTCGTGAAAGACACACTCGAGAAGGTAGATACACTATGAAGCGAAATATACGTGCGTTAATTGGCCGATTCTTCTTAGGTATGGCGTTCTTTCTTTTTTCACTGCTACCTCTTAGAACCATGTTAATGAATATTCGGTTATCTGACCCGAATGCGGACTTTGCCTTTGTGTTATTTGCAATTGCCTTCCCCCACATAATTCGCTTTATTTCAATTGGAATCCTTTCCCACACTATTTTTCTGATGGTAAAAATTATGACAATGCCACGAAGTTTAGTTGAGCGGTCGCTTTACCGACTTCGTAAAAAAAAGATTTTTAAAAATTTAGTTTACATCTCCATAATACTTGCAATGTTTTTATTTCCCGGCAAGTCTGGAACAGCTATTCAAGTAATGGCGAATAATCTTTTCAACGCATTACCTCTTGGCTTCATGGTACTTTATCCATTTTTTATTCCCATTGGTTTTATGGACATTCTACTTTTTGCCCAAGCGTTCTTAATTGCCTCATTTTTACTTCATGTCATTAAAATTCTTTCACTTCGTTTTGCAACTATTGAGACAACCATGAAACAAAAAGTTACAGACCGCGGGAAAAAAGTTAAATTAACTATTCACGCGAAATCCCCCCTGCCTTTAATCTCAAAACCTGTTTTTCCGTTTAAGGTGAAGCAAAAATCAAAGTCGAGTTTTTTTGGAAACAAGTATTCGATTAATATTGAAGGTGATTTTGAGGTTGGGTATTACCGATATGATGTGATGAAATATCAGATTGCAACTTTTCCCTTTTTCTTCTCAAATGTGTTTAAGGCAACCAATAATCCTGCCGAGTTTACGGTCTTACCTAAGATAAAAGTTAAGAACTCACTCTATGTCAAAAACCCATTTATTGTGCGTGAAACCGGGGATTTGATAAAAAAGGTGAGTGGCAGTTCTCTTGAATTTGCAGGCATCAAGGAGTTCGCCCCCGGAGACCCACCTTCAAAAATTTGGTGGAAGGGGTTGGCAAAAGACCCAACTAAATTACTCAAGAAAGATTTTTTTAATCCTGCAGAAGACCGATGGATTCTAATGATTGATCTTTCTGATCCAGACATGAAGAAGGAAGATGAGACGGCTATTCTAAATTTTAGCAGGGCCTTCATTGAAATTTTTACTAGAAAAGATATTGAAGTGGCAATTCACTTAATCTCCCCAACCAGTACTTTCATAAATTATTCTTCAAGAAAACGAGACCTCTTATCTTTTCTCATAAAACACTGGGTCGAATTTAAGCACCTCAGTCACGATGGAGCTAAGCTGATATTAAAAGATGTAATTGGAAAGGATTCTGAAGTTATTGAAGAAAGATGTCGTGCAGGAGGAATTTCACTTTCATCCTTTTTAATTTATTCAGGTCTGATGAAAAAACCCAAACAATTTTTTCAATGGCGCCGAAAGAGGATTGTAGCTAATAGCCTCATGGAAATTACAAAGGGGCTCAAAAAGTCAGGTAAAATGCTGGTTGTAACTCCCGGTATGACTGAGGAAATGGTGGATGATATTAAAAAAGTTGCAAGAGCTAAACACTGTCGACTCCTCTTCACTAGTTTTGAAAAAATACCCCGAGCAAAGAGTTATGTCATTTCTCGAAAGGCACCGGAAAGTTCAGTGTGGAGGTTAATTTATGCTTGAGTTTTTTAAAAGACTTGCCGGCACAATGGTGGTTTTTCTACCCCTCCTGTATTTGTCTTATTTTATTTTGTGGGTATTCTCAGGCTTGTCTTGGAATGCTAAGTTAATGATTGCTGCTATTTTGCTCTTATCTATTGCGTTTATCATTCGACTGGGCGGGATTAAAAAATAGACATTGACATGCAAATACAATGTTGTTACTATAAAATAAAGTATTTAAAGTCCAAATGGGTTACCGTGGAGTGGGGTACTCAACAAACTACTCTCCAACCAACAATGAGCAGTTAAATGCTATTTTTAGGGCGAGAGAGGCACTTTACAACAAGAATAAAGCAGAGCAACTTTCTAAAAAAAAGGTTATGTCTGAGCGCGGAAGAAGACTAAAGCAAACACTAACTGACATGACCCAAAGTGTGTCTGAACTTAATGGGGAATGGGGCTCAGACGGCGATTACTTGTTACAGAGAGTTGTTGACTCGGCTGTTAACTCAGCGGGGTTTGGAAAAGTTTCTCGACCGTGGTGGGACAATGGAGGTCCAACTATTTTACCTCATTCTCACGTATCTGAAACTGAGTTCAATTTTTCACTAGGACTGTTAATGGATTTACCAGAAAATCTAAAAAAGATGGATGAAAATGTTTTTGAGTATAGACAAAAAATAGCCAAACTTTCAAACCTACATACTAGGACTGACCAAAATTTACAAATTGCAAAGGATTTAGTTTTTCAAGGTGATTCGGATTTGGGGGAAGCTGCCGGAGAAAATTTAGACAAGTATACCACCCTTGTTAATTCAATTGGAAACCTCAAGCAAGAAGGTTTTGAAAAAACTGCTGCAGCGTTAGTTAATTCCTTTTCAAAAGAACACACTCGTGAATTTGGTTATCTTGGTGCGGGGGATGATGGCAGTAAAATTTTATCTAAGGAAGCAATGCCAAGCAACATTTTGGAAATCTTTGACGGAGATGAAAAGCAAGTTTCCCGCGTCTTTAGCGAAATCCAATCTAACTTAAAAAATTTGGAAGAAGATAAGCCACTCATGAGCAAAGCTTACTTAGATAACTTGGGCTCTACGGTAGCAGAGTATCTCGTTCACACCTTTGCATCTGTTAGAAACATCTTGGATGACCGAGGTGCCATAAAGCGAGCCTTTGATTGGGTCCGAAGAAAGCAACCCGATAATTTTGATCAGGAGCTTGAAACTTATTCTAACTCACTTGTTGGGGGGTATTTAGAGGTGAAAAGGGACCAATTCGAAGCTGTTTTGGATAACCTGAATGAAATTTTATTGCCTGAAAATTTAGATGGAGGTTTTTTGGACACCAACAATTACATTGATGAAAGTGAAAGCCTTTCCGAATTTGAAAATAAATTCGGCGTTGAGTTATCTTGCAGTACTCCTGGACTTAATTCAGGTGAAGTTTGGGTTTATCGAGGTTCAAAAGCACTGAGCACTCGCAATGAAACTCCTGTTGAAACACTTGTTTATGCTGCAGCAGATAAATTGAGAAAATTACAACTTATGTTGGAAGGTGCAGATGTGGGGAGTGATAGAAATTATAATTTCAAAGAATCAAAAGCCGATTTAGACACTTGGTCTATGACTATCAATACGGACAAAAATCAGATTTCTGTAGCAAGCCTTCCTGTTTATGACGTGAGTGCCACGGGCACTGGTGCTCGTACTGGATATACTTCATTCATCATGGAGGGAAAAAATGCCGAAGGTCTTGCAGAAAAAATAACTGGGAAGAAAATACATAAGACTTCAGGTACTGGTAACTATCTTGAACTTTTACATGTAGATACGGAAGATGGTTACTCGTCTTTACCTGAAGATAACCATTCAGATGCAAAAAATTACTTAGAGCAAAAGAATTTGTGGGGCGCTTTTGATTTAATTGGTATGTCCGTGCAAGGTGCACTTGCACCATTGACGCGCTTAGGCGTGAACCAACTCAAACTTGATAAGTATCTTTTTGAGAAGAGGGATGCTACAACGCCCGACACAGCACCCACTTATGTTCTGAGTGTCGAGGTCTAAAACTCCATTATTATGGGGGGTAGACGCACAAATTCATAAAGTTAACTAAATCATCGACATCTGACTAAATATATTACGACAACTCATATATACCCTTCCGTTTATCTTAAACGATGTTTGAACAATCATCCGGACAAAAAAAAGACCAACTTTCAAGCACGCTGGTTCAGTTGGCTGATGCAGGTGAAAACATCGAACAATATGAGGGGCGTATTGAGACGACCAAGGGCTTTGATTTGTACTTTAGATTGTTCAAACACATTGACAATAGTTCGGACCACAAAAAGACCGGATTAGTTGCGCTTCATGGAACGACCTCACACGGGGGAACTTTCAAGAAAGCCATCGAGTCGTTGATTAACGACGCGCAGTATGCGTGGATTGTAACTCCAGACACACCAGGACATGCAAAGTCAAGCACCCTTGAGGGTGAGGTGGATGTGAGCGATTATGCAGACGCAATAGGGGAACTTGTGAACACACTATATCAAAATGATGATATTTCTGGCGACCGAGTTTTGACTGCAAATTCGGGGCATTCTGCCATAGCGGTAGAGATGTATAATCAACATGTGCAAAGTGAACTTGATGATCTTTCTGAAGGAGATAGTGAATCAATTAAAGGAATCATATTGTCTGGTCCGGTTTACCATTCACGAGACACCTTCCTTGGAAGGTTTGGTCCCGTTCTTGTATCAATGCTTGGAAAAATTCCAGATAAAATAATAAACCTTCCGCAAACTGTCACACGTCTTTATGGGAAATATCGTGCCTCAAACGAACGCGAGGCAAAAATACAACAAACACGAAAGGTTGATTTGAGTAATAAATCACTCTACCAGGATGTGAGGGCGATGGAACGGTTCTACCGAGAACACCAGGTTGATGGAGACTATCGCCCACTGATTGTGAATGATGATATGAATGTTGCTATCATAAAATCTAAGAAAGACAATTTGTCAAATGGTAATGAGCAATTGCTCCGTACTCTCCACGGCAAGGATGTAATCCTTAAAATTACAGGAAATGGCGTGGGCCATCACCCCCATAAGGAGAGTGTGAAGTGGTATGCTACTACCCATAGGGAAGTTTTAGAAGAATTTGCTGCACGGGATGCAAAAAGAGCATATCTAGAGCAATTAAACTGATTTTTGTGATTATCTAGGCACACCAAAAAGGTTTTAACCGATGGAAAACTATCCCAAAGGTGAAAATACCAACTCTACGAACGCTTTTACTGCTAAGTGCTCTGTTATTTATTCCTGCAATCTTGCCAGGGCCCATTAGGGATGGTCTTATCAGACCCTTGGAGGAATCTGCAGTCCTTATTGTTCCTGTCTTCTCTTTACTGGTGTTTTTCCTAGTCGGCTTTATTTTCATAAAATTTATTTTCGGGTCTGCGCGTAAGGAGGATTCAATAAGATACGCATCAGAGCGTCTTAGATGGTCTTTTCTTTCTGCCTTTCCTTTAATGGCCCTTGTAATCTTTACATCGTTCCTTTTGCAAGAGTTCTTAGGAGTAACTTATCCAATAGGCATGGGGCCGGATGCGCTACTAAACTTGTTCTTCATTTTCCTTACAATAACTGTGTTTATGTTTACATGGGGCCTTAGAAATGGACACGAAAGACCCCGGGAAGGTAGGGAAGAGTCAGAAAGATATAAGGCACGTTTCTTTGTCAATCTGGCCTTACACAACTTTCTCCTACTTGGCGCTGCCTTCTTTGGATACTTTGATAGCACCAACATAATTTACAAGTCACTTGTACTCTTCCTAATTTTTTGGTCACTACTGACTTTCATGTATTTCATGGAGTTCATTATTTTTGTTGCGCGACTTGACAAATATGTATATGATGACTTGTTCAAGAAACATTAGTTGGTTTGTATTCAAGACTTGCCGGACTGAACATTTTTAGAAAGACGGTAAGGCGTTTTTCAAATGGCATTGGCTTATGAATTGGATTTTCTTTTAAGTTGTAAGAAAACAATTCATTCGTTTGTGAATCAATTGCAAGACTGTCATACTTACCAATCCCGTGGCTCGAGATGTTGAAGTTTAACTCTTGATTTTCTTCTAAGATAGTTTTGAAAACAGCTACATCTTCACTTTCCGTTTCCGTTCCAACTAAGAAAACCTCATAGTCATTTCCGTCATACTTTGACAACTCTTCAAAAATCAAAGGCAGAGTTTTCTCTGAATTAAATTTGGTCGTAATATGTCCAAGAACCGCAAGCTCTTCTGAATAAATTGCAAAACCAAGACAGGTTTTAACCGCATATGTTGCTAGAACTGGCTTCTCTGCATCCTTATTGGTGATTCCCCACTCCAGCTGATACAATACCTTTAACTTTTCAAAGTCTCCAGAGTAGCTGGGCAATTGGTCTTCCATTTGATTAAACCTTCGTGTACACTTCTATCTCCTTTGAAATTTTTTCAAGGGATACAAAAACCTTTTCAGCCTTATCGGGACCAACTCTAATGGCGTATTGATTATCCTCGTCTTTTGAAGTTTCCTCTATGCTCCCTTCCCTCAAAGCATACCATTTCTTTGCAACATACAGGAAAATATCCGGACGCTCCCGTATGGCTTGTAATGCACTTAACTTGAAGTAATGTCCTGAAGGATATTCCTGATTTCTCTTTCCCTTTAGGGTATTAATGGCTTCAATCAAAATATCTTCTTCAGTAGTTTTCTTTCTTTTTTTGGCAGCCTCTTCAAGTTCACCATTGGCTGCTGCGAGATGTAAACATTTTGCTCCCAAGTAGCTGAGTTCAATTTCTTCCAAAATCTTTTTCTCACTGATGGCTTTAACAGATGCACCTTCTTGCAACCAAAATGCGCCGAAGACATCATCCTTCAGCGTATACTTTTTTTCACCCTGTTCATCTTCGAGTGAGTTGTATCTTTCAACTAATTCTTTCTTGAAGCCATCGAATCGCAGATCCCAAGGAGTTTTTCTATAGCTTGCTTTCTGCGCAGCTTCTTGCTCCATCATTCGTGCCTCTGCTTCTTCCTTGGTTTCACTTCTCATCCACTTTGGTCGTTTTGGTATTTTGAATTTCATTTCAACGCCTCTTTTCTACATTACTGTACATGGCTTGGGTCAACTCCAGATATGGTTCTGGGTTGTCTGCAATGGCTTGCATTCCTCTTGAGTGGATAGTTCGTGAGACCATGTTATTTTCCTGAAGTGCCTTTAGAACCTCATTGGACTTTTTGAACAAGTCAATACCTACTTCCACCCCTATTTGTCCCCCTGCAATCGCGAAAGGTACATACTTAATAACTTCTTCAAGGATGCTGTACTTCATAGCGTTGCCCTCTTCTGAGAGTTCCAGCAGGGTGTCAATGTCTGTATCTAGAAAACTATTTTTTGGAATTCCTATTGCATTTTCAAAATCAGAGATTGGCTTTTCCACACTCCGGTCCCCTTTAGCGTACAATTTAATGTACATTGGATTTGCCCATGCAAAGCTAAAATCCGTCGCGCCCAAATCATAAACTTCTGCAAGCTTTTTTGGAAAGGCATCATTAACAAATTTTATGCTGGCGTTCCCATACTGTTGTTTAATTGCGTCGATATCAAAAGTACTTTCTGTGTTCTCGTTGGACATAGATTCGGTACCGTCGGAATTTTTAAGTGTTTAGTTGGTCAAAAAACCCGAGTTTGTAGTTAATTTGACTTCTTTCCACGTATGCGTTTAATAATCGGGTTTAGTTTCCTTATTTCGTCCGTACTTATTTTCACAAGAGCTTGCAAAGACCCACCCCCCGTAAATACATACTTTTGTTCAAAGATGAGGGGATCTACCACTAATTTTGCACTGTGGCCAATACAAGGAACACCACCTGCAGGATATCCGACCATTTCAAGCGTTTCTTCCGGACTGGCAATAGTAACCGCTTCACCAACTGCTTCCTCAATTCGACGTTTACTCGCCCTGAATTTCCCAGAAACAATGGCTGCAACGGGTCCACCTGAACTCTTGAAAATGATAGTTTTAATGATTTCATCAAGGCTCGCGCCAGAAACCTCTATTGCATCTGCCACTGTCTTTACCGATTTTTCAAAATGAAAGTGTGTGGCGTCAATGTTATTTTCCCGTATGAATTGCTTTAGTTTTTCTTCCCCTAAGTTCATCTGTTGCAGTAATTCGGAAATTTAAAAACTACACGTACTGGAATGGATTTATACCCCCAATACCAAGAATTTTGGCGCCTCAATGCAACTTAAGCGATATTTACCCCTACTACTTTTTGGACTTTTCATTCAAGTTTTACCTTCCTTTGCCGCAACCCCAGTTGGTTTTGAGGCACTTGATAACGGCAGCGTTTGGCACATTTGGAACAATATTGACGAATACTTTTTCAATGCAACCTCAGGAATTCAGTTTACTAACCATTACGATGAATACTGGACCCACAGTGTTTTTTGTGCAGGATACAAAGACGGCTCAGAGCAATGGCAGTATGACTGCAATGACCAACTGCCCTTTAGTTGGAGCTACTCAACAGACAATGCGACCTATGTGAATATTACAGGTTGGAGGGACAAAGTCATTAGTGGCAGGACAGTTCGCCTTGCAGTTCGGTACCACCTGAAACCCAACGACAAAAACATGAGCATCTTCATCTATGCTGAAAATATTGGTGCCCTTGACATTCCAAACGACATTGGCTTTGCTTGGCGAGTGAATAAAATTCAAATTGGAGCCGACCAAGAGAATGACCAGATTTTGATTAATGATACAACTTACCAACTAAACGAAACCCACAACCGCGGGTTCACTAATATGAGCAAGGCCTATATTGATGTTTGGGCAAACTCAACTTGTTGGGATACTTGTAATGAAACTTATGACAACGTAACTTTCTGTGATAAAACTTGCACAGTTTATGAAAACAAAACAATGTATCTCCCAAAGTACACCATGTTTGATGAAAACTTAGGAAAATTTCTGATACTGGGTTGGAATCCCAACCTCAATTACAAAGTGAATATGACTTCAACTTCCCAATATAATACGCCCGTAACTTTAATGATTAATGCAGGCCCACTTGCTGTAGGACAAAAAAAATCAACGCGCCTCGAATGGATTGATGCAGATTTGACTATAAGACCAAATGGTGACATACAGACGGGATGGTTTGAGATTGGAGACGGCACTCACAGTGATGCAATTGATGAAATATCTATAGATACCGCAGATTATGTTTTTGTAGATTCTGACGCAAAGGTCGATGAATGGGCTTTTGACAACTGTAGTTCTGAGGTGCTAAATGTGACTTCACTTTCAATTCAGTTCTATGCTTTTCGGGGATTTTTAGGGGAGGTGATTGATGGAGATGTGGACTGGACTGTTAATGGGGGTTCTTCATACTCGTCAATTAAAACTTTCGCGTTTCCCATCTCTGCCGCCTATAGAATTCTTACGTGGGAGGGCCTTTCAATGAATAAAACTGCTTGTGATAATTTACAGGTTAGGATAACTAGTAATGAAGTTACGTCAGGGACAAATAACTTTCACAGAGTGTATCAGGCCTTTGTAAATATGACCTATACTTCAGACAGCCCCCCAAAGTACACAGTAGGGAGCAATGCAACCAACACAACAGTTACCGGTGAGCCTATTGAACACAGCTTGCACTGGACTGGGGGGGGAGGTGATCTTTCCGGATATATTTTTAGTTTTGATAATGGTACGGGCACTTTTCTCAATGACAGCTGGGTCCCAATGACTGGTTCGGGTAACTGGTCTAATGTAACAAAAATTGTAAATTATACTGCTGGATCAACCATACGATGGAAGGTATATACTAACAATTCTCTTACATATTGGAACGTGAGTTTAGACCACACTTATCAAGTAGAGGAGCTTTACAAGACACTCCATATTGAATGGCATTCAGGTTCAGACATAAATTCGACTACGTGTCCTTCAGGTTCACCTTGCTATGCTACCCCAAACTCGTTAATTGATGTGAATGTGACTATAACTTGTGAGGCTTCTTTTGGCTATGATTGTAAAAATATTTCAGTTGGGTTGATTCACACTACAACTGCGACCTATGAATATATCAATACATCTCAAGGTGCCACACCATTTTTTTTAATACTGGTTCAGAATGGGTCTGACGTGATATTCAATCAGAAGATAATGAATTTTTCTGGGGATGATGTCGATGCAAACGAGACACACATTTTTGAATTATATAGTGAAAATGTAACCACCCATTTTGCTCGTAAATATTTTATGAATGGAACTTATATTTCAAATATTTCACTCCCTTCTGAAGTAATTCCTGGCAACGGTTTCACATTTAATGGAACCGTTTTTTCATATCTTACTATATCTAGTGTAGTAAAGCACATTAATTATGATGATGGGTCTTCTGAAGGACAATTTTCAGCATCAGAGGCTGCCGTCGCCACCAGTTTATCTTCCAATGACACACATTATTTTACAGTAAAATATAGTGCTGCTACTGTCTATCGATACCTTGCAAATGGTAATCATGATGGTTTCACGTTTAATACATCTCCTCAAATTGGGAGTAATTTTCAGGATTTGACCTTTGATGGGACTTATTTTTGGATTTCAAGAGACTCCCCCAATAAAGTGTTTAGATACCTTGCAAATGGAACCTATGATAATTTTTATTTTTCAACTTCCGGAATCCCCTCACGTCTTGCCAGTACGCCCACAGCTATTTTGATTGTAGAGACGGGAGACCTTAACGAGTATGTCCCCGTCGACTATTTTGAAAATCTCAATAACCCCTATACAATCTCCAGTTTAGGTAGAGGAGAAAGTTTTCAAGTGAACCACACCATTAATATTACAGCGGGACCGGGTAATTTTTCAAAAATAAAGTTTAATGTTAGTTCAACTGATTCTTTAATTGCTGACAACTCGACTGGAGATGCATACATCAACATCACTGAGTTTTACAAGAGATTGCTTATCACTTGGCACGCAAGTTCAGAACTTGATTCAGTTTCATGCAGTTCATCATCCCCTTGTCAGTTTAATCCAAATTCAGCTTATAATATAAGTGCAACGGTAATTTGTGACACCTTTCCAGGATACAGTTGTGAAAATATTTCGATTGGCTTAATTTACAATACAACCGCAACAACTTATGAGTTTATTAACACCTCCCAAGGCGCCACGCCCTTTTCCACAGTATTAATTCCGGAAGGTACAGGGGCCGCGTTTGACCACAAAATAACGGATTTAAGTGTATGGAGAATTGATGCGAACGATTCATATTTGTTTAGTGCAAGTTATGCCATAAGCACGATTTTTACCAAGAAATACTATTTGAATGGAACGGAGTTTTCAAATTTTGCAAATTCAGGACTTGGCTTGACTGGCTTCACCTATAATGGAAATAAATTTTCATATATTCGTGGAACATCTAGTACAGTGAGCCATTATACTTATGCGGGGGCATCTTCAGGCAGTTTTACTGCGACTGAGGCAGGATCAACTCTAATTGCCCTATCGTCTAATGCAACACATTACTTTGTAGTTGGGACTAATTCTGAAATTTATTACTATCTTTCTAATGGGACTTATGATAACTTTAATTTTAGTTCTTCAGCAGAAACTGGATCAAGTTTGATTGATTTGACCTTTGATTATCCTTACCTTTGGGTTTTGGATTCATTTCCCGGTAGGGTTTACCGATACCTTGCGGATGGAACTTATGATAATTATTATTTTGACACCCTAATCTCAAATCCCAAAAGTATTGCTAGCACTAATACTTCAATTTTAGTTTTAGAGAGTACAGCCCTCAACGAATTTCTCAAATATGATATTATTAAAAATGACAAAAATCCATTGGTGCCGTTCACTTTAAACAACGGGGAAAGTTTTCAATTCAATCTAACTATCAACGCTACGGGGGCGCTTGGAGATATTTTTAAATTAAAAGTTAATGCGAGTGCGGTTGACGTAGACCCCCCCTACAATTCTACGGGGGACGCGTATGTTTACGTAACGGATGCTGCCCCCGACTATATTGCCATTGCTCTCACCCCCGTTTTGGGTGCCGGACTCACCTTTGGTAGTTTGGAACCCGATACTGGCAACACCTCATCTGACAACTGTGGAAGTTATGGCTGTAATATTACTGTTAGTGCAGACACCACTGTTAATGTGAGTCTGGTAGTGAAGATGGCAACCCCCCTTACCCGATGGGGGGGTGCGGAAACCATAGGGACCCAGTACTGGAACTCATCAGCTGCCATCCAGCCGGGGAATCCTGCATTTTCATTCCAGACTAGTTATGATTATACCAATTTAGCGGGGAGCAATCTCACCAATGGAACCAATCTCATCTTCAATTCATGGGTTTCAGTGCCCTTAGGCAAGACCGCGGGCCTCTACAACAACACTATTTACTTCTGCGCCACCAAGGAAGGGACCTTTAATTGCTAAAAAAGGTTTATATAATTCCCTTAACCATATGACTTATGTCCGAAAGAAGGGTCCTATGGGCTTTAATCGGTATTTCAATGATTTTGATACTCTCAAACCACGCAATGGCTGCAATAAGTGATGAAAGAACCACGAGCTCAAATGTGACCGTGAATACTTACGTTTCAATAAGTTTAACAACTGCATTCCAGAATGGGGTTGAATTTGGCGGGTTAGACCCCGGTTCCAGTGATAATAACGCGACTACTTGCAATGACTATGGTTGTAATATTTCAGTTAGTGTTGATTCCAATGTCAATGTGGATATTGTAATGAAGGCTAATGACAATCTAACTCGACTGGGCGGACAACTAATTCCGAGCGCGAATTATACTTGGAATACCAGTGATGCAACTTACAGACAAATGATGCCTGGAAATTATCTTAACGTAAGTGAATATGACTACCGACCTCTGTACAAAGTGGGGGACAGTGTTGCTCCAGGAGGAGTCAGGGCGTGGCAGGCTTGGATTGATATTCCAGCTCAACAGACTGCCGGGGTATACAATAACACCCTTTATTTCTGTGCAAATCAGGAGGA
>JAAOXW010000052.1 GCA_018221005.1 Candidatus Altarchaeota archaeon
CTGTCACCTACATTAAATGCAACAGGACAATTTTCCATTACATCTATGATTGAACTTGCAAGTATTGCATTATCACTTTCATGTGCAGTCTCAACCCATTCACCCAAACAGGGATAACATAGTGGCGGGTCTTTGAACTTGATATCGCTCTTCTTAAATTGGTTAATGTGTCTTTCTGTTTCAAAATCTTTTACTGCAATGGCACCACCGTTTGATTTGGGGGGCTTCATCAGTTGTATGATTTCTTTCAACGTGTTAGTTCCCTTGCATACATCTGACACATATTCAGGGCGATCGTATTGATTGTAAAGTCTTGCGGCCTCATCCATTAAATCACAAGACACGCCATTAGAGGGTCCTGTAGCAATTACGGCGGCCATTGCACCCCTTACAGATTGGTGCCCCATAACTTTTGGGGATAAGGCCTCCAGTAAGATTTCAGGAACGGCTGAAGCTGCAAACACAAATAATTTTTCTTGTATGTAGATTATTGAGAGTTTCTCTAGGACTGCGAGTTTTAGGGAATTTTGGACCACCTTCTTTATTTGTTTAGGACAGACGGAGCGGGTAGTTCCATACTCTATTCGGTCGGACAAGTCGATGGCGGTCATGGCTGCTAGGTTCGGACTCATCTCGTAAGGTAGTGCATCGTGGTTTTCAAAGAATTTTGCAGCATTAGGTGCCAAGCAAAAGGCAAATGAGGGGGCCATTGTCAGCGCAAGTACGACAAGCGCTGTTAGTTGCATTCGGTGCATATTGGAGATTTTAGTACGCCGAAAGTTTTAAAACCTCCTTTTTCGAGGGAGAGGAAGATGCAACTCTCCTTTTCACCATAAGCTTCCATGAACATGCTCTTGTTTTCAAATCGAAAAACCCTATTCACAAAAACTTCGAAGCTTTCCTCGACTTGGACACATGTAGAGGTGGTGTGTGAGAAATATCCATAAATTGGTGGTTGTTGTGAACTCCAGACCGAGTACCATGCAACTATTTTCTCGGTTGAAGTTGAAGTTTGGAAAAAGTCGCTTTCGAAGTTTCTTGCAATGTAGAAAAGTTCTTCTGCATCTAAGTAGGTTGCTTGACTTTCTAACTCTTGGTTAATCAGGGTTGCATGAATGGCATATAGATTAATGGTGGTTGACGCCATTAGCAAGAAGAGTATCATGTTGAACATGCCGCGGCACATATTTTCACCCTCCTTGATTCGTAAATTCTTTCGGTGCAGTACTTGAAACGGTAGTTGCAAGGGAAGAACTGTTGTTCGTCTACCCAAATAGTATAGATTCCTGCTAAGTCGGACAGCTCAGACGGGGAGTGTCCATAAGAAGTTAGTTGGGCCAAATCGTGTGTAAGTTCTGCCGTTTCGCGTGGGAGTATGAGTTCTTCTGTTGACGCCACGAAAAACAACAAGGGCAGGAGGAAAAGCACGAACAACGCCTCTATCGACCAAAAACCTTTCATTGGCCCACCAAAATATCTAAGTTAAGCAAGCTTTAAATGCTCCTAATTCGCATAGGTATTGTGGGAACCCCGGACTGGCTAAAGGCTGTCAAGGAGGGAAGGGAAACTCTTGACGTTTTTTATTTAGCAGGTATGCGAGAAGGAGCAACTCGGTTAAGGCCTCCAGTGAATTGTGCAAGGGGCCATATTCAGAAAGTTTGGTACGATATGGTGGAGATGGGGGGGCGCCTTAGGGGCTTGGACCCACCACATCAGCCAATGGCAATTGCAATTGAGGGTAATAATCTTTCTACTGAAGACGTCTTGAGAAGTTGGATGGACACCTTCCCGGGAGTGGGTGGCTTAAAATTGACGCCCATAAAATTGTTTGAAACTTTTTCGTATTCGGAGGCATCACAGATGCACGGCAATATGCTTCAGAAGGAAAGCTTTCAGAAAAATCAGGCCAAAGAATTACTGGCAACTATCCAAAACATAAAGACTGCGATTTTGAATATTGAGACTGATCTTGAAAAATTGGACGAACAGATTACTGCGTTTAAGAGTGGGGATTGGGAGCAGGTCAAGTGGCTTTTCATAGATAACTATGGGGGACCAGACAGAAGTTGGACTTCGGTTGCAAGACAGGTTCCTCTTGTTCGACTTTCAATGACTTGGTTCCTCAGGTTGAAAACTAAGAATCTTGCACCCTTTGGCAAGTATATGAAAATTCAGGTAGATGCACCTAGTGATAAGAGGGAGCTTGAGAGACTTGAGAAGCAAATTCGGTCGGTGTCTGCCACTAATAAGAAGGACCATATTGCTCAGATTGATGCTCTTGTCAAGGAGGAGCAGATAAACCCTGCAATAGCCAATCACCTCAAGAGTAAGGTTGAGGAATTTTGGAATTGGATTAGTCACTATTCATCCTGGCTCAAGAAGTCAAAGGACCGCGTCTTGAAAAATATGATTTACCAAAAGACCAATCTTAAGATGTATATGAAATGGGCGGCAGATGCCATAGGAAATGCGGAAAGGTTGAAAATGGAATCGACCAATATGGAAAATGCAATTCCTGACTTTGCCTTTAAGCATACACCTCGTGAGATGACATCTATGGGGTATATCTTTGCTGCGGATGAGGGACGCCCTGAGATTCTTGAGAGGTGTAAGCCGTGGGTTCCCGTAATTTTAACACATATTGATGTTGTAAGTACGGTTGAGCTTCAGAATAAGTTTGCAGGCATCTCGTTTTTCAATATGAATGGCTATATCAAGCGTGATGATTTGAAAGCCATTACGGACTATCTTAACCATGGGAGTAGTAATTTGGTCAACACGATGATTCGATCCGGTGCAATGAGTGAGGATGAGATTACTAAAATATTCGATAGTGAAGAGCTGAAAGTTTTGGTGGGGGAGAGCGGGGGAAAGTTCAAGTTTGATGCTGTAGAAAAGAAGCGGATGTTCCAGATGAAACTTTGGGACTCGCTCCTTAGCAGCATGAAAGTCTTTGGCATCACGGGATATGAACAAGATGTAGATTGGACTTATTCATCAAGAGCTGCTGGATATGCATATGAACTAATGTTGCGGGGTCTTGAGATGTTTAAGAAGGCCAATCACTGTTTTACGTACGGATAGCCAGATAGCTATATATAGCGTCTGTTTTACCCAAATTATGGCCAAAAAACGTGCAATACCAGTTGCGGCCGTAGAACGGCTAATGAAAAAAGCAGGGGCGGACAGAATAAGCCCAGACGCGGTTGTAGCTCTTGAAAACCTGCTTTCTGAAATTTCCGAGGACATTGCAAGAAGGTCGGTCAAATATATGAAGTACGCTAAGAGGAGTACCATAAAACGTGCCGACATTGAAATAGCTGCATCAGAATGAAAATTTTAATTTTATGTATAGATAGGGACGATGACCTTGGTCGAAAGGCAGATATCAAGGGCCCACTCATTGGTGAGAAGGTAGTCTTGGGTGCTGCAGTCAAACTACTCAGGAAGGACCCTTCAGAAACAGATGCCAATGCTATGTTTTCTGCGCTGAAGACTTTTGATGAGATTAAGGAAAAGAAGAAACAGGTCGCGGTATTGACCGGTTCAGTCAAGGTCGGTTATGAGAGTGATAAAATTATTGGTAAACAGCTCGATGTAGTGCTCAAGAAATTTCCGGCAGATGGTATCATACTTGTGGGGGACGGCAAGGAGGATGAGTTGTTGGTTCCTGTCATTGAAAGCAAGGCACCAATTATTAGTGTGCAGAGGTTGGTGGTTGATTCGGGTCAAGAGCTAAAGGGGGCTTTCTATACACTTAAGAGTTTCTTCTCACGAGCAGCGGAGGACGGGGGGTTGGCAATGTCTATTTTTGGACTCCCTGCCTTGGCATTGTTAATTTTTGCGTTCTTTGGAATGCAGGGCTGGAGAATTTTCTTGGGCGCTGTGGGAATTTATTTGGGAATAAAGGCGCTCAAAGTCGAGGCGCGCATTATTAGCTTATTCAAGTACATTAGGACCTCCTTCGTGTCTCTCAGCATATCGTTTCTACTGTATTCACTTTCATTCATACTTTTCATAATTACTATCATCAAAACCTTGGGTATCTCAGGTGAGACAGTACTCATTAAGTTTGCGAATATTCTTCTGACTGCCTCTCAACCCTTCTTCTACAGTATGTTGTTTATCTTGTTGGGAGTGGCTGTTGACGCCTTGCCTGATCGAAGAACGGCTTATGACTATGTGACTATGGGCGTGAGCTTGGGCGTAGTGACTTTAGTGCTCCGGCACTTTGGAACTTGGCTTCTTGACACTACTTATCCGTTGTCATACGTAATCACTACTACAATATTAGGCTCAATAGTTGTTATTGTCACGAAGTTAGCAGGTAAATTCATTTCAAAATAGTTAAAATGTATATACTTGAATATATATTATCGAATAGGTATGATATATTAAAATATACCGGAATTTAGTTGCCAATGAAGAAATCAGGTCGTCTTTACAGTTTGTTCCTCCATAGCAAGCCAGCTGAGATGCTAATCAAAATAAAAGAGGGCAATGGCGACAAATACGCCTCAGTTTTAGCTAAGGAAGTTGATTGTACTTATTCGCACTGTGTTCGCATAGTTCAGCAGATGTCTACGCTGAAACTTGTTGAGTTTAGGAGAGCAGGCAGAATTAAAATTATCAAATTGACTAAATTTGGTCAGGATGTTGCGGTGGCAATAGAGAATTTAACTCGTGTTTTTAATCGCGGTTAGTTATTGGTTTAGAAATGTGCTCGGCATATTCAGAAATGCGGTCTAAAACATCTTCTAGGGCGTATCTACGAAACATCTTGTAGGCAATAGAGAGATCACCTTCCGCTATTCGATACTTGCCGTGACCTTCAATCAAACGCATTGTTTTCAGGCGTAAAACATGGTAACGGACACCGGATTCGCTAATTCTTGTCTGTTGGGCGAGCTCGCGAACGGAGACGGGTTGCCCAAATGTTAGAATTGAATGTAGAATGGCCTCAACCGGGCTGTTCTTGTCACCCGGCCTAATCATGCCTAAACTTAGTAAAAAGCGCCGAATATTGGCCTTAAAGTTATCTCCTGGCGGCTCATATTTGCGCAAGGTCACTTCGGTAATGGGCTCCTCCCTCATAAATTTCGCAGAACGGCGAAACAGTTAAACCTTGGCATTTCTAGTGTGCAACCATGATTACGCATGAGGTGGTTTTCAATGGTCCATACTGGCACCTCACGAAATATCCTTATATATCGGGAAATTTTACGCTATTATACCGAAAAATGGGGTTTACCGCCAAGGGGGTGAAATTTCACTGTTTTGGCGAAAAATTTCGCGGATAGAAAAGGTCAAAAAGTCAAAGAAAAAAGGGGTCAAATAACCCTACTTAGACGACCCAAAAACCCTGTTTTTGAAAAAGGTAGTTGGAGTTGAAAAGATGATATTTGAAATTAGAGTAAAGGAAGTCCCACTTGCGGGGATTAGGAGTCCGGATCAGTTGGCAGCATTTGTTCTAAAGTCGCTGGGCTTGTCTAATCTCAAGGATGACCGGGACGTTAAAATTCTGTTGGCATTCATCGACCATAAAGAAGGACTAAAAGTTGAGGAGCTCCAGAAAATTGCGAATTTGGGGCAAACTGCCACGTATTCCCGTATTAGAAGCTTCACCAATGCAGGTATTGTTTACAAGGCTAAAGGTTCGGTTTATCGTTTACGAGAACGGACCTTGGCAGATACTTTGGATTTCCGAGTTAGAAAGGACATAGAGCAGGCGTTTTCTGCGGTGGTAGAGGTTGCTCAAGAGCTCGAAAGTCTCATTACTAAGCAAAGGAAGCAAAAAAGCAAGTAGGGGCCGTACAGATGAGTAAATACTCAAAACGTGGCGACGGGGGTAAGCAGAGGGTTAATTAGGGTAAAAAAGGCGCAATTAAAGTGAAAATCAATAAAAAGAACTTTGTTTTGATAAGAAGTTTTTGTTGTTGTCAAAGACATTATTGTGGTTTTCAACATGGGTTTTTCTTAGAAGTTTAGAGCTTATTCGCATTTTACAATAACAACCGATGGTAAAATAAAGGTAAAAATACAGTAAACTATTGCTAGGAAGCCCCATGGTGTAGCCTGGTCCAGCATTCGGGACTTTGAATCCCGAGACGTCGGTTCGAATCCGACTGGGGCTACTTATTTTTGGAAAGGGGTCAACGGGGGATCAAAAAACTTTGGTTTTAATAAGAAGTTTTTGTTTTGAGGTAGTGAGGTACTTTGATGGGTTTTAACCTCAATTCACATCAGCGAAATAGGTAGTTTGATGTCAAATAAGCTCATTAACCTCAAAAAGCAACAGACATCAATCTCAAATGACATCAGTTAAGCTAAAATGGGGTCAAATGACATCATTGAGGTCAGTGATATGTATACATTTTAGAGTTGTTTTGGGAAAAATGTGCTTGTTTCGACGGATTGTATATAAAGAAATTGAAAAAAGGGGTAAAATGAGAGGGTTAGTTGGTCGCTGGCGACCAAAAAAGAAGTAAAAGATGATAAATGTGAGGGCCTTTTTGGAGAAAAACAAGGGAGGGGAGGGTGGTTTAGAGTTTGTGAGGGGAATAAATGGGGTTTTTTGAGAAGGGGAGATAAACCAGGAATTTGTGCGTGTTAGGGGGCCTTTAGTAAAAAGGTGGGGATTTTGGACCTTTCACGCGGGAAAAAACCATAAATAAATGCCAGAAAACATGGAAAACTCTTCCATAAAACAAAGGGGTTATTGAAAAATAATGGAATGAAGTTGCGAATTAAGGAATAAAAAGTTTGCAGGATAAACCAGAAAGGACATTTAGTTATTTTGATCCTCAAAAGCTCACACAGCAATTCATCAATTAACATCAACCGGATAAACTCGATTCAGCAGGATGGTTTTTGAAAAGGTGGGTATTTGAAAAACTAAGGAGATTACTATAAAATTGGTGGTGGTTTTTGTTATGTTTTAGGGTTCTAAGTGGTGTTTATGGGGCGTACTCCCGGTTGCTATGAATGTGTGAGGGCGCGGTAATGGTGGTGATGTGGCATGTAGTAATATGACAAACTCTTGAGGACTTGGGAAAACATACTACTTTGATTTCAAACTTTCAGACCCCTAACATAGAAGATAATGTATATTCGGCTTAAAACTACTTAAAAGGGAAGTTAAACAAGGAAAGGGGGAGTGAGAGTAATAAACACCCATTGGAGGGGCAGCTTAGAGTTCGTATCAGTTTAAGGGTAATATATATTAAAATACTTGAAAAGGGGGCAGGTTTTTGGAGTTAATGAGGGAGTTATAGGAGTTAGAACCGTATCCTTACTTCTAAGTGTTAAGGGTTTGTGGAAATAAGAAATGAGAGCATTTACTCTGTCTTGAAAGGTTAGATTAACTCAACTTGATAATGGCTTCTGCGATATCTTTGGTTTCTTCTAGTGCGGTTTTGGCTTGTTCCTTTGTACAATTGGTCTTTTCCATTATAAGCGTTAAATCTTCGTCTTTGACGGATTCTAAGAGTTCATATTTTCCAAAGACTTGGAAAACAATTTGGCCCATCATATTGGCTTCTATCACCTTTGGGTTTTCAAAAATCCAATCGCCTTCCTCTGTTTCAAAGATAACACGTCGAGCAGAAATTTCCTTAGTCTTTAGTTGTTTAGCCAAGGCACGCATATCCATGGGAAGACCTAACCGTGTAGTTTAAAAAAGAAAATAAAAAAAAGAGGGTTTAGATATCAACGCTTTTGATTGTCTTTCGCCCATTGGCCTTAGATCTCTCAGCAGCTTTCTTGAGTATCATTTCAATGGCAGCATCGAGTGCCTCAAAAACGTCACCGGAAACCCTCATTTCCCTTGCTTTTGCGAAGTTTCTAACTTCGACTTTCTTAGTGTAAGCCATGCAAATAATGCACTTACCCAGATATAAGCCTTTTCGTTAGCTTTTTATAGGCTTAACCAAGAAAACCCTGTGGTCAAAACATCGCATCCCTGGAAGAAAGTCTCGGGGAGAAAGAGCAGGTGGAAATGGCGTAAGAAGAAAATGCGCCGGCTCAAGCGACTTCGTAGAAGGCTGAAAGAGAGGGCAAAGTGAAACCCTCTTTAGTTATTTCTCTAAGCACTGATGTTGCATAGCTGCCCTTGGGCAGGAAAAATTTGA
>JAAOXW010000053.1 GCA_018221005.1 Candidatus Altarchaeota archaeon
AAACCATAAATTGACACATACACCCTATCAAGGTGGAATCAATTAAACTACTCATTCTAATCTTTCTCCCCATCTTAATCTTCTTATTCTTCAGTGGCCGAAATCCCGAACTCGAGAAAGTTTCAATGAACCTCTCGGGAGAAAAATTCACAATTGAGGTGGCGGATACTTGGTTAACAAGAATGCGCGGTTTACAAAATAGAACAAGTATAGGTAAGCATGAAGGCATGCTTTTTGTATTTTCAAAAGAGGGGCAACCAAGTTTCTGGATGAAAGATGTCAACTTTCCACTCGATATAATTTTTCTAGACAAAAACAAAATTCTCGTGGAAGTTTTTGAAAGTCTAGAGCCTTGCAACTCATCGGTGTGTCCCAGCTACAAAACATCCGTACCTTTCAAGTACGCATTGGAACTGCCTGCAGGAACAGTAAAACGTCTTGACCTAAACCTTGGTATGCAATTCAAATAAGCTACTTAATTTTTTCTACCCAGTTCTGGAACTCCTCACCCTTCCACTTTATGGCACGGGCAGCTCTGATTAACAATGCCTTCACCGGCATATTACCAAAACTCTCAACGTACATTTCAAAACTGTCTTCACTCAATTGTTTGTAAAAAGCGTGACCGGGTTGCCACTTAACGTGTTCTTTTCCTTTGTCTGCAATTGCCCACGCTTCAATTTCAACTTCTTGACCTTTCTCAAGTTTGACAATGGGAATATTATCAAAGGCCGGAACAATTTCCGGATCCATGCTCTGCATATCTTTTGAATATAACATAGTTGGGCCCTCCCCTTTGAGTATGAATGCAACCTTGTGATTGTCTGTATTTTCGTAATTTTCCGGGGCAGATTTTATTGGAATTAATCCCAATCTAAGTGCGAGCACCTCGTCATATAGGGCGGAGTTGTTCTTGAGAATATTTACATCTTCAATTGCCATGCACGGGACTTCCGTCATAATAGTCCGTCTTATGGCATTCACAAAACTTACCGGCACCCCAGTAATCTTGAATCTAATCCATTCCGCCGGTATATTCCCTTCCTTGGTTATTTCGATTTTCACAGTCTTCTCCCCCTTCGTCCTCCCGGCTTCTTAGTAGTATCGTGAGGAATGGGAGTTACGTTTTCAATTTTACCAATTCTTAAGCCATATCTGGAGAGTGCTCTTACTGTTGCCTGTGCACCTTGTCCTGGGTTTCTGGCCTTATGTCCGCCCGGAGCTCTTACTTGAATGTGAACTCCATTAATACCCTTTTCAATAGCATCCTTTGCGGCCTTGTTAGCTGCAATCATAGCTGCGTAAGCGGAACCCTCAAGGCGAGATGCTTTGACAACTCTTCCACCACTCCAGCGCGTTATAGTTTCTGAGCCGGTGATATCTGTAATTGTAATAATAGTATTATTCTTGCTAGCGTAAATCTTAGCAATCCCCCACCTAATCTTTCCCTCAGGCCTTGACATCTTTTTTCTCCTCCATTTCTTCGGGCGTGGGTTTTGCCGATTTAATTGCCTTATCTACAGCTTTCAACTTTGCCTCCGCAACCTCAGCAGAGTCAGCCGGTTTTTCTTCCGCTTCTTTAGTTTCTTCTTCTGGGACTTGTCTCAACGGATGTTTTGGGTCTGCAATTGGAGAACGGTCAATATATTCAACACCCGCTTCTTCATCAACATTAACATGGTAACTTGGAATAGTTACTGCTCCATCTCCTACTTTTATGTGACCGTGAGTAATGAGTTGTCTCGACTGACTAACACTCCCTGCCAAACCCTTTCGATATACAATAGTTTGAAGTCTCCTTTCGAGGAGATCTTTTACAGTTAATCCCAATAAATCGTCCAAGCCAAAGTCGCCTTTGAGAATTCCTTGCTTCTTTAATTTAGCGAAAACTTCATCTTTACCAGTTTCATCCGTAAAGAATTTCCTACCACTATTTCTGAAACTACTAATGATTGCTTTGGCCTTCCAAAGTTCCCTCTTATTTTTGAGACCATAAAGCGACATCAGTTGACCTTCTTCTAAAAGTCGAGCTTTGTCAA
>JAAOXW010000054.1 GCA_018221005.1 Candidatus Altarchaeota archaeon
GATATGTTGGTTCGTGAAGGTGCGAAGATGAGTAAGAGTAAGGGTAATATTATTCCACTCAATAATGTACGAGAAAAATATGGGGCTGATCTTTACCGTCTGTATGTCACGAGCTCAGCTGATTTAGATCATGTTATTGACTGGCGGGAAAAAGATGTCAGCTCAGTTCAAAGGAAACTTGACAAATTTATTGAGATTTTAGAAGCATGTGAAGCTGCAGATGAAAGAAAACCTGAGACATCAATCGACCATTGGATGGTCTCGCGCTTTAATCGTTCACTAAAACTTGCAACACAACAAATGAATGGGTTTCACTTCAGAGAAGCATTGGTTGAAATTTTCTTTAAGCTGATGAATGATGTGCGTTGGTTTGAAAGAAGGAGTGAAAACCCATATGGCATTGTTAAAACTTTTGCAAAAGATTGGCTAATTGCAATGGCGCCCGTAATTTCACACACTGCCGAAGAATATTGGGAGAGATTGGGGGGAGAGGGGTTCATATCCGTTGCTAAATGGCCAAAGATAAACGAAAGCTTGATTGATGGGGAAGCGGAGGGACATGAGGCATTCATACAAGGTGTTATGGAGGACATACGAGGGATGATAAAAATGGCAGAAAAGACGCCAAAGACCATTTATCTATATACTTCCCCGGAATGGAAGTGGGATGCACTTGAACTTGTGGTTAATAATAAGGAGAAGGCCATGAAAAAGGCAGGAACTTTCAAGAATCCAAAGGAAGCTGTTAAAGTACTTTCCTCATTTTTAAAAAATAGGGTTTGGGATAGTCCCAAAGAAAGGTTGGATGAAACTACCCTTCTGAAGGGTGCTGAAAAAATATTAAAAAGTGAATTTAATTCGGAAATAAAAGTGAATAATAAACACGACCCACTCAAAAAAGCAGGAAAGGCAATGCCATTCAGGCCTGCAGTTTATTTAGAGTGAATAAAATTAGTTATTCACTAGGACTTGTGTACTTACCATCTGAAAGCTCATTCAGTTGTTCATACATGCCGACTCTTTGTTTCAAGAGCAACTTTTCGTTCTTGCTTGCTTCAATGAGATTGCAAAACATATCGGCTGAAATGTCTCCGGGTCCGCTCAAAATATAAGCTGCATCACGCACATCACGCCCTTCTTTCTCATTAATCAATGCGCCTGCAATAACTTTGTCGATTATTGGGAAGTAAGTTTCCTTGGGTTGCCCTATCTCACCGTCCAAACCGTCAAGATATTGCTCAGTTGCATTGAGAAAATTCCATTGAGTAAAAAGGTCCATTTCAGCATAATCACATTCATTCGAAGTGGTAGTTACATCGTTCGACATATTAGCTACTACGCAATAGTGATTTATAAGGATTATCAAGCCTCTCTTTTGAAGACCAAGAGGTCCACTTCCATCGTTTTCGTGTTCCTTTTGTGGAAAATCTGCTGGTTTTTTAGTGGAAATTTAAAGGTCTTGAGGACTTTGGCTCCATATTTTTTCTGGAAGAACTCCCTACTGTAGATGCTCATGAGGCTGTAGACCTCGGGTGCAAGTTTCAGGGCACTTTCAACAAAATGCTTGTCTGCACTCCTTACAACGGAGCCGTATGGGGGGTTCATAATCACTACCTCAAAGTCAGTGGTTGGTTGGTAATTGAAGACATTGTCATTAATCCATTCGATGTCGAGAGTTGGTGAGTTCTCCCTTGCAAGCTCAAGTGCAGTGGCATCAAGTTCTACCCCTGTAGTTTTGGATGCCCCCATTAAGTTTGCGGCAATGGCCAGAATTCCCGTTCCACATCCTAAATCTAGAACTTTTCGTCCCTTCGCTTTTGCCAAAAAAACCATCTCGGCTGCGATGTTTCCGGGGGTTCTCCATTGTTCTAGGTGGGCCTTTGGTCGCCTGAAACCTTTGAGTTGATCGAGTTTAATGGCCAGCTGTCGCGGAAGCATAAAAAAAGAAAAGGGGTCGAAATAAAAAGGAGAGGAATTCGCTCAGTGGTACACTGGTAGTTTTAGTTGAATTGCACTTTCGATGCTAAACACTGCTCCACATTGTGGACACTGGTAATATGTTACCCGACCCTGACCCCCATCATCGGACCATCTTTCGTCACACTTAGGACAATCGATTTCCATGAGAGTCTTCAGAACTACCGCCCTTTGGTGTGTTAAAACTTATGCTAGGGGTGCCAATGTGCCGGTATTATAAGTTTTTGAGCCCCTCTGTGCTGTGGTGACTTTCAGTCACGTGGGGCTTGACCAACTTATAGGTGAGCTTGAACCGGGAAAAATTATACTCATTGTTGGGAAGGCAGGAACTGGAAAAACTTCAGTAGTTCTCCAGATGGCCAAGTCCTCAAAAAATCCCTGTATTATTGATACTGAAGGCATCAGTATGAAGCGGGTTGAGCAAGTCGGGGTTCTCCATTCCAAGTTTAAGCGTATTGTTCGATTTGAGGAGCAGTTTGATTTGCTCGAAAAATTGTGGATTGGGGAGTGTGATTTTCTTATTGTAGATAGTTTAGTGATGCTCTACAGGCTCCATCTTGCAAAGCAGCCTGATGAAGCCAACTGGATGCTGGCGAAACAAATGGCAAATCTGGCCAAATTTGCAGAGGTTCAACAACTCCCCATTGCAGTGACGGGGCACATCTATGAGTGGGAGAAGCAACAGCGAATTGTGAGTGGGGATGTAGCCAAGTACTGGGCTAAGACTATTTTGTTGCTGGATAAGGGAAGATGGCCAGGGGACCGGAAAGCCACCCTACTGAAGCACCCGTGGAAGAAGGAAGGTCAGAGCACTAAATTTAAGTTGTGTGACAAGGGAATTTGCTAACTTAGGCCTTAAATATGGCCCAAGCCTCCGACTCTCGTGGACTACAAGCTGAAAAAAGTTGGCAGTAAAAACGTCCTCGAGTTAAATTTAATTGGGGCTGCTTTTCCGCCGGTGCTCGAAGAGAGTGAGGCGTGTATGGAGCAAGTAATAACTGCCATCCGAAAGATACGGAGGGTGGACCGCGTAGTCCTACTTGAGAGACGAATACGGGAGTACGATGAACAGCAGACTGCCCTACTTGTGGGTGTGGCTAATGCAGTAGAGAAGCTTGTATTTTCTGAAAGAGATGTTCGGCCGCCATATTCCCCCATCGGGGCGGATTGGGTCGAGTTTGTAAAGAAAATTCCCCGAGCATTTATGAGGGACCCAATTGGAACCTTCACAGAGGTTCGGCGTGAAAAGACCTGGCAGGAGATTGAACAAGAGAGAGAAATTTATCCACAGTATGTTATTTTGAGAAAAAAATATCTGAAAGTTTTGAACCAACTACTCGAAGTGATGGGTGCTTTGCAATTAATCAAATTAGTTGAGCCCTTACTTGAGGGCTATAAAGTTGGTGACAGAACCATCTACAGAAAAGTCTTCAGGTCCTCAGTACGTCCCAACTTCACTTATACTAAATTACTCACACAGTATCCTACTGGAGAAGAAATTGACAGTTATCGGGTGGGGGATTCTGAAGTTACTATAATTCAAAGGCCGAACAATGTAAGATTGTTCTACCACTTAATTCCGCCCGAGTTCAAACTAAGTGAAGTTGAATATGAACTGATAGAAAGAATTAAGGAAACCTTAATGGCATACAAGCCTAAGTCAGAGGATTTAATCGATCCGGACTCTATACGAGATGCTGTCAAAAACATTGCTGTTGACATGGTCAAGGAAGACATGGAAAGTAGACGAATAAAATTAGATGTCCAGAAGTTGGCGGGAATAATTACCCGAGAAACGGTGGGCTTTGGGATTCTGGAAATTTTGTTGAAAGACGATAAGGTGCAAGATATTACTATCAACGCCCCCTTGGTCAACCCTATCTTTGTTTATCATGCGGATGCGGAGGATTGTGAAACTAATATTTATCCCACTATTGAAGAAACCCAAGCATGGGCTGCCCGACTGAGATTAATGAGTGGCCGGCCCCTTGATGAAAGTAATCC
>JAAOXW010000055.1 GCA_018221005.1 Candidatus Altarchaeota archaeon
CCAACTGAGATAATAGCTGCTATGAATAAAGCAGGGGAGTTGTTGAAGTGTTCATTAAAGTCCTAAAAAATATATTTAAGAAACGTGAAACCCTCCAGGGTTTCACTCGAGAGTTCCCTAAGAACAGGATAGGTCGAATATCTTATAATCAAAAGAAATGCACAAAAGCATACGAGTGTGTAAAATATTGTCCGGCGAATGCAATCAGTGTTCGTGCTGACAAGTTCATACAAATTGATCATGAAAAATGTATCCGGTGTAAAATATGCGTAAGAGTATGTCCGTCAAAAGCACTAAAAGCCATAAAGGAAAGTTAGTGAAGTGGAAAAATAAACCCTTTGCTGCAGGGCATGTTGCCCGAAGCTATCCTTACTTACCACTTAGCTACAAGACTTTTCTTTTGTTGATTGCTATTCACACTTCAATTTTTATTTTACCTAGTTTTCCCACTACAGCTGTAATTTTACTATTGGCCTTGGTGAAGGGGTGGTTACTTGCCGGCTAGACTCCTATTATTTTTGGTTCCATTCTTTTTTGAATGGGTGAAAAGAAAGATTGACGCCCGAGTCGAGCGACGAGTTGGTCCACCACTCATGCAACCAATTTATGATTATTTCAAACTACTGCATAAGGAGATTATTATTCCCGAAGGTGCAGGAATTTTCTTTAGACTTGGACCCATTTTGTTATTTTTATTCTCAGTATTTGCCGTTTTTATCGCCTGGAGTAAACCGACATGGTCTATTGTTTACTTACTTGCGATTTTTGCAATGATGACTTTTGTTAAGATGCTAATGTCAAGCAGTGTCAAGAGTCAATTCACTGTTTTTGGAACGGGACGGCTGGCCAGTATGAAACTTGCTCTCGACCCCGCATTTCCCCTAGCTTTTCTTGCACCTGCCTTTGTGTGGGGCTTTGATATGGTTTGGCCAATAAAGGCCGGGTTGTTTCTACCTCTTGCATTTATTGCAGCAATTGCAGAACTTGAGTTGCCACCTTTTGATATTTCACATGCGAAAACTGAGATTGTGGCCGGTTGGAAAACCGAATTTTCGGGGGGACTTTTAGCACTCATCAACTATGCTGAAAATGCAAAAATGGTAGCAGTTTCACTCATGTTGGCAGCTCTGTTGGGGCCTTCCGTGTTCTGGCTAAAGACCCTCGGTGTCTTCATGGTTATGGCAATATTCTCAATTGCGCTACCTAGAATGAGGATTAATAAGGCCATCCGATTTTTATCTTTCATTAATATACTTACAATGCTGGAGGTGATCGTGTCTTTGAATTGGGCATACTTGCTGGTTTGATTGGAGTATTATTTGCGGAAAGTTCAGAGAAGGTAGCGCTCTTCTACTCACTGGCAGGTTTATTCCTAGCTCTCAATATGTTCATGTACAATATGTTTTTTGCAGGGGCCGTTGCCCTACTTTCGGCAGCTGGAGGCGGGGTTGCGTTGATGTTATTTGGAGGTGCGATAGTTGAAGAATGAAAGCATAGCTTTAATTTTGATAGTCTTACTTACATTCTTATTTGGTAAAATTCAAATTTTACCAAGTCGGTTTGAACTTAACGAAGTTCTTGTTTCCTTGACTTTCGCGTTAGTATTCACTCTTGCAATCGGTTTAGAGGTGGTGGATGATGAATGATGATTGAAACCTTGATGTTAGTTATTTGTATTTATGGCCTCATGAGGAGTGATACACTCATCAAAGTTGCGGCATTCACAAGCTTTTTGGCATATCCTGCCATTGTCATGTTCACAAAATCTGGTGCACAACCCTTAGTCCTTTTATTATTGGCAATTGAAGCGGTCCCCTTTGCGTTTGGACTTCTTTTAGTTCGCGTATTTGGAGTTGGTGATTTAAAGAGGAGGTTTGCAAAATGATAGAAGTTTTTTTCATGATTGGGGCCCTCATTTCACTGTTGTCTGAGAAACTTTCAATTTTGTTTACTGTTTTTTCATCACTGCTTCTTTTCAGTGTCTGGAACTTTACTCTTGAATTTGTAATTACCGTGGTTGGACTTATGTCTCTTATATTTTCTTATTCGTACCTAAAAGGAAATCCGCGACGAAAATTATTCTATTCACTAATGTACATATTTATTTTTGCAATGTTGTTGTTTGTTTCTGCAAGAGATTGGATTTTATTATATGTTGCGTGGGAACTTATGAATTGGTGTTCCTATTTTCTGATTCACTTTAGAGAATCATCCGCAGCTAGACATGCAGCACGTAATGCACTCATCTTAAATTTCATAGGTAGTTTAGCTTTATTGGGAGCAATTTTAGTTTACCAGTCTGTCAATGCGTCCCTTTCATTTGGAATTTTGCCCGAACTTTCTCTGTATTTGATTTTGCTTGCAGCTTTAATTAAGTCGGCTCAATTTCCCTTTTCATTCTGGCTCATTGATGCAATGGAGGCGCCAACTCCTGCATCTGCTTTGCTTCACTCATCCACTATGGTGGCTGCGGGCGCCATTTTAGTTTTCAAATTCCAAGCCCAAATGATAACTCTAGCCTTCTTGATTAAACCACTTGCACTTCTTTCGTTCTTTGTTTCTGCATTAATTGCAATTAAGGAAACCAATCAGAAAAAAATTATGGCATATTCTACTATTTCCTCCGTTGCACTAATGTTTTATTTCTTTGATTCCGTGTTCTTCCTCCCAATTTTCACAATCCATGCGCTAGTAAAAGCTGCCATGTTCTTCCTCATCGGGACCTATGCATCACAGCAAGATTATGTATTGGACTTGGGTCTCAGCAAGCGAAGTCTCACCTCAATTCTTATGATTTTTGCAATTGCATCACTCGCCGGTTTTCCTCCCCTTGGGCTCTTCTGGATAAAAGCTGCAGCCGTTGATTTAATTCTAGGGTCCTTAATGCTCTTTGTAACTACCATTTATTTTGCAAGGTTTTACTTCACTGTTTTTTCAGGGGGAATTCAACCACGTGAAGGTGTAGGCACCAAATTGGCGATTGTTTCTTTATTACTCTCTGTTCTTTTCACACTCCCCCTCGTCAACTTGGGCGTTGGGGTTACTGCTGCCATTTTCATAGTTTTAATTCCCATCGCAGCTATGACTTATCACTGGGTTTTGTTTAAGGTAGTGGGTCACTTGCTTGAAAAACTTCTCTACCTTCTTACTGCCTTTAAACTCCCAACACTTTTGGTTAATTTCGATGATAGAATTTATGCTCTTGGAAAAAAACTTTTAGTTGTCTCAGAAATAGTTAGAACTTGGTTCACAGGTTCTTTTAGGAATGATGTAGCATACATTGCAATATCACTATCAATATTGGTTTTGGGGGTGTTACTATTCTAACGGTGTTTATGTTGATGGCATCTGCGATTTTGGTTTTGGCGTCAAGGAGGATGGGCATACTCCTTTCACTTTTTTCAGTTGCCCTCATAAAAGCACCCCTGACTTTTGATTGGTTGCCGGGCATAACCTTTGGATGGGATGTGTTGGCTAATTTTCAGCAGCTGTTTGGTGTTTTTGCATTACTCGTTGTCATTGCAATTTTATATTCTCGGAAAATGGAAGCTAAATATCTTTCATCAATGATGGTCTTTTGTGCAGGCCTACTTGGTTTTCTTGGTGCATCACACCCCCTTCAATTCTTTATGTTTTTGGAACTTATGATTTTCCCCGCATTTTACTTACTCCTTGAACGCGACCCAACAACCGCCTTCAAATATTTTGCATTTATGCAGGTTTCTTCAATTTTAGTTTTAGCAGGCATGATTAGTTCAGGAGCAATTGCATCACTTTTATTGACCCTTGGCTTCTCCATTAAAATGGGGCTCTTCCCCCTTGGGTCTTGGTTGCCTGATGCACATTCACAAGCACCCCATCCCCTATCTGCCTTATTTAGTGGGGCTTTGGTTGCATGTGGAGTATACGGACTGTATCGATTCTCTTACAACTTTTTATTACTCCTAGTACTTGCTATTATCTCCATAGTATATGGTGCGGTCCGAGCAAGTAAGGAAGAAGATCTGAAGCGGCTTCTTGCATATTCAACTGTTTCCCAAATGGGATATGCTGCACTCGCATTACTCTTTGCCCCAGAAATTCTACCTCTTTTCCTGCTGATGCATTCACTCGCAAAAGCTGGTTTGTTCTTTGCAGCAGGCTCAATAATTGAACAAACCGGAATTAGTAATATTTCACAACTCTCAGTTTCTTCCAGTTCACTCACCCTACCCATAATAATTTCAGCACTTTCCATGGCAGGTATTCCTCCCTTACTTGGATTCTGGATAGAATTAACTATTTTCAAAGGAATTGCAGCATACTCTCTTCTACTCTTAATGGGGGTTTTAATCGCCGCCGCATTCACCATATTTTATGTTGAAAGACTGGTATCAATTTTTATGAGGCGCTCACCGAAACGGGTGGAGGATTGGCTTTCAGTGATTCCGGCAATATTATTGGTTTTGGGGGTGTTACTCGTTGAATGAACTCTTACTAATTGCGCTTGTGTTACCGTTTTTGGGAAGACACCGAAAGACAGCAACGGTGTTCGCATTTATCTTTGCCATCATCACTTCACTAAGAAGCAACTATTTGATTGCAGTATTTTTCTTCATTCTTTCCCTTGTTATTATCTCAATTTCACACTGGAAAGATGCAAAATATCCACTTTTCTTCCTTGCCATGTTTGATCTTATTGGGTTATTAAACAGCCAAAATTTTCTTGAACTCTTCCTCTACTTTGAACTTGCAATTTTTGCATCATACTTCTTAATTTTTGATCGCAAAAACTTCATGCCCCTCATTCGTTATTTTATTGTGAATTCTATTGGAAGTGCTTTAATGATTTTTGCGATTGCACTGTCTTTCATGTCAACCGGTTCACTGTCTCACCTTTCACCCACTGCCCTCATCCTCTTTGTGTTGGGGCTTCTGATAAAACTTGGAATTGCTCCTTTCCAAGATTGGTTGGTTGAAATTTACAAATTTGTTCCTCTGTCTATGGCACTCTTTTTTTCAACGGTTCTAACTGAGATTGCACCACTCGCCCTTTTAATTGTTGTGACAGTTAGAGTTCCTTCCCTTGAAATATTTGCAATGTTCTCCATGTTTCTTGCAAGTGTTATGGCCTTTAGTGAAAAAAATATGATAAGAATGTTGGCTTTAATTGATGCATCTAATCTCGCGTATGATGTACTTGCAATTGCGATTGCCACCCCCGCTTCAAGAAGTGCTGCATTATTCATGATGTTTTCACACGTTATTGCAATGTGTCTTGTATTCACTGTTCTAATTATTTCAAAATCAAAAAGTATAGATAAGCTCCGTGCACCCAAGGGCTTGGTTTTACCATTCTACTCTGCATTTTTTGCACTCTCTGGCCTTCCACCCTTCCAGCTGTTTCCCAGTAAAATAATGCTGTTCACTTCCGTGTTTGATGTTTCACACCCCGTTTCATATTTCCTGTTGTTTAATATGGGACTCAGTGCATTAGTTTCACTAAGAATCTTGGCGTCAATAAGGGGTACACGCAACGTAGGGCCTATTGATCCAAAACTTAAAATTCTTGTGTGGGGACTATTGATAACGTCCGTTGTATTTGGACTGTTCCCCCGCATTTTCTTTGAAGGTGTTCTTTCACAAATGCAATTCCTTGGCGGTCCAATTTATGTAATTCAAAAAAATACTATTCCTTTGCTTTCTGCAATAGGTCAAACAATAAGTGGAATTTTATGAATTAAAGGATAAACTCTTTCATCTCCTCTGAGATGGTTTTGTACTCTTCTTCAGACATTTTTTCAATTACAATTCCTGCATGTATTAGAACGAAATCCCCTTTCTTGAGTCCGGGTAACCCAAACTTCACTTTTTTTTCTTCGCCCCCAATCTCCACTATTTTTTCTTCTTTGTTAAGTATTTTTCCTGGAATTGCCATACACACTTCGACCACCTTCACAGCTTCGCGAGCATTGGCTTTTACTTGCTCACTAATCTTTTCTCCAAGTCGACGGTTATAAGTTTTTATCCCAATAAGCCGCACCTCTGCCCCTGTAAATTTCTTAATTTTATTTAGGTCAAGTTTGTGTGTGTAAAACGACTTACTTGGTACTTCCCTAGTCACTAGGTAGGGGCGCTCTCCTTCAAAATGGGCTGCATCCAAAATTAGAAGCTTATTTACTTGGCGAAGCTGTCCAAGTACGTTTTCTGGCTGTTCGTATGCAAAAACGACCGAAATTCCACGTTTTTCTAGTAGTTTTCCCGCGTATAGGCCCGCTTCGTCATCTTCACGTAAATCATTACCTATTGCCAGAATACTAATCATGCTAAAACCTTTTTTACTGCCTTATGTGGTTTTCCTATGGATAATGAAACCAAGGGAACTCTATTGGTTCTGTTAACGGCCCTCTCCTCGGGGCTTGCCATTGTGATTAACCGCTTTTTTGTTCTAAAAGTTGAACCTGTTATTTTTACTGCAATCCGTGCACTATTCATTGGTATTTTATTTTTCTTCCTTTCAAAACGATTTGAGACCACACCCCCACAAGTCAATCTTCGCCAGCTTTTTTCACTGGGGCTGATTGGGGGTAGTGTTGCTTTCCTGCTATTTTTTACTGGTCTAAAAATGACAACGGGCGGACGTGCAGCTTTCATTCATAAAACACTCCCCATCTGGGTAGCTATTTTGGCCGTTTGGTTCCTAAAGGAAAAACTTTCAAAAATACATGTTGTAGCAGTTTCCATAGCACTCATTGGACTTGCGGTTATGGAGTCAGGTAACCTGCCCGGAACAATTACTAATGGAGACCTTTTGATTCTAGCAGCAACTCTTTTATGGGCAGTTGAGAACACTCTCGCTAAAAAATTCATGAATCTTGGGGAATCAAATTGGAGAGTCACCTTTGGAAGAATGTTTTTTGGTTCACTTATTCTCTTTGGTTTCGCTGCCTTTGTTGGAAAACTTCCACTTGTTTTTTACCTTCAACCCATGCAGTGGTTGTACATTGCAGTTTCTACTTTGATGCTCACAATTTACGTACTCACCTGGTATTGGGGTCTTAGATACATTAATCTCTCAAAGGCGACAGGGTTGCTCCTAGTTTCTCCCGTGATTTCATTAATATCAGGAGTCATTATTCTTGGCGAGATAATTTACCCCTTGCAACTAATTGGCTCTTTGGGAATTTTGATTGGCTGTGGTTTGCTGGCGAAAACCAAGAGTGAAAGAATGGTGAGTGCTAGTGAGTTACCTTAAGTCTTTATTGAGCTTTACCTACCCCCCGAATAAGATGGGTTTTTGTGGTGATGGGGCCGAAAAGCAATATGCCTTATTATCCAAGAAGGAATGGATTGAAGGGGATGTTGAGGGTCTGAAGACCTTTTTTCAAACCTTTGAGGGGATGATGGCCTACTTGACTTCAATTGCGACCTTCCTCAAAAAAGATACCTTTGATGATGAAGTTATACGTGCCTACTTAATTGGGTGGGACGGGTGGGCACATTTCGATTCACGCCTTTTGAAAAAAGAATTACGAAAAGTTTCAATTTTAAAACAAGTTTCCAAGGTTGAATCACTCCCTGCAGGGCTTCCATTCACACATAATTTTCATGTTCTGTATTTCGGATCCCTCGCAAGGGATCTTCCAGGTATTCACAAACTGTCTGACGCTTGTAAAATCTCACTTGGAAAAATTATCAAAGGTGGACGAGTAAAGTACAATAAACTTTTACCTGATTTGAGTGTTGTTGAAGCTATTGTTGATGTGACCTTTGAGCCTTTTGAAGCAAGTGTGGGGGATTTTGTTTTCTTTCACTATAGGCGGGTTTTCGGGACGGCAACTCCGGATGATATGGTTATCTATGAAGATAATTTTAATCAAGTCTTAACTTTTATGAAATCACTTCAACTTCTTAAAAAATAAGTTTGCCCACCTGAGCGGTGTGACTACAATTCGTACAACTGTTCCAAGTAGGTATCCAACAAACAGTACTCCCCCAAAGAAAAGTGCAGCAGGGACGGTTGTCCAATTATGTGTGGCTGCATAGAAGCCCGCAGGTAGTATGGTTGCTGCAAGAGCAAAGATAGAACCAATAATTCTTCCAATACTTCCCCGCGCGAAAATACCAATGCCTGCACCTACTACAACTGGAAGGATTAGTGAGGTTGTGCCAAAATAAATCGGAATAAACCAAGAGGCAAGGCCAAGGAAAACGATTTCAAACATCGGGCCCGGGGGGAGTTGGACCCCCGACTACTGGGTTAAAAGCCCAGCGCTCTACCGGACTAAGCTACGAGCCCATCCAATTTTGCGAAATTGGACACGGGTGCCGATTCATGCGTCGCAACGCATTCATCGGCACGTATGTTTTTGGTCAACCTTTTTTTTAAAAGGTTGTTCTGGTCCAGCCTCTTCTGGAGAGGCTCGCCAGTACGCTAATTAAAGCCTTTTTATGAAATATAAGCCTTCGTATGAACAAAACTGTTTCCAAGGCTTGAGTAACGACAAAAACTATATTAGCATCCTCGTCCATACATTGCTTGTGCTCTATCACAAGCTTTTTAAAGGAGCCTTCGAATTTACGTAGTGCTTGACGTTAGGTCTCTTTTTAGTGGTTTTTTTGCTAATAAAGGGTGTTTTAAAGGAGAGAAAATCTAATGGCGCTATCTAGACTCTCCGTACTGTCAGAAGCTTTCTTTTCTGAGCAGGGATTTGTCGGACACCACGTAGAATCTTACAATTACTTCTTGCAAAAGGGATTACAAAAAGTTGTTGATGAGGTGGGTGCAATTGAACCTTTGGTTTTTCCACCCGGATATGACAGTTATAGATTGAAGTTTGGTAAGATTCGTATCCTACCTCCAGTTGCCCGAGAGGCAGATGGAAGTTCTTCAATGCTGTATCCAATGGAAGCTAGAATTCGTCAACTAACTTATTCAGTTCCCCTTCAAGTGGAAATTATTCCAGAAGGTAATGGAACGCCAATGGAATCTATTTGGACTGAAATTGGTTCTATGCCACTCATGGTAAAAAGTGAACGGTGTATTTTGAATGGGTTGAGTAACGATGAGCTCATCGAATTTGGTGAAGATCCCTATGACCCTGGTGGATATTTCATTATTAATGGAACTGAAAGAGTTTTGATGACTATTGAGGATCTCTTGCCTAATGTTCCTCTGGTAGAGAGGCCAAAGTCAGGAACTGCAGAGCAAGCGGCCCGAATTTTCAGTGAAGTTCCGGGTTTTCGCGTGCCCCATCTTTTTGAGAGAAGGAAGGATGGGGTCCTTTACGTTTCATGGGCGCGAGTTCCCAGAGTACCTGTCGCAATTGTATTGAAGGCAATGGGTCTGAAGTCTGATCAGGCAATTGCTTCGGCGATATCAGAAGATCCAGATTTCATTGAAGACTTAATGGTTAATCTCGAAGTTCTTGAGGAAATAAATTCCCGTGAAGATGCCCTTGACTTTGTAGGCAAGAAAGTGAAAGTGGGGCAAGGTTCTGAATATAGAATAAGTAGGGCACGATATTTGATTGCAAAATATTTACTTCCCCACATCGGCAGAGAAGAGTCGGATAACAAGACCAAGATTCTGTATCTCGGTATGGTTGCTGAGAAGCTACTCAAACTCCATCACGGCAAACATGTTGAGGATGATAAAGATCATTACGGTAATAAGCGACTGAAACTGGCGGGCGAACTAATGGAACAATTATTCCGTGCCGCCTTCAAAACTTTAGCTAATGATATGCAGTACAGTTTTGAAAGAGTGGTGAAGCGGGGTCATGAGCCCTCACCTGCAACTATTGTTAGAAGTCAGTTACTCACTTCAAGAATTGAGAGTGCAATGGCAACTGGTTACTGGATTGGTGGAAGAACTGGTGTTGCACAGCACCTCCAGAGACTCAACTACTTTGATACAGTCAGCCACTTGAGAAGGGTGATGAGCCCCCTTGCTAGCAGTCAGCCTCATTTTGAAGCTCGTGAATTACATCCAACTCAATGGGGAAAGCTATGTGTTGCAGAAACGCCCGAAGGTTCAAACATTGGACTTAGAAAGAATTTGGCCCTTTTTGCAAAGGCGAGTTCTATTTCGGATTCGAACGATGCAATGAAAGCTATTAAGTGGGCAATAAGGGAAGGCAAGAAATCCCTACGTCAAACTAAAGCTAAACCAAAACCAGCAACGCCATCAAAACCAGCGAAGTCATCAACATCAACAAAGGCAAAAAAAACATCTGCGAAAAAAGGCGGTAAGAAATAATGATAAACATAATGCTCAACGGCAGGATAATTAGTCAAGTCACCCCCGAGGAGGGTGCAGCGATTGCCCAGAAGCTCAGGGAACGACGAAGAAAGGGCAAACTCGATTCTCAAGTTACTATTGCATTTATTCCTGCACGCGACGAATTGCGAATAGATAGTAGTGCTGGCCGACTTCTTAGGCCGCTGATAGTTATTGAGAAAGGTAAAGTCCTTCTGCAGGATGCAGACTTAGTTGCACTCAAGGAAGGCAAACTAACTTGGAGTAAATTAATCAAACAAGGAAAAGTTGAATACTTGGATGGTGAGGAAGAAGAGGATGCACTCATAGCTCTCACTGAAAAGGATATTACTTCCGAACACACTCACATGGAAATACATCCCATTATTTTGTTGGGAGTTCCGGGTTCACTAATTCCCTTTGCTAACTATTCACGAGGAGACCGTGTTAACTATGGAACGTCTAAAGGAGTCAAACAAGGGTTGGGAATTTATTCACTGAATTACCCGCTTCGATTTGACACCTTTACCAATATCCTTTACGCACCTCAAAATCCATTGGTGAAAACTAAAATGCACGACGTTTTGGGTTTCTCTCACCATCCTGCAGGTCAGAATTTTGTAGTTGCCATGTTGCCTTGGGAGGGCTATAACATGGAAGATGCAGTTATTATGAATAAAGGAAGTTTACAAAGAGCGATTGCTCGAAGTACTTACTTCCGACCCTATACCGTTCCTGAAAATCGATATCCGGGTGGACAAGAAGATCGAATTGGCGTTCCTGAAAAGGATGTCTCCGGTTACTCTGCAGAAGAGGACTACCAGAATCTTGATGAAGATGGAATGGTCTTCCCCGAATCCTGGATGGATGGTGGAGATGTGTTAGTGGGTAAAACTTCCCCTCCCAGATTTCTTGGATCCATGAGCACTTTTAGAATGGGTGTTGAGTCAAGAAGGGATACAAGTTCTCGTGTGAGACACGATGAGCATGGAAGGGTTGACTCAGTTGTAGTTACTGAAAACGTCGAAGGGCGAAAACTAATTCGTGTTAGAATGCGTGAAGACAGGCGCACTGAGACGGGGGACAAATTCAGTTCACGTCACGGTCAAAAGGGAGTAGTTGGTTTAATTCTTCCACCTGAAGACATGCCATTCACAGAGGGGGGTGTAATTCCTGACATGATAACTAACCCGCATGGTATTCCAAGTCGTATGACTTTCAATCAGTTAATTGATTTCTTGGCAGGTAAAGCAGCAGCAGTGTCAGGTGACTTTGTTGATGGAACTCCCTTTGAAGGAGACCCTATTGTAAAAACTAAGAAACTCTTGACCGCCAGAGGTTTCAAATCATCTGGAAATGAAGTAATGTACAACGGCATTTCAGGGGAGAAGATGGAAGTTGAAATTTTCTCAGGTGTAATTTATTATCACAAAGTTCGTCACATGGTGGCCAACAAAATTCACGTACGTGCTCGCGGACCAGTGCAGATGTTAACGCGTCAACCTACTGAAGGGCGAAGTAAATTGGGTGGTCTACGAATGGGAGAGATGGAAAAAGACTGTTTGGTTTCTCACGGAGCCAGCCTCCTTTTGGATGAGCGATTCAGTTCAGACCGAACTCGTGTACCCGTTTGCACCAATTGTGGGATTGTTGCAGTATATAATTATGTGAAGGACAAGGCCTTCTGTCCGCTGTGTAGTGGCGAAGCAGTTGAATGGGTGGAAATGTCATATGCGTTCCACATCATGTTACAAGAACTCATAACCATGGGAATTTACCCCAAGATGGTATTGAAGGACAAGGGATGGTAAAATGGTATACGAAGCAGTTAAAAAAGATGTAAAAGGTATTAAATTCGGTTTCCTAGGTCCAGATTCCGTCAGGAAATTTAGTGTAATGGAAATTTCAGTCCCAGAACTCTACGATCAAGATGGTTTCCCCGTTGAAGGGGGCCTAATGGATCCTCGACTTGGAGTCGTTGATCCGGGTATGCGATGTAGAACTTGTTCTAGTAAGGTTGGTGTTTGTCCGGGACACTTCGGGCATGTTGAATTTGCCAAACCTGTTATACATATTAGATTTGGAAAACAAATTTATCTTTGGTTGGGAGCATCGTGCACTAATTGTGGACGAATCACACTCGACAAGACTGCAAGAACTTTCTACGCCAATGAATTTAAGCGCGTTGCCAATGAAGGTACGGATGCGGAACGCAGAAAGCTCATAAGAGATATTGCGAAGGAGGCCAAGAAGGCCAAAGAGTGTCCACACTGTGGCACGGAAAAAACAGTCGTCACCTACGAAAAACCCACCACCTACTACTTGGGTGAAGAAAAAATGACACCTGTTGAAGTGCGAGAACAACTGGAAAGTATTCCTGATGAAGATTTATTCTTACTTGGAATGGACTATGCTGCCTTTAGACCTGAGTGGTCAGTTCTCACCGCATTTCTCACGCCCCCAGTTACCGTTCGACCGTGCATTACTCTTGAAACGGGTGAACGAAGTGAAGATGATTTGACACATAAATTAGTAGACATCATGCGTATCAATTTACGTCTCAGGGAAAACATGGCCAGTGGTGCACCTGCAGTCATAATTGAAGACCTCTGGGAACTACTCCAATACCACGTTACAACTCTAATTGATAATCAAGTTTCAGGTATTCCTCCTGCGCGTCACAGGGCAGGTAGGATTTTGAAAGGTATTGTTCAACGAATAAAAACTAAGCAAGGGCGTTTTAGGAGAAACTTGGCCGGAAAGAGAGTCAATTTCTCAGCACGAACAGTAATCAGCCCAGATACCCGAATCAGTGTTGATGAGGTGGGAATTCCTGAAGAAGTTGCAAAAATTCTAACCGTTCTTGTCTTCGTAACGGACGAAAACCTAGAGCACTTGAAGAAAATAATTGTCATAGGCCCCGAACAAAAGGGAGGTGCCAATTATGTTTTGGACCTTCAAAATAATCGACTAAGAATTACCGATTTCAATAACGAAACTCTTGCCGAACAACTAGAACCGGGTTGGCAAGTTGAGCGACATCTCATTGACGGGGATGTTGTCCTCATGAACCGACAGCCCAGTCTTCACAGGATGAGTCTTATGGGACACAAAGTCCGAATCCTGCCTGGCAGGACTTTTAGAATTCACCC
>JAAOXW010000056.1 GCA_018221005.1 Candidatus Altarchaeota archaeon
ATTGAGCTTGCCAGAAAAGTTGGAGCACAGAGTGTTCATGTGTCCTTTGTTCACCCCATACTTGCCGGGGGTGCACTTGAAAAGATTAAGAAGATGAAACCAGAATCCATAATTGGTTCTAATACAATGGAGAGTTCCGTTTCTATTGCAGATGTGACTCCTGAAATTATAGAGCTCTTAAAAAATGTGAGGGGTGAATGACATGTTAGCAATCTTTGATTTTGATGGGACAATTTCAGATGCATTTTCTTCACTATTAATTTTCAAACATCTGAGCGCCTTACAAATTACTAAAACCTTTGGAGTTCTAATATGGGAAAAGCTAACTGGGCGTGGGGATTATCAGCGACAACTTGTACGTGTACTTACCGGTTTGGATAAATCGACCCTTATTGAGATTGGAAAAAATGCGCCCGAAATAGAGGCGACTGTTGAACTCTTAAGAAAAATGCAGCAAAGAGGGCACGAAGTTCTTGTGCTTAGTTATGGAATAAAACCCGTCATTGAAAGTTTTTTTGAGCACAGAGGTATCAATGTGGATGTTATCGCCATAGACTTAGATTTTGAGGAGGGAAAGGTGAGCGGTCCCGCCAAAGACTCCATGACCCAACTGCTTTTAGCCGACTCAAAATATGCCAAGCATCGAATAATCCGGCTGAAAAAGCTTAAACCCAAATTTTCGGTTGGAGATTGTGAAAAAAGAGATAAGCACAGCAAGCACTATTTGGCTGTTCAGACCTTCTCTGGCCCGTTTATGCGGCTCAGACAGCTCATTCGGTCTTTTTCTGCATAAGCTTTATAAGAAATACTTGAGTCTAAGGGATATGGTTAAGACGAAAAAGGGGTCCGCGACAAGTGGTCTCCTGACGCAGATTAAGAACCTAAAAAGTTCCAGTTATGTATGGATTGCAGCTTTTGCAATTTTGATGATTTTAACGCCATTGCCAACTTTCAAATTTATTGGCAGTGAGCAAGCAGCCGATATTGGTGAAGATAAAAATATGGTTGCGCTTGGTTTCGGTTCTTCACTCGGAAGCAAATTACTTTCAGGTGTAATCTCATTGATAAGTGTACCTTCTGACGTGGAGGAAGATGATGTGGTAAATAAGGTAGAGGACGTTATCACCGAATCTGAAATAAATTTAATTGTGGTTTCTCCGAGCAGCTGTCCTGCAGAAATTTGTAACCCAACTTGGATTTCTGAAATGTTAACTGCTGAATTTGGAGCCAACATTCGATTAACCGTTATCGATCCTGATGAAACTCAAGTTGATGAGGCGTCAGGAATGACAGGTTTTCCGATGTACATCTTTGACGAAACAATAGTTCAAAGTTCACTTTATTCTGAACTCAGTGGGTACTTGACGAAGAGTGGTGAGTTCTATATTTTAACAACTCAACCTTCTGTTATGAACCGAGCAGAGGAATCACAGAAACTCGATCTCTTCATAATGAGTCAGTGTCCCTTTGGGGTGCAAGCTGCAACTGCGGTTAATGAACTAAGAGCTGCAATTCCTGATTTGGATGTCAAATTATGGTACATCGCCAACGATAACGGAGATGGAACTTTTTCATCACTCCGTGGACAACCTGAAGTTGAGGAAAACATCAGGCAACTTTGCATTTCAGACAATGAGCCTGATAAATTTTGGGAATATATGTCGTGTATACTCCCTGTATCTTCTAATGCAGGAAGTGAATGGGAAAACTGTGCTGATAAAGCAGGTGTGAACAAAGAAACTCTCAACGAGTGCTGGCAAGGTGAAGCGGGTGTTCAACTATTAAGTCAGAACGTAGTTCTTTCAAACCAGCTTGCTATTGGAAGCAGTCCGACCTTCCTTGTGAATGGCAGGTATGTACTTGGGGGCCTTCCACAAGGCGGTGCAGATGGAATCAAAGGATTTGTGTGTATCTTAAACCCAACTCTAGCGGGTTGTGAACAAACACTAAGTCAAACTGTGGCTGCTGCAGGAGCTTGCGGATAAAAATCCACTAGTCTTTGCTGCCTCTCAATAAGAGGTAGCAACTGACTCTTATTTTTCCAAGTACTGAGATTACCCATTTTTTCTCCAACTTGCTCTAAGGCGGATTGCAAATCCCCATACTTTTCGGGTTTTTGGAGCAGGGCATCCCTAATACAATCTCTAACATGCCATACCCCTACTGGAAAGACATATTCTGGCCCTATATTTCTGAAGATGAAAACTGCCCCTCGTTTACGCCGACCTTCAAGCTGTTTTAAGAC
>JAAOXW010000057.1 GCA_018221005.1 Candidatus Altarchaeota archaeon
AATTGTGCCGTTTCTGGCCGAAGATAAGCCTCATTGCCTTCCACCGACCCAACTTCCGTTTTGAACATGAGATTGAACCACTTTGGCTCTCCAAACTTTCCACCACATCTTAGACACTTGAGTTTGTGTTCCCCAATTAATTTCCCATACTCCTTTAGTGTCAAACCGTCCACTTGCCCCTCAACTTTCTTTTCAAGCAGATGGTCAACTCTGAATCTACTCTTACACTCCCCACACTCTACTTGGGGGTCATGAAAGATGTCGAGATGCCCACTCGCATCCCAAACTTTTGGATGTGTGATTATGCATCCGTCCATACCAAAGATGTCTGGTCTTCCGCTCACCCAGAGTTTCCACCACAAGTTCTTGACGGCCCGCTTAATTTCCACCCCCGCAGGTCCGTAATCAAAGAAGCCTGCCATTCCACCATAAATTTCGGCCGTTGGAAATATGAACCCCTTCTCCATCAAAAACTTCTGCATCGCCCCAGCGACTTCTAATTTCATAACTCCACCAAGTGCAAACACTTAAAAAACTTATTTCTGAAGTATTGTGTGCTCGGCACTGTGGTTCAAGCCGCCCGAAATGGGCGCCAGAGAAGGATGCTGGTAACGGATGATGCTAGCCTCGCTTTTTCATGGGCTAATGAACTAAAAACTGGGCTTGCTATTGGGTGGGACGACCCGCAAGTCGATTTCAAATTTATACTCACCAATGATATTGACAAAGTTATGGGTCAAAGTTATGACAATCTCCTCCTTGATTTGAGGGGCTCCTTCACTGCTAATGACCTAGGTAAGAGCATTCCCACTGTGCGTGGTGGCGGGGTTATTATTTTACTGGTGCCTAAATTTGAGGAATGGGTTTTTTCAAAGACAAGTCAGCACAAGAAGTTTGTAGTTCCCCCCTATAAGCTGGAGGATGTTCGGTCACTATTCATTCCTCGTATTGTGAAGAAATTATATGAACACGAAGGGATTTGGATTCACCGGAATGACAAGTGGGAGAAGGAGAGTAGGGAGCCCGAACAAAAACGGAAGAGTTCCCCCTTCGTTCCACCCAATCATCCAATTTTGGGGATGGCCAGAACTCAGGAGCAGGTGGAGGTCATTCAGAAAATTACTAAACTCGCAGAAGGTCGATTAGTCCTGACTGCCGACAGGGGCAGGGGAAAAAGTGCTGCACTTGGCCTCGCGGTAACTGCTTTGCGTCATGAAGACAAAAAATTGGACATTATTGTGACCTCTCCCCTCCGCGAAAATGTAACTACTTTCTTTGAGTTTCTGGAAAAAGGTTTGAGGGCGATTAAGGTTCCCTTTTCATATAAGAATCCAGACCTGCTCATTGGTAAGCGGATAAAGGTGCAGTACTTGCCACCCAATCATGCAGTTGGAAAGAAATGCGACCTCTTGATTGTGGATGAGGCGGCGGGCATCCCCCTTCCACTCCTTCGGACTTTATCTGCAACTGTTCCTTCAGTTTTTAGTACGACTGTTCACGGCTATGAAGGTGCGGGCAGAACCTTTACTTTGCGCTTTGTCGAAACTCTAAAAAATTATAAGAAATTTACTATGGTGGAACCCATTCGATACGCTTTGGGCGACCCTATTGAGGCTTGGTTATTTGATACCCTCTTACTTGACGCCGAACCAGATGCTCCAGTGACTGTCAAGGGCATGAAGAGTGACTTTCCTGAACCAAAACCCCTCTTCCAAAATGATGAACGCCTTAGGTCCATCTTTGGGCTTTTGAGTTCTGCACATTACAAAAATACACCCAATGATTTATTCATGCTGGCAGATGCACCCCATCATTTTATTCAAACCATCAGTGATCAAGCTTCCAAAACTATTGGTGCAGTTCACTTCTGCTTTGAGGGGGGAGTTGATTTTTCAGTTTTTGAAGGAATGCCAACTGAAGGCAATATTATTCCCGACATCTTTAGCAAACACTATGGACTAACTGGCTTCTTTGATTTGAAGGGTGTTCGTGTGGTGAGGGTGGCTGCTCACCCTGAACTCCAGGGCAAGGGCATTGGGAGTTTTGCAATCAAAAAGCTTCGCCCGAAAGCACAAGATTGGCTGGGTGCAGTATTTGGGGCTTCTGCGCCTTTGGTGCGGTTTTGGACTAAAAATCAACTAATTCCTGTTGCCATTAGTCCGAAGAGGCATAAAGTAAGTGGAGAATTTTCAGTAGTGATGATTAACCCCCTAACCGAAAAAGCCCGCGCACTTGCCGATGTTGCTGGCCGGCAGTTCTTTTCTAAATTTTTAATCGGCCTCTCCGAAGTTTACCAAGACATGGAGCCTGCGACAGTTCTCGAATTACTGGGGGGGCAATCACACACAGTTGAAGTGAATATGGACCCCATTGAAGTGAAGAGACTCAATATGTTTCTTGGGGGTCAACACTTCTATGAGATGGATGTTGACATAGTATATGGCTTGGTCTGGTATTATTTTTTGACAGGTAATCACTACCTCTCCCGCGAACAGGAACTGCTCCTCATCTCCAAGGTTCTTCAGAAGCGACCGTGGTCTGAAATTGAAGGTTTTACTGCTGGTGACGCCTATGATGCCCTTCGGGCAACTCTGACTAAAATTGCCACCAATTTGAAGTAAGCAAGGTTTTCCAAAACTCCACACTTTTAAAAACGCCCCAGCATCTTTGCCCTATGAGGCCCCTATTTATGTTGCTCTTGGTTGGAGCAGCCATTATGATTATTTTTGTTCCAATGATTCCTCCTTCTTCAGGGACTCAGACGGTTGAAATTTATGAGACGCCCGGTGGTGTTATTTTAAGTGGAAAAACGGGTCAAATGAAAGTTTCACTTTCCTCTTCAGAGGAACTCTCAGTTTACAGCTCTGAAAACCCCTTTGACTTTCTCAGTAAGTTAGTTGATGCTTCACAAATTTCAAGACTCGAACTTTTACCCTATGGTTCAGATGCCATTTGCAATGTGGTGGCATCCGGCACCACTAAGGGCTTAGCAGGTAAACCCAGTTTTTGTGTGGCACTCTCCATCCGAACGGGCATTCCCCTCTATGTTTCAAAAGAACTGTTAATTTTTAATTCTGAACTGCCGAAGAGCCTCCAACCTCTTAGAAATCGGTGAGCGGTTTTTGTTCTGCTTTTTCAATTATATTTCGTGTAGTTCCCCAGCTCTTTCTAATGAAATCGGGAATGGTTTTGTGCTCCTTTATCCAAGCCTCTACAAATTTACGTGTCATTGGGTCGCTGGGATAGCCGGAGCCCATGGGACCATGCTTCTTGGCTAAGTCTTTAATGGCCCTGTCCCTATGAACTTTAGCTACAATACTGGCAGCACCTACTACGGGATAAGTGTCGTCTGCTTTATACTCCGCTATAATTTTGACTCCCTGTGTTTGAAGTTTCTTATCGAGATTTTTTTCAAAAGCATCTACAAAGGCTTGATTAGGTTTGGCGGCAGCTATAATTCGCTTTGCTGCCTTTCGCTCGAGGACATTGAGATTCTCCACATCAATTTGCCAAGGGTGTATGACTTCCATGAAAACCTCCCCCAGTTCTCTGAGTTTAGGTTCAAGCTCCTCTCGCCGTGCTTCCGTTAATTGTTTTGAATCCTTGACCCCAAGTTGTGTCAAAAGCTTTAGGTCCTTTTCGTCCATCAAAAAGCCAACCATGACAAGCGGACCTATTACTGGGCCCCTACCTGCCTCATCAATACCAAGAACATTGACCACGTCTCTTTCTCCCAAAACTTCCATAAATGCATATGGTTTTCTAATTGGAATAATGATATCTGATAGTTGTTCTGGTCGGATATGCAGCACCGAGTGAGGAATAAGTGTCAAAACCCAACCCCATACTTTTCATCTGCTTGATTAGGGACATTTGTTTTGCGTCCGTCATATATCTCAAAACAACGCCGAAAGTTAGGCCAAAGAAATGGAAGAGTTTTTCCCACACCCTTACATTGATGGCCCCATCAAACATTATTACGAGTGAAAGCACAGAGTACGACCAATGAAGTGGAATTTTATCTATCATCTCAGGAATAAGGTACCCAATCATGCCGTATATCCCAACCGAGGCACCAATGATGGGCAAGTCAAACATTAATGAAAAAAGTAGTGTGGCAAAAGATGCAGAAAAGAAACTAAAGAGCAGACGCTTCTGTCTTGTGCCTGTTTTTTTGGAGACCAACCACACCAACATTAGTGAGAATAAGTTTACGCCCAAGTGCGTCAAAGATTCGTGAGCAAAGAGAAATAGTGGATTGGGGTGAGTTGGTGAAAAGAACAGCAACCTAGAAAAGGGGAAGGCAATTATCATTGTCAAACCCAATAGAAGCATCCACATGTCATGAGGATGCGCCCCCACTAAAAATGCATTATCTGCCCAACACCCTATGGTGAATGCTGTAGTCACTTTGTAATACTAAGCGTTATAAATCTACCAAAATCCACTTTCCTATGCGCCAATTTGTGCTCCCCCTCGTATTTGGGGTCGCATTTACTTTGATGAGTAGCAATCTGCTCGCAGTTGATTTTTCGGGAGAACTCACCGTCTTGTTTGACAATGAGACTCTCTTTGAAACCAATGGCTCAAGTAAGGTTCGTTCTTCAGTTACGCTTGAACTCCCAGTTCTGCCGGGAGAGCATATTCTAACTGTGAATAATCAATCCACCATCTATCATTTATTTGAGGTTGATTGTGTGGGATATGGAGGAGTTTTTTGTGAAGTGAATTCCAGTACAGACTTGACCTTACCTGTGAGTATCCTTTGTGGAGATACTTTCTTGAGAACCACTATTTTTGCCCCTCAAAATATTACAACAACCATTTCACTTGAAGGGATTTGTACATCCGCCATAGTAGAAATGGGAGACTGGACCTCTACTCTGAATGTGACTCCCGTCTTCAAAAATCAAGTGCTTAATGCGGGGCCAGGCAGTGTTGGTGTCTATAGGGACGGTGAACTCATTCTGAATAAGACTGTAAATAAACACGCGGTGTTCCCAGAACTTGCACCGGGAGAGTATACTATTGAACTCTCAGGGAGCAATACAAGTGGTAAACTCATAATTGAGACCGTGAAGTTTTCCAGCTATGAGTACTTGGTGACGGCCTTCCTAGTCCTACTTTCAATGGGGTTGTTCTTCCGCGGATAAAATTTATCGCTCGCAAGCTCAAAATTTTATTTCCTCTTGACTTTTATGTCATCAACCAGTTTCTGCAATTGAATGATGTTGTCCGATAGCGTGGGAATAATATCCTTCAGTATTCTCTGCATTGCCTTTATCTGGGCACCAACATTCTCGAGCTCCTTAGCATATTCTTCGACCTTACCAAGACTCTCTTCTTGGAGACCTGCATACTTTTCCTTCAGCTCAACAGTCATATTCTTTAGCTCATGAACATCTGCATGGATTTTTCCAATGGACGCTTCCACATCCTTGTTCCGCATCTCCATGCCCTTGGTTTTTTCACCAATTAATTTTTCAACCAGAACCTCAATGTCTTCAGATTCTGTTTCAATTTCGGTGACGTCCCCTAGTGGGGAGGGTGGCCCCATTGGCATCGGTGCCCCGGGTGGTGGTGGCGGCATTTGAGCGCCCCCTGGCGGTGGAGGTGGTGGCGGTCCCATAGGTCCTGACCCTCCCCCTCCCATCTGCTCATTGGCCTGAGCCATGGCAGCTTCAAACGCTTCAGGCGGAACGCCTTCGGCCTGAAACTGATTAGCGATGTCTTGATCAGACAAGCCGTTCTGTCTCAGTGAAATTATCCTTGCAGGTAAATCACCTGCACCAACCTTTCCCTTTTTTCCAAACACTTTTCCGAGTAATCCCATTTAATCACCGCTTTTGAGTCTTCCCCTACGTATTAACGCAACTGGGTTGAGAATATTGAGATACGCCTCAATTTCCATCAACTCCGCACGACTTGCAGTCTTGAGTAGTTTTCTTTCCACTCGCCTTAGAACCTCCTTCATGTCATCAGTTCTCCTCTTCATTTCCACTGTGGCTTTTATGAGAGTCTTAACTTTTTCGTTCACGTCATTCTGGTTTCTAATGGCGTTCATTCGAAAACTTTCAAAACGATTACCGACTTCTTCAACGCGAGACTCAATCATTCTTGTACGTTCTTCAATTCCACTAAGTCGCTTTGCCATTTCAGACTGCATCTTAAATGTCAAGCACCTGCTTATTTAAGGCTTTTATAGTCGCTTTAGAGTTTCTAAAACTAATGCGAGTAGAGCCGGGACCAGAAGAACAAAAAGGGGCCTACTGATGAGTGTTAGGGGAAAAATAATACCGAGTGCAACAAAGCTCCAAAGTCTCGTTTTAAAGAAGAGCAAAAATGCAGTTAGAGACAGTGCAATTTCAGCTAACATATTTATAATTGGGTACGCTACATAAAAACGTATGCCTGACGATGTTTACATGAAGTACTGGGTTCACAAGGTTGAGGAACTTTGGAAGGAAGTTGAGGTTCTCAAAAAGCGAGTGGATACTCTTGAAGCCCCCATCGCCAGCCGAATGGAACTTTCAATGGCAGTTCCTAAGACTTCACCACCGGTTGAACCCCCAGCACCTACACATGTTTTGGGAGTGAGTCAACCTGCGGCAGTTCCACAGTTTAAACCTGTTACTACCCCCACTGCGTCCCAGGAGGACCCCGTAATATCTCTTTTGAAGCACCATGGTAAGATGAATATTATTGATATGAATTCGGCCCTTAAGGAGCTGGGAATTAATGAGAGTGTACGTGATACTCTTTTCAAGCGAATGAAACCCTTCATGAATAAAGGAGCTGTCAAATTTGACAAAGAAACACAAACATTTTTCATCGGCTGAACTTCTGCCCGAGGCGAGCAGTGGAGTGATTTCAACAATGGACCAATTTTCCCCAATGTTGAAAGAGAGAGGTTTTGGAGAAAAATTGGGTGAAGGGTGGCGACTGTTTCCTGAAGAGGCATTATTCCTTGTGGAAGACGGCTATCTTGAAGTGGTGCACAGAAAGAAAGCTCTTCTTCCTGAACAACTTCGGAAGAAGTTTGAGCGTAAGAATCGGGGTTTCCTGGCGCGATACTTGGTCTACAAAGATTTGCGGAATAAGGGTTACCTACTGAAGGCAGGTCTAAAGTACGGTGTAGATTTCAGAGTCTATGAAAAAGGTGTAAAGCCGCGGGTGGGCAGTCGTAATCCGGAAGAGCACGCTAAGTTTTTGCTCTGGATTCTTGACGAAACGTCCCCCCTAAGTCCCACTAATCTTATTGGTATGAATCGAGTTGCTCACTCTGTTAAGAAATATCTTTGGGTTGCTATTGTTGACAGGGATTTGGGGATAACTTATACTCAAATGTCGAGAGTAGTTCCGTGAACTTAGTCTTCTCCGCCCCCGCCACCACCCATTAGCATGAAACCCACCATGCCCCCCATTATTAGGAGTAAAATTAGTGCGGGTGCATATCCACCTAAGCTGAAGCTACCTTGTATCCCAAGAACATCTCTCCAACCGGGTGTGGTAACTACTAGAAAAATTATGAGTGCAGCCCCCATTCCCATCCAGAGCTTGCCATTATTGTCACTCAAGTTCACTCCCCCCCTTTGCAAATGCTGCAACCACAATTATGGCCAGCACTAAAATTAGTATAATGCCCAATCTCCCAAGAACCCAGGTTAGAAAATTCTCAATATATACATTCAGCCCATAGAGCATAATGAAGAGGGCCATCATGAACGATGTCAGCCCGTAAATCATAGAGATTACTGTATTGTCTCTCCACTCCCCAAATGGTTTGTATCTTATGAAGACCCCGTAGAGTATCATAAAAAATAATGCGAAGGGGATGAAAAATTGGAAAATTCCAAACTCCGCCAATTTCATAACCGCTTCTGCGAAGCCCATTATGATCCGCCCCCCTTGTCTTTTATGGCGAAACTAGCTATTGCTCCAATGATTCCGAAGGCAAGAACAATGCCACTCACTTCACTGGCCCAGATTCCAAGTTGGCCCGGTGCCTCACTAAAAGCAACATTCATTATCATAACTGAAGATACAAGAAATACGGCTGACCATACACCTTCCTTTCCTGCAGGGATGACTTCATTGTCTTTCAGCGCTCTGAACCCAAAGACTGAAAGAGTCATTGCAAATAGGAAAATTAGCATGGCTATTGACATCTTGGCATAGAACTCCATAAAGAAAATTTCAAGATTGGTGGTTTTGGCATATAGGAGCACAAATGCAGACATCAGCACTGCGATGAGTGCGTTAATCTTTTTGTCCTTACTAATTATTTTGTATTTGTCTAGTACCCCAAATAATAGGGCGAAGAAAATACCGAAGGGGATTACGTAATTGAAGAAGCCAATCTCCTGAAGCTGAGTGACCCCCGTAGTTATATTCATGGTGAGATTTTCTACTGCCATTTTTTCACCTACTTCCTACCCTTTTGTTGCTGTGCCATTTGTTCTGCTTCGTCTTGGGCTGCTCGCCCCCTCTTCATATCTGCCGTGAATCCAGTGACTACTGCATCAACCACCTTTCCGGTTGCCTCATCAGAAGTCATCATCCAACTTTTCTTGATTCCACCATAGAACCAGATTAGTATGGCGAAGAGTAGGTAGATTCCAAACAAGCTGAGGAAGAACCCATTAGCCCCAAACACACTACTAATCATATTGAGGAGTCCAATGAAGGCCCCCGATCTCAATGCGAGTAGGGTGATACCACCGCTAATTATATTCGCGGTAAGTGTTCTGAGCATTCCTGTGCTCATGAAAAAGTCAAATACTATGAAAAATAGTATTAGTGACGGAATCATAATTGCGAACAGCATAATCTGTCCCTTGGCACCGTCTGCCACAATTATTTCTTTCCCAAGATCTCTGCTGATGTATTTGAAGACATCATCTATTTGTCCTGGAGTTCCGTCCTCATTGTAATCTCCAATCTCTGAAAGGCTCAAGAGTACGGAGCCATCTGTTAAATTTACGGCCCTGACCAAGTCATCTGCGGTATTGTAACAATTTATGGCTATGAAATCATCCCCTGCATTTAAGTCCAGAGAACCCACGGAGCAATTACCCCTTAAATTAAATTCTGTTGCATTGTCCGGGTCTTGATATCTCACTGCTTCAATGTAGACCTCATCGTCTCGGAAACCAAGATTGTATGAAAAGTAAGCAATTGACACATCGTCCTTTCCAACAAAGAACTGCATCATTTTCCAACCCACATTGGTGGCGCCCTTAATCAAACCCAAGATGGGGCTCATTCCTTTCTCAAAGGCATCACCCGTTGAATCAGCGTCAATTTGTGCGAATGCAGGTAGCATCGCGGCCATAATCATGAAACTCAAAAACAAACTCGAGATCTTCATCATACTACTACAGGCCGGTTGCTACATAAATACTTTACTTCCCTTTCTGGACTTCTTCTCGACCCACTTGTCCCCTCCGATAGTCTGCGGAAACTGCAGTTTCGATGGCCTTGAATTGGTCTACTACGCCTTTCTTGCCAAGTCTGTATCCAAAGAGAAATTGATTAACTAACCACCAGATTGGCCCCATGAGTAGTAGTGCAAGTATCATTGAGACTGCAGGTCCACCACCGCCGGGTGCCATAGTTAACATGAGGGTTAGGCCTTTCCAGAAGGCAGTGCTCCTCATCAATATCATAGTTAGTGCAATTGATGCCGTCCCCCCGACTGCAACTGCATTACCTGTGCTCATTCTGAATTGACCAAAGGTGATGAACATGTCCCCAATCACACCTATCATCAACAGACCGAAAAAGATGTAGAACGAGTAGAACACCTTATTGACTTGTACTTTACTCTCAACAAAGAACTTTTCCGCAGTTCCAAATAAGTCATCACCATACATGTCCTCCTCAAAAAAGCCGATTGCAATATTGTTTTCCTCCAACCCTGCGCATGAGAAATTTTCATACTGCTCAGTTTCCACTTTGAAGACTTCAGTGGTCATACCTTCATAATTCCAAGCATCTAACAAACTGCATATTCTGTAATCAGTAACAATACCTAACCCTTCCATGGCTTGATAACCCACAAAGCCAACGCCGTGCATCAAATCAGT
>JAAOXW010000007.1 GCA_018221005.1 Candidatus Altarchaeota archaeon
AGAAAGGTTGTGAAATCAACAGTTGGAGTTAGTGATAAATTTAGAGTTACAGTTCATCGACAAAATAAAGCTTATCCAATGACGTCAATGAAATTGCAGGCAGAGTTGGGGGCAGTTGTGAAAGAAGAAATCCCTTCGGCAATAGTTAGTTTGAAAAACTTTATTCACAATCTTGAAATTGAAATACACAGAGACTTTGCACTCATATTCACAAACAGAGTGGCAGGACCTGGAGGTATGCCGGAGGGTGTTGAAGGAAAAGCACTTGCTTTGTTCTCCGGAGGTATTGATTCACCTGTTGCGGCGTGGATGCTTGGAAAACGGGGGGTGTCTATCGACTTCTTATTTATGAATCCGCTGGGTCCGATATTGGAAAATAAAGTTAATTCGGTTTATGCTTCTATAAAAGCGTGGTTCCCAAATTCAAAACTTTATGTTATTGATACATCTGAAGCTTTAAAGCAAATACGTGAAAACATACAAGAAGGGGAACGTCAAGTAATTCTAAAGAGGTTTTTATACAAGTTGGCTGAAAAAATTGCGAATAGGAAACAATACGATGCGTTAGTAACAGGTGAAAGTATTGGACAGGCATCTTCGCAAACAATGCAATCAATTACAGTTTTGAATGAAGCTGTAACACTTCCAGTGCTTCGTCCACTTATTGGAATGGACAAAGAGGAAACCATTCACTTAGCTAGAAAAATTGGAAGTTATGAGTCAAGTTCAAAAATAGCAGAATTCTGTTCAATTGAAAGCCACTCAAACGCACACCCCCGGCTAGAAAATATATTGAAACTTGAAAGGGGGTTGGGTATTGATTACGATGAAGTTGCTTCAAAACTCAAACTGAGTGAAAAAACCGAAGTCGAGTCCATGGCACCTTCTGGGGATTTACATGATTTTGAAATAATTTATCTCTTGAAAACTCCCAAATACAACCTCAAAAAGGGTAAAAAGTACCTTTTTGTGTGTAGGGCGGCTCATAGTGCATCTGAGGCTGCCCACAAAGCCAGACTACAGGGTGTTGATGCTTTCGCACTTTCATACAAAGACGCAAAGAAAAAGGGGTTGAAAGTTTGAGAACACTAATTCCCCTCAGCACTGCATGGAAGCTTGTATTTTCAAACGTTCGAGAAAGTGAATCAGAAACAATCTCAATCTTTGATTCACTTGGTAGGGTGAGCTCAAAAGACATTTTGTCAGAACATAGTTTCCCAATATATTCAACTGCAGCAGTAGATGGTTTTGCAATAAAAGTTTCTGAAAAAAAATCATTTGAAATTATAGATACAACATATACGGGAGACAAAATGTCGACTGAAACTGGAGGTGCAATAAAGGTTTCAACAGGAGCATTTATTCCGCCTTGGGCAAATTCAGTAATTATGAAAGAGTTCGTGAAGGAAAAAAAAGGTAAAATATACTTCAATAAAACAGTTAAAGAAAACGAAAATGTGAATGCCGCAGGAAGCATTTTTACTAAGGGGGAAGTGGTTGTGAAGAAAGGAACCCCCATCGATTCGGGAGTAATAGGGATTGTGTGTTCGGTGAATAAAACAGAGATTGATGTTTTTAAAAAACCAAGTGTGGCAATTATCGCAACAGGTAATGAAATTGTTGAGCCGGGAAGTAAAGACCCGATGGGAATTCCAAATAGTAGTTCACATATAGTGGTTAATTCAGCATTGGAATGTGGGGCAGAAGTAACTTATCTTGGCATTGTGGGTGATGATCGAGAAAAATTAAAAAGTGAATTAAAAAACGCTTTTGATCATTTTGATATAGTAATAACAACCGGTGGAGTTTCGGTGGGGGAAGTTGACTTGCTACCAAAAATTATGAAGGATGTTGGCGTAAAAGTCCTCTTCTGGAAAGTGCTACAGAAACCGGGAAAACCAGTACTTTTTGGCAGGACAAAACGCGGTATTTATCTGGGCATTCCGGGATATCCGACAGCTGCAGCCACAGTTGCAGAAACTTATCTTAAGGGATGTTTGAGAAAGATGCAAGGCATTGACCCTTTGTTTGTAACCGATGCAAAAGCTGCAGGTGATTATTCACGAACTCCTCGCAAAAGAACTGAGTTGGCAAGATGTCGTTTATTTTTTGAAAGGGGGGAGCTCAAGTTTGAAATTTTAAAGAATCAGGCGTCCTCGAATCCAAAGAATTTTTCGAAAGCTAATGGGCTGGTTGTGCTTGAACCGAAAAAGGAAAGAGTTGTAGCTGGTGAATTTTTGAAAGTATTACCTAAGTGGGGCCTAAAACGGGCAACTTTGTTCGATGTTCCTGACACCAACTTCAAAGGAAAAATTGAAGATTTGTTTTAGGGGTGCGGTCAGATGAAGGCATACTTATAGTTTATAAACTTCATTTGTATTTGATACGTGTGGAACTGGATAATATAGATAAGCAAGTGCTTTTTCTTTTTTCAAAAGATCCTGATATCTGTCAACAAGCCTTGGCGCAACACGTGGGAGTGACTCAGCCTGCCATTTGTTTAAGGTTGCAAAAATTGAAGAAAAGAGGTATCATTAACGAGGGTCACGACATAAACTTCAATGCATTGGGGATGAAACTTTCACTCGCAAAGGGGCAGGGGAACTTGGAAAAACTCAAAAAAAGTCCATACTTTGTTGCTGGCTTTGAAACAAAAACCGGCTTAACCGGCATATTTTGTGGTGAAAATGAAGAAACTGCTAAAGCGGTTCCAAAAATGATGATGAAAACCACTACATCGGTTGAAGCCATAGCGTCATTTGATGGAAACTTTGGAATACGGCTTCGTAAGAAGGGAGAATGTGGACTTTCTTGTAAGAAGTGCAAGGCGTATGGAAAATGTCTGGGTCTACCCGGAACCAAGTGGTATGTGGGAAAACTCTGGAAAGTTGCGTAGCAATATCAATAGTTATTTTAAATATGGAGTCAAAGGACATCTGTGAGCTACATCATTGGTTTCTTTTCATCCAAAGGCGGAGTGGGGAAAACCACAATGACGGCCAATATTGGCGCTACCCTAAAACATGAATTTGACTTTGATGTTCTGTTGGTGGACACGCATGTATTGGGGGCGGATTTAAGCAGTCATTTTGGGCTTTTGAATCCTCCTGTTCACATGGGAGACCTACTTTCAGGACAACTTCCCCCAGAAAAGGTAATTTACAAGGACCCAAGAACTGGTGTAGATATTATTCCTGGACCTTTGCACCCTGACATAAAGGCCAATCTCAAGTTCAATAAACTCCGGACTCGCTTGGAGGAATTAGGGGATCAGTATGATTTCATAATTCTTGATACGCCACCTTGGTTAGGAAGGGATACACGAGGGATTCCAAAGGCGGTTGATGATGCTTTCGTAATTGGAACCCCTTCGGTGGCAGGTATATTGGAAGCCAAGAAAACCATTGAGATGCTTAATGGGTATGACAAGGAGGTGGTTAGAGTGATTATAAATTTCTATCATGGCCTCGACTATGAATTACACCCGGAAGAAATTGAAAACTTCCTTGAAGATGTGCCCATTTTGGGAATTGTTCCTGAAGATGAAAAAATCCGTAGATCACTGGGCTACGGTGTGCCGGCAGTTGTTGCGTCTCCAGACAGTCCAGGGAGCCGAGTTATGATTGAGATGGCGGCTGAAATTGGAGGGGTTGAATATGAGGAAAGAACTCGTGGACTGCTCTCAAGAATACTTGGTCGATTTTTTGGAAGATAGTGTACACTATCCAAGTTCATAGTACATCACAATTCTTGAATCAGACCCAACTAAATCTCTCAAATGTGCAGGGATTCTCATTTCAAAATCACCCAGACCAAAGGCGCCACTTTGGTCATTCACTATTGAAAC
>JAAOXW010000058.1 GCA_018221005.1 Candidatus Altarchaeota archaeon
AAGTGGTTCAATCTCATGTTCAAAACGGAAGTTGGGTCGGTGGAAGGCAATGAGGCTTATCTTCGGCCAGAAACGGCACAATTAATTTTTGTAGATTTCAATAGAATAGTGAAAACCAATCGGGCGACCCTGCCCTTTGGCATTGCAACTATCGGTCGAGTTTTCCGCAATGAAATCAGTCCAAGGAATTTTGTATTCAGATGTCGTGAGTTTGAGCAGATGGAAGTTGAGTTTTTCTTCAACCCGGAAACGGAGTGTCCGAAGGAGTGGATTAAAAAAGTTGAAGACCTTGAAGTCTCGGTTCTGACACAAGAGGTACAAGAATCAAATTCAAAGGCAGTTACTTTGTCCATTGGAGAACTCCTAAAAAAGAAGCACACTACCGGCTGGCACGCTTACTGGCTAGCTAAGAGCATGAAGTTCATGATTGCCTTGGGATTGACACCAGACAAACTACGGCTGAGACAGCACCTGAAAAATGAGTTGAGTCATTACTCGACAGACACCTGGGACATAGAGTATGAGTATTCATTTGGGTGGAAAGAGCTGGCAGGCATTGCTAACCGAACAGATTATGATTTGAAACAGCACGCCAAAGCAAGTGGGGTTGATTTGAGTGTGGCGACACCTGAGGGTGAGAAAGTGTACCCGCATGTGATTGAACCCAGCCTCGGTGTAGATAGGCTAGTCTTCGCGTTGGTTGAAGATGCACACTTAACTGAAAAATTGGCTGACGGAAAGGAAAGACAAGTTATGAAACTAAAAAGTGTAGTTGCACCCACACAAGTTGCAATTCTTCCCTTGGTTGCTAAGGATGGTATGCCTGAGGCTGCTACTGAAATGTATGAAGTGTTGAGACACAAGTTCCGCACCTTCTATGATGCTAAGGGTTCAGTTGGCAGAAGATACCGCAGACAAGATTCAATTGGAACACCACTTTGTATTACGGTGGATGGCCAAACACTTGAGGACGGTAGTGTCACAATCCGGGCCAGAGACAGTATGAAGCAGGTTAGAGTGAAGGCAAAGAACATTGTGAAAGAAGTAGTGGCAAACCTAGGCTGACTGAAATATCAAAAAGTCATTAGCTGTATTCAGACTTTGTGTCGTTTCGAGATTTGAGTGTTGGGTTCATAATGGCCTGCATATGTTTGCTGAGATCGTCTGATATTCGTTGCCAGGTCCAAGTGGGATACAACATCTTTCTTTCAATGAGTAATTCCATGTACGCCCCTGGCTGTTTTTCTCCACACGCCACAATATCAATAATGTCTTCGGGGGTGAGCTCATACTCCAAATTCTTAGCTATGATTTCTACAATTTCAGTTCTTTCCTCCTTTTCAGGACAGCCAAAATAGAAGTGTGCGTTAAATCTTCTTAGGCTTGCTATGTCTTTTAACCCCCCTGTAGATTCTTGAGTTCCATGCATGGGAAGGTCCGGATTAACTGTAGTTATTAGGGGATATGGAAAGGCTTCTATTTGTCTTAACGATTCATTCCGATCGGAGAGCCCCGTAACTAAACTGCTCTCAATATCATCCATCGCAGCAACGACCCTTTGTCCATCCGGAAGATATTTTGTGACTGCACGCACAAAGGAGTTCAAAGACCCCAGATTTGAGCCTTCCATCCGGGTAAGATATATAGGAGTAAATCCATTTTTTGCCAGCTCCTTCAAGGCCACCCGCAGAAGTGTGGTTTTTCCAGTGCCTGCAACTCCTGCTAGCAAAACGCGCTTCAGATGGGGGTTGCCTTTTTGAATCTTATCCACCCAACTTTCAATACCTTCAACGACAGTAGTATAACCCCCAAAATCTTCCCAATCAGGAAAGGTATCCACATCAACAGGAGTTATTTTCATCCCTTCATTCGTAACTTCAACAGTAATTATTTTGTCGTCAAGTGATAAATTATCGGAATATGTGTCCCAGTCAATCTCCGCAGAAAGATATTTTTCCGTTTGGGACTTGATTTGGTCCCTAGTTCCAAAAGTATATTCTAATTCATAAACATTCTTAGGAGTTCCTTGAAAGGCCTCATGTGTTCTTAAGGCCGTCATAGTCTCCTCGAGGTCGCCCAAAAGTTTGACCTTTTTTTTATTTGGTGCATCTCCATCAAGGACCTTTTTGAATAGAGTATAAGCATAGACAAATTTTGAATTGAAGGCGTCTTCAAGAACGGACAAATGTTCCAAAAACCCATCACGAATTGCATCTCTTTCCTGGGCACTCGCTATATTTGGGGGGCCTGACTTTCCAAATGTTTTCTGGAGTTTTCGCCCTTTTTTAATAATTTTTCCCACTTTCTTTGAATTTAAAATATACAACTCTTCATTACCCGATTTCGTGTCTAAAAGTTCTTGGTAGGCTTGCCATGCCCATCGGTCCTCAATAGAATTTCCGTCCTCAAAACTTACTGAAATTAGATCTTTCAAAGAGTCGTAAAAATCTTCAAGAAAAATAGGGAGTACACTACCTGTTTCTTTGGTTTCATAATCTCCCGAAATCACCGACCTCATTCCTGGGGACAAAGTAGATAGGGTTTTTCGAAAATCATTAGTGAGAGTGTACATGGTTTCTAGAAGTTCCAACTGCTCTTGAGAGGAGGACATACAATAATTAACTGCAGAGTAAATAAAGCTTACGGAGAGTCTGGGGCGTGATTATGCTTTTAAACCCCAAAAGTAACTCAAAACTATGCTTACTCGTTTTGAATTGGCCAGAATTTTGGGTGCAAGGGCCTTGCAAATTGCGATGGGGGCGCCACTTTTGGTAAAGGTGCCAAGAACCATTAACAAGGAAGACTCTTTTGAAGTTGCTAAATACGAATTATCAAAGAAGGCAGTTCCCCTGTCTGTGGTTCGATTCTACCCTAACGGGAAACAAGAAGTCATTGGGGTGAAGTAGTTTTGGAACGCGAAGTCTACAGTGAAGAACAACTCACTGTGAGCGTTGAGATTGAAGCAGGTAAAGTAAAACTTGTAGATGCCAGCGCCGACTCGGGCTTCGGAGTTCGAGTTGCTAAAGACAGTAAGATGGGTTTTGGTTTTGCAAAGACTCAAGAGAAGGCTGAAGAGTTGGCCAAAAAATCAATGGTCAGAAAATTTTACGGTTTTCCCGCACCAGGTAAAACTGGTAAGGAAGTCTTTCATGAAGTTCCCACAGACCCCCGCATACTCGTAGAGAGGGTGAAGGAGATGGCGAAGCAGATGGAAGCCGCCACGGCAGTCCGTGCCTTCTCAGCCGTTGTGACAAGAAAGCTTCAGAATAGTAATGGACTAGATGTAGAGGAAAAACAGAGTTGGCTTGGTTACTCTGCATATACTGCTTCCGGGGGGAGTGAAGGCTGGGAAAGTTGGGAAGGAAGAAAGGACGAAAAGAATAAGTGGGTTGACGTTGCAACTAAAGCTCAAAGTTGGGCCAAAAAGTGGCAGGGAGCCAGCAAGTTTGAACATAAAACGCTTCCAATTGTCCTCTCAGCAAGAGCCGCCTCATCTTTACTTGGTCAAATGTTGCTTCCAAATTTATCGGCCGAAAGGGCAATCTACGATCAAACTATTTTGAAGCTTGGAGAGGGTGAGGGGAGTGTAAAAGTAGTAAGCACACCAAGCTTGCATATGACCGCCTTTGATGGGGAGGGACTTGCCCCACAGGAATTTACAGTGTTTGACGGCAATTTGAAATCATATTTACATACTTTTTCAACGGCAAAGGAAATGAAGGCAGAACCTACCGCAAACGCAGGCAGGGATTGGAAGAGTTTCCCAACACCTTCCCCCGTTGATCTTTCAGTAATTACCAATAAAGCGGAGCTTGGTGGTGAATACATTCTTGTGAATGACTTGAGCGGAGTTCATACAGCAAATCCAACGGCAGGGCGATTCTCAGTTGAGGCGCATCAATCTTTTTTGATGCCAGATGAAAGTCCACTCCAACCCTTCATAATCAGCGGGACTCTTGAGGATTTGTTAAAGGCCCAAGGAGTCGGAACCGTGGAGCAGAGGGGCGTCTTCAACCTGCCTGCCCTGCGGGTTAAACTTGTGTGCTAATTCTTGTAGAGTATCTTCAAGGTCAAAGTAACTCAGAGTTTGGAAATCTTCTCCATCCTCAGAATAAGCCAAATGAGCATTGTCAAAGGGGAGTCCATATTTTGTATTCCACATTTTCATAGTGTGATAAGCTTCGTGGAGTGTATTCGTATCGAGCGTTTCCTTGAAAACATATGCATCTAATCGGGTGCTTTGCGCCAACTCTTCAAGGAAGGCTGGCCTACCCCCTAATAGATTTTTACAGGCGTGGAATAAGTCCTTGGGGTGTGCGAACTCATAATCATAAACAAGGCCATCAAAAATAACATTCGAACCCAACCCTGACCTGGACGCCATGGAAGGCCCCTTCACATTAAGAGCATATGAACGTTTGATAGTTTTATCTCCAGAAACCCACATTTGACTCACGGCACTGGGATTTGGCCCCGCAAAAAAATCATATACTGGCTTGCGGTCAAACTCTTTAGAGAAAGCCCCCATCAATGACTCCATAAAGCTCATGGGAGAAAGTAAGTTTTGATAGTTTTCATTTGAAGTGCGTTGGACTTTCTTTTTGCCCAGCAAGCTGGCCAGCTCATCATAGGAATGCATGGTCTCAGCACGGTGTTTCTCTGGGTCGCCCCCTTCTTCCCCACTCATAAAATAAAGATGCTCTGCATCGAAGAGTTCTTTAATTTTTGTCAGCTGTTTATACGCCTTTTTCAGCTCTTTTTTGCGGTTAAAGGTTTTATACTCAATAAATTGAACTTCAATTCTGGGGTCGCCTACAACAAACTTAAGTGCCGAAAAATTTCCAGTCTTAAGACCGCGACATGCATCCTCCAGAGAGAAGATTAAATCACCACACGGTACCCCAGATGACAGAACCAAGGCATCAATTTCTCCATTCTTTTTCTTTCCGTTGAAGGGAACTTTAAATGCAATAACATGCCTCTCGGGAACTTCGTCAGATGACTCCATTACAAAAATATATGGTCGATTGTTTTGTCCGGGCGAAATCATGTACATTATGGCGTCAATATCCACATCTAATTGGCTTTTCAAAAGTTCTTCAACAGATTCCAAACAACCCCTGTCGTGAAGTTCAGTATATTCGACATTGGCAACTTCATCAAAATAACTCTCCAAAAACTCTCTGCGACTCACCACGTCAATGGGGGACATTCATTCTCACACAGAGAGGGTATTTAATTTTATGTAATGACGGCTACATACGTTTTTTGAGTTCAGTTAAAATCTGAAATTTTGAAGTAATTGTTCCCCACTCTTTAACTAAGGTCTTTAGGGCCCCTTCATGCACTTTCCACTCAGGTTCATCCAAATAACTCACATCTAGAAGAATTAGGGGCTCGGGGGGTGCTTTCTTTCCAGTAATCGTTCCGACCAATCTACGTATTTGATTCCAGAAAAATTTATTGGCCTCAAAATCAAGCTGCCATCCCCCCGGAATCTTTTCCACAGCAATGTGGTCAATAGTTCCCACTGTATTAGTCTTGTCCTTGGTATATTCGCGAAAGTCGTGGGTGCCTTCGAATTGCTTGAGGGCATCGACCTTTTCATCAGGGTAGTCCCCCATCAAAAAATATCTGTATTTTCTAGAATTAGCACCCCTCATGTAAAAGTCATCAGGTACTTCTGCAACTGCACTAACTGTAACCCCATCCAAGGCGTAGTTTAGCGCTGTGATACTGGGAAGTCTACCAAGATAGCCAAAAACATTACTGAGAGCAGAAACTCCTGCATCAGTCCGTGAGGCCATCCCCTTCCTTTCACTAAAGACTCCCAAGTCGCGCAAGGTATCGTTGAGGTGGCCCTCTACTGTCCTACAATCGGGTTGAATTTGACTCCCATGAAACTTCCACCCCAGATATGCAATTTTAAAGAGTATCACGAAAAGGTTAAGAACTCAAAGGTCAAAAAGCTTTTGATGATGACTCACAGTTACTCTGATTAATGATGAATCTGTTATCCACTGAAAGGGAAGTCACATCACTCTATTTTAACGGCATGAATAACGTACCGCCACTCCTTGGGGGAGATTTGGAGCTCCTTGCGAGTCTGCGCCACCCTAAAACCGTGTTTCTCAAAAAGTTTCAGTTTAGTATCAAGCTCTTCTGGGCTAGATGCCACATACACAATAACACGCCCCCCTACTTTGAGACTTTGTGAAGCGGTATCTAGAAAAAGTAAGGCACCTTTAGGCAGGGGCATAATGATTAGGTCAATTGGGCCAAGAGTGGGTGCGAGTTTTCGAACATCCCCTTTAATTAGTTCAACATTTTCAATCTTGTTTCGCTGAAGATTTTTTAAACCATATTCGTGTGAGTCTGGATTTAATTCAATTCCAATCACCTTTAATGGCTTGGAAAAACTGGAAAGGTAAATTGGAATGGGTGCCACACCGGAAAAAAAGACACACACCACTTCTCCTTCATTCACAAAGGAGGTGAGTTTCATTCTCTCTGTCAATTGTCGCGGGGAGAAAAAAACCTTTAGCACGTCTAACTCGAAGCTGAGTCCATTCTCCTTGTGAACGGTTTCTGAACCCCCGCGGGGCCCTGCAATTAATTCAAGTTGCTGAAGCCGAAACTCACCGGATGCCGCACCAACTTCCATGTAAACAGCTTTGAGTCTGGGATGAAGTTTCATAATGTGTTGACCTATTGCCCCCTTGGTATTTCGTTGTACATCAGGTATGAAGACCACCGCAACCTCACCAATAATGTCAAAGGAGTGGATGTCGTGAGCTTCTCCTAAACCGGGGGTCTTTTCCCGTTTTTTCAGCGTTTTTTTAGTAGAACCAGGAATCTCTCCAGTTACGGGAATCCAAACCATATCCCCGTCTTCTAAAATTTTCCTAGAGCGGTCATACTGGTTTTTGGCCTTCAGGCTGTTAATCTTCTTCTGGGCGTCTTGTTTTTCCACCTTAACCGCATACACAACAGCATAAGGAAAGGTGTTTTAAAATGGTGACTCAA
>JAAOXW010000059.1 GCA_018221005.1 Candidatus Altarchaeota archaeon
AGCTGCTTTAAAACTTAAATGAGGTTTCCATACTGGGAAAGCGACCGTGCAAAAGTCTTCGACCCATTTTTATCTATGAGGCCCCTCGCAGATGCAGTCATTGAACTTAAGTCACGAGCCGACAGCCCAGATACTAACTCTGACAAACCGTTATAGTTTTCAACGCAAGGCGTGGCCCCCATTTCATCCAGCAAGTGAATCCACTTACTCCTGCATTCATCCCCGCCAATATTTAGGGAGACTAAGGGGATACCAAGGAAGAAACAAGTGGTTTGTGTATTGTATCCAGAAGGGCTCACTACAAGATCTGCCGAAAGCATTCTCTTTGCATATGTCGAAGGTTCAATGTAGTTGAGTTCAACAGTAAGCTCAGAATGTTTATCTCGTAGTGTTTTCAACCACTCCTTGTCCGCATATGGGCCCGCAATTAAGTGCATTTTAAAACCGTCCGAGGCCAATTCTGATATTTCTGCTTCAAGTGGCGCCCCTTGAATGGAATTCAAAAATGCACCGCCACCAAAGGCAAAGCAAATAACATCATCATCTTTTTCATAACCTAATTTAGTTCTCATTCGGGTCTTTACGTCGTTAACATCTAAACTCTCCAACTCTTTTCTGAAGGGAACTATTCTACCCACATGTTCGACATTCCCGCCCCCCGACTTTATTTGGTTGAAATAGTTAGACCACTCTGGGTCAAGGTCAAGTAGGTTCTCATGTTTTTCATTAGTGGGAATGGCTACGAAGTCAAAGCCCCCCCAAGCTTCTTCAGCAGCCTTGGATTTTTCAATATATCTCGTATACGTCATAGGCCTCATTATCATTGATTTGAAAATTTTATCTGACGGCTTTTCAGAAACCTCTCGAGGGTATGTGTCCATAGTTACATAATCAGGTTCAAGTTGCTTGATGAGATTGCTTGTTATTTGACTGTTGACCTCGCGTATTTTTTCAAGCCCCCATCCCATTTTATCGTGTGGAGACGGCACTCGAAAGGTGGGAAAACCCTCCCAAAAATCAAGAATCTTAGATTCAGTAATTATTGCAATATCTGTGTGCTTTCCCTGGTTGTTCAAGTAAGTTTTAATGTCATCTGCAACTTGCCTCTGACGGGCATTATGCCCCAGGCCCTTACCATTAATTACAATATGCAACCCTGAAACACTATCCCCCACTTGCAGTTGTTACTGAAAAGTTTAAATGCTTTGGGGCCCGATTTTTGGAGTCTTCCACAAAAGGTAGGCAAAGACAAGATATCCAATATAACTCAGAACTTCAATGAGAGAGGGGTTGCCATTATATCCGAACAAACCCTTGAAGAAGCCACCCACTGCACCATTCTCATGAAGCGCAGGATAAGTTCCGTCTAAATTGGTGGGCGGATTAATGTCCCACAGATGTTCATTGATTATTGGAATAACTCCCGCTTCCTGAAACTCGTGTATCCCGTGAGCAACTAGCCCCGCTGCGAATAAGACCAATAAAAGGTTAGTCATATTGAAGAAGGTTTTGAGATTCACTTTCATGGACCCCTCAAAAAATAAGAAGCCCAAGAGGAGTGCAACTGCGACGCCCCCCAACGACCAAATGAGGTCGGAGCCTGAGGCAAAACTAGCCGCACCTAGGAAAATTACCGTTTCAATGCCCTCTCGCAGAATGGCCGTAAAAACTAGGAAAAAGAGGCCCCATCCCCCCGCTTTACTGAGGTGGTCTTCAACATGGCCATGAACCTTCTTTGCAACATTTCTGTGCTTCATAATCCAAAGGATTAGTGTTGTAAGTAGGAAGGCACCAATGAGCATGACTGTTCCCTCAAACAGCTGCTCAGCCCTTCCTGTGAAGCCACCTGCCAATTTAATGAATAAAAAGGCCCCAGCTAAGCTTGCGGCAAGTCCTGCAAAAATCCCAGCATATACAAAGCGATTGAAGTCCGTTTGTTTGGTTCGAGAGAGGTAACTTAAAATCAAGCCCACAACGAGGGATGCTTCCAATGTCTCTCTTAAAGTAATCAGGAACCCAGAAACCATTTCCTTAACACTGTTAACTGTTTAAAAAACCACCACTCAGTCCAAATAATAGTTGAATC
>JAAOXW010000060.1 GCA_018221005.1 Candidatus Altarchaeota archaeon
ATTCGGAAATATTTCACACCCTCGTGTGCACTTAATTTCTGCATTTCCCTCGTCTTCAAATAAATCACTAAACAAATCAAAGCAACTAGTCCAGAATGTAAAGCTTCCAATCCCCAGAAAAGTCCTGTGAATGGCCTGCCTGCCAGTATTCCCATTACCACGTCCAAAACAGGCTCACACCCTTATAAAAAAACATGGACCTAAAATGCACATTTCCCCTTCTCTTTGCTTATTATACACTTTAACTTTCAATTAGTATGAAAGACAAAAATTGGATTAAGCTTCTGGCAGTGCTTGCAGTAGTGTCCATGGGTATGAGCACAGTAATGGCTATGCCCTGGCAGTTCTACTTCACACAGCCCGGCAATGAGGACATTGAATTTCCAGGAATGGACAATGAAACCATAGCCGAGATGCAAGAGATGTACGAACAAGTACAAGCAGCCCTTGAAGCAGGTAACTACACCCAATGGAGGGAGGCCATGGAAGGGCTCCTGACAGAGGAAAGGTTTCAAATGCATGTGGAATTCCACAATGCCCAAGAGGAGAGGCACGAACTAATGGAGCAACTCCGCACCGCTTGGGAGGAAGGAGACTACGAAACTATCGCAGAACTCCGTGGACATACATGGGAGTGTAACAACACCACTGAGTGTAACACCACCATTGAGTGTAACAACACCACTGTTAATGCCACAGCTTTCCCCCAGGGTTTAGCAAAGGGGAGAGAAAAGAATTTGAACCGCACGCCACCCGGATTAAATCACACGCCACCCGGATTAAATCACACTCCACCTGGATTGGAAATTAGTCAAGGTAATGCATGGGGTAGGGTGAAACAAGCTTTTGGAAAACTAGCTTTTTGGAGGCGCTGAAGCGCCTACTTTTATTTTTTAGCATCTAGTTCTAACAATTTTTTCTTCACTTCAGTTCCACTAGCAAACCCACCAATTCCATTCTTGGCCACAACTCTATGACACGGAACAAACGGCGCAAAAGGATTTTTATTCATAATTTGTCCAACTGCTCTTGGTGCCGTCCCACACTTCTTGGCCAAGTCACCATAAGTAATGGTCCCCTTAACTTTCATCAACTCTTTCAAAACTTTCCCACTCTTCTTAGTTACAACCGACCAATTAAAGACATCGTCACCAGCAAGAGCACCTTCAAGTAATCGGGCGGCCCCGTCATTCAATTCACTTTGATAATTCCACTTAGTTTCCTTTATTTTTTTGAAAAGAGCTTCTTCAACTTTACCGTCAAATGAGAAAGTTGAAAAGACCACCTTACCCCCTTTTTTAACAATTACACCTACTTCAGGGCTCCCCTTCTTAATTGCGATTCCGACTTTCACGCCTTTCCAACACCCCTTTGTTTTTATGTATTAGCCAAATCGGCTTCGTTTGGGTAGGGCCGACAGAGTCCAGAAGAATGAGGAGTTCGTGCCAAGATAAAATTTGGTTCTGTTGTTTGCTACCTGATTCTTAGGTAGGGATATTTCTTTTCAACAAACCGGTGGAGATATTTACCTTTTGAAACTGCAAGTAAAAGCCCCTTGAAAATACTCTCTGGAACTCCTTTATACTGATATATTCTCCTATTTCTGAATTCAACCTCAAGTGTCTTATTACTTTTTTCGTATCCTACGGACACTAGATTTGAGGAGCTAACTGGGATTCTTTTCATTTTTTCACTCCCTGCCTTACAGTTCGGGCTGAAGTATGAGAACAATTACCTTTAAAGGGGCTTTGAGCAGCGTGCCGGCAACCACTTTAACATATGTAATTTCTGCAAGTCTGTGAGCTAAAATCATAGTAGTCCGCTGTGTTTTCGTTACCATCATCACAGTTTTCGGGACAATCTTGACTTTCTACAGTTTTTGAAGAGATGACATGCCCCACCCCAGGACAACAATCTTGAGGGGAATCCTGGGCCCAGCAAGTTTCTATTTCAAGAGGTTCACAGACATCGTTGTTTGGTATTGTTGGAGTGTTGGGATGGGTATCCATCACTTGTATCCATTCTTCTTCACAATCTTGATAGCACACGGTTTTTGTTGGGATGCCATCTTCATAATAGATTTCCAGTTCCCCACAGATACCATCACCACATACAAGATCACAAGGGATGTGAACACATCTTCCCAGTGTTGTATTGAAATAGTCAGAAGTGGAAATATTATTGTCACTACACCCATCAATGCAATCGAGGCCCGGGTCGGATGTTGGGACCATTTTTCCAGGAACACTCCTTCCAATACCTGCGTTTTCTCCTGCTGAATTTTCCTTTCCACATAGAACGAAACTCCCATCTAAATAGGATAACTTGGCAATTATTGGTCCAGTTAATCCATCATATTCTCCTGCTTCACATATTCCATTACCTTTGCAGGGGACAACATCCCAATATTCACAAGTGAAATCAGTTTCAACCCCACAAGTTGCTTCAACACAAACTTCATCCGTTTTACACTCACTTAATACTTCTTCAATACATTCACCACACTCCAGGGGGCAACAGTAAGAATCTGAGGAATCCATCCAAGGGAGAGCACACTGACCTTCCGCTTGGCATAAGTGTCCCTCTAATTCCCTGCAATTTTCTCGGATAACTATCTGAATTATATTTGATTTGTTGGATTGCCCCCTGTTTCCAATATACCCCGACGGGATGATGAGTATTACCAAAATTAACGGAAGAAGTAAGAGCCATTTCCGCATGATTGTGGGTGTTTTACAGGTTTAAGGAATTTGCTAAACTAATTCAATAATTTTGAAGGTATTTTTCTTCTTCTTTTTCGGAGGTGATATGGTTGTCCTGAAAATAATATGTAAACCCCCCTTGGAGTGATTACCCGAATAGAACATGATGGGACTTTTTTTATCACCCTTTTTTGAGTAAGTTTCGTCGAGCCCCCTGAGATTTTGTGAGACCCCATAAGATTTCCATAGGACTTCTAGACCTCTGTCGTTTATGACATATAACTTATTTTTATATTTCTCTTCAGGCTTTACTAACATTTTTACGTCAATTTTCCCATTTAAATTTAGGTAACTTTTCCAATTTTCATAATGGAGTTTCAATATACCCTTTTGTCGTAGAGCATTTCGAACTTCATCACCCTCTTTTGAACGAGGGATGATTATTTTAGTTGCGCCATCTACACGAAGTATTTCCCGAATGACTTCTTGTATATTTTTTACTTTAGTACTTTCCTCATCATCGGCTTGTTTTTCGAGAGAGTCCAATAAAAATAGAAGTTCACCCTTACCAATCTTTGCAACGGCCGTTCTTGCTAGGAATTCTGCATCTAGTTTATCAAAGATTTCCAATGCAGAGGGCTTGATGTGGACATTCCAACCAATCTGAAGAAAATTTGAGGCGTTCTTTTGAGTTGTTTTCTTAAATTTCACGAAATCAGCTATATTGTTGAATCTATCCGCATATTCTTTAATCAAAAAGTCCTCAAGATATTTTTCAATTTCACTACGCTCCATGACTTTCACCTTCTTTGTTTTGATGGGCCTTATCCTGAAAATTCACGCCCTTAGATCTCAAAGCAATCTCATATCCTTCTTGCATTTTTTTATAGTTCTCCACTTCTAAATTAGAGAGTTTTTCTTCATTCCTTTTAAGTTCAACTTCACTTTTTTTGATTTTAACCTCATGTTCTAGATATTCATCTAGGTTGTCTTGCCTTTTTTTCCAGCCCCACATCCCCTTAAAAATAAGACAAAGCCCTACTGTGCCAGACACAAATGCATAATGTGGTTTATAACTAAATATAATTCCTGATAAGAAAAAAACATAGAAACCAGAGGCCAAAAAGAGGACCCCCAGAGATACTTGAAATTTGTAGTAATTATCATAATTTAAAGGGATATTTTTATCCACGCAATGCCTTTTGGAGCTAACTTAAAGCGATTAGGGTGTTTGACCAATACCTTTTAATCCCACCAAATCTCCGCCTTAGGTGACCAAAAATGGCGCTTGAAGACCAAATAAATAAAGCATTGGCCAAATTCGGCAAACTGGGCGAGCACGGTCACCGCGATGACCTGCTCTGGTATGATATAGATAGGAGCGAGCCTCTAACTAAGGAAGACCTCACTACTATTGAAACCACCCTGAAAGCCGACGGCGTCTTTGCCAAGCTCATCAATTCCGGCTCATCTTTGGACAAAAAAACCGGAAAAGAAATCCAGAAAATTTGGCTCACTGCCTTCGCTTCCGAAAATAAACTCATTGCGTGGAAGAAGGAGTTTGAACTCAAGAAGAAGAGTGACCACCGCTTCATTGGTGAACAGTTAGACTGGTTCCATGTTCAAGAAGATATAGTTGCACCCGGTATGGCACTATTCCACCCGAAGGGTATGCGCATTAGGCGAAAACTAATAGATCTTATCAGAGAAGTGAATGACGACTTGGAATCAGAAGAAGTCTGGACACCCCACATGGCTAAAATTGAACTTTGGAAGATGTCTGGCCACTACGAGCACTACAAGGATAAGATGTTTATCTGGGAGCAGGACGGACAGGAGTGGGGACTAAAGGCAATGAATTGTCCTTTCCACATTCAAATTTATAGATTTAAGCCGAAGAGCTATCGAGACCTCCCCCTGAGGTATGCGGAGTTTGGAACCGATTATAGAAAGGAACAATCCGGTGAACTTCACGGGCTTTCGAGAGTTTGGTGCTTCACTATGGACGACCATCACTTCATGGTCACTCCTGAACAAATTGAAAGTGAAGTTTTACGAATTATGAAAGCATGCTTTGGAGTTTACGATATCTTTGGCTTCAAACCAGAAGTGAAGCTTGCGACTATGCCTGATGATGCAATGGGCGACGCTAAGCTGTGGAAGAAAGCAGAAAACGCCCTAGAGGGCGCCCTAAAGAAAGCTAATATCGACTTCACGTTGAAAGAAAAGGACGGTGCATTCTACGGACCAAAAATCGACATCTATGTCAAAGACTCTATGGGCAGAAAGTGGCAGCTCACCACTATTCAAGTGGATTTCTTTATGCCGGACAATTTCAAGATGTCCTATGTGGATGCCAACAATAAAGCTCAGATGCCTGTGATGATTCACTTTGCCATTCTAGGTTCAGTTGAGCGCTTCATGTCAGTAATTATTGAGCATTGGGGGGGTAAACTTCCCCTCTGGCTGGCACCTGTCCAAGTAAAAGTTCTTCCCATTAGTGATGCGCAAATCACTTATGCAGAAAAGCTTGTTGCAGAATTGAAAAAGTCAAAGATATATGTTGAGCTGGATTCCGACGGAACTCTGGGCAAGCGAATTAGAACGGCAGAAACCGAGAAGGTCCCCGCAATTGTAGTTGTAGGAGAAAAGGAAGTTCAGGCCAATAAGGTGAACGTTCGAGGAAAGGGAGACTTAAGCCTTGAGGACTTTTTGGCAAAAGTAAGGAAAGCCAATCTGGAAAGAACCGCGTTTTAGGGGATTTACTCACCCTTTTAAAGCCGTTTGACTGTGATTACATGCCCGAGCCAACAGTAGGGATAATTTATCATTTCTCAGAACGTCATCCACCCGAAATGGTTGAAGGCTACATAAATAAACTCAAAATTCAAGAGGGGTTTCCCGATGGCATTTTTTTTGGAAATTATGAAAATAATGATGACCTTGCGGATTCATCTGGCATTTTGAAGTTTATTGACCG
>JAAOXW010000061.1 GCA_018221005.1 Candidatus Altarchaeota archaeon
AAATTTTCAAAACAGTTGAAAGACAATGGTGTTGGAAAGTTACTCGTAGTTTCGGGACCCCCCTCATCAGGAAAGACTGACGTCTTGCGGGGTTATCTCAATAAGTTATCTGGATCTGCCACACACTATGCACATCCCCCATTAGTCAATAAACTTGTAACGTCAGGCGAGGCCGTGCTTATTGACAATTATCACAAACTTAATTCAGGTGTTGAAAATTATGCAAGGCTTTTGGATGAAATGGCAACCCGGGGATACTTTGTAGTTGTATCTGGGGACCCCCTCGATTCAAAAAATAAACCCTATGCTTCAATGCGAGAGATTCTACCCCTTGCAGATAATGTGCAAGTTGAACACGCTTATGAAAAAATAAATGGAGTTAGGTTGCCGGCAACCAAATCACGCGTAGTTGGTGGGTCCTTAGTTCCAGTTTCACGGCACACCTTCAAGTCGGTTTAACTCAAACTTCAAGTCCTAGAAAAGTTCTGGCTATCATTCCTACAAAGAATGAAATGAGGGCCACACCGTAACTTATGCCTGCCATGGTTAGAAATTCCTGTATGAAATTTTTATCATCTACAATGGACACAAAGTAGGTGAAGGTCGCAATTACAATTAAAACCCCAAATAAGGACACTGCGAGAGCAGTAAATACGGAGCTCTTGAACACAAAATAGGGAATAATGAGGACGGCCACTGCAAAGGCATAGGCTATGCCGGTGTAGATGGAGGCTTTTGCAGGGTTTTCTGCCTTTTCTGCACGTTGAGATAAATATTCCGAGGCCATCATTGAAAGGGTGGCTGAAATTCCAGTTATTAATCCTGCAATTCCAACTAGAAGAGAATTTTGGAGGGCAAAGGTGAGGCCCGCTAGGACTCCGGTTAATTCAACTAAGGCATCGTTGAGGCCAAGAACCATGGAACCCAAATATTTGAGTCTGTCTTCCGCAATCAAATCTATTAGCTGACGCTCGTGTTTAACCTCATCTTTGATGACGGGTTTAATGTCGGGGTGTACTTTTGCGATTTTACCATAAACTTCCTGAGCGTTCATTTCTCCGTACTCCATAAGTTTTGCAGCAAAAGTGAATCCAAAAATTCGGGCGGCCATCTTAAACTTGAAAATTTTTGTTCGGCTGGGTTTGACATCTCGTCCCGTTTTTTTCTTGAACCACTCATAGTGCTTCAGTTCTTCCTTGGCAATTTGGCGTAGAACTTTGGCATTCTTTGCGTCTGCAAATTTAGCTAATTCATTATAGACGTGGTACTCTGTAATCTCATTCTTTTGTGAGTCGAGCAGTAATTTTTGTACATCCAAAATATCACCTTAGTGTCCCATGAGGAATTCAAGGCCCCATATTAAAAGCATTCCAAAAATCATGAGTGTGAAAGTGAAAGGTGCCTTGTTAAATTTTTCATTGCGATGTAACTCTGGAACTAGGTCCGATGCACCAATGTAAATGAAGCCACCTGCCGCCAGTGCAAGTACGGGCCCAATTAACCATGTGGGAGAAAAGAACCAACCAATGAGGCCTCCAAGTATACAAGTTAGTTGGGACATGAACGTCCAAAGGATGGCTTTGCCCTTGGACATGCCACGGTGTAGTAGGATAGCGAAGTTACCCAGCTCTTGGGGGATTTCATGTAAAATGATTGCAAAGAAAGTTATCCACCCTATTTTTGCACTAACCATGAAGGCGATTGCCAATGTAAGGCCGTCTGTGAAGTTGTGAATGGCATCCCCAAAAATTATCGTATATGGGGTTTCTGTCTTGGTCGGGTCATCACAACTGCAGTGGTGTGCGTGTAGATATTTTTGGAGAATGAAAAAAATCACGAAACCGAGGAGTGCAAGTTCTGGGGCAAGGGGGGTTAGCTCCATCGCCTCGGGAAGCATGTGGATGATGGCCCCACCGAGTATGGCTCCCGCTGCAAAGGCCACTAGGGAATGTGTTAGTTTGTGAAGTAGTTTATCGTTGACGTATAGGGAAAAAACTCCGACCAAACCTAGAAGACTGTCTATAATCAATGCTGCGAGGAGACTTCCGAATAGAGACATTTTACTCAATCCTATGTTTTTGGTCAAGCTTTTTGTTCGCGGACAAAAAGCTTGTTTTGATGAAACTTTTGTACCCTGCGGGGTAGAAAAGTTTCGCCGAGAAGGGGATTCGAACCCCTGCATCCGTGAGGAAACTAGCTTTCCAGGCTAGCGCGTTAACCACTCCGCCATCTCGGCAAGTTCTTGTTCTTGCTAACATACTTCATCGTAGTTTTCCCTTTTAATGTTTTCAGAAGTGAGAAGGGGGTGATTTTGGGAACTTTCTTGGTCATTAAATTTTCTATCAAACCAGAATAAGGAAACCCCCGTTACTGCATAGGAAAGTACGTCTTTTGTAGTTCCTAAGGGGGTGGGTGTGGATTCAGGATGAATGCCTGTACCTGTAACCATCTCAAAAACCTCGTACGCAAGGGCAGGGACTATTGCTAGTAAACCAGCATAAGCTTTGATTTTGATTCCTACATAACGGAGTACTCGGTTTTTCCGCTTAGATAGGGATTTCCCAACAGAGCGTATAGCCATGTATGGAACCACTACTGCGGCCGCATTCAGTAAATTGTCGGGAGCTGAGATGTCCGGAGTTACACCATCGTAATTTCGCAGGAGGGCGTGTAAGACGTAAGACGTGCCAGTACCTATTGAATATCCAAAGGTGGAGGTTTCGAGTAGTTCGGAAAGCTCTTCCTTAAGGGGGATTTCTACACCAATCTCAGAATATTGTGGTTCTTCCAATGTAGAAGGAAGTTAGTGTTATTTTTATACAAATCGAATTTTTGACCCGTCTTTGTCGTCATCCAATTCTACATTAGATTTTCTCAGGTGTTCGCGAACTTCATCACTAATTTTAAACTCGTTATTCCTGCGGAAGTAAGTGCGAAGTTCAACTAACATTTGGGCCAGCACCTGCTCCCGCTCAGTCCAATTTGGTTTGGGTAAAATGGCGAAGATATCATCAATTTTTTGGAAGTATTTTTTAGCCGCTTCAAGACTGGACTTGTCCAACCCACCTCGTGCAATATAGCCTGCTGCTTTGTGAATGGCCACATAGGCCTTAGGGGTTTGCAAGTCGTTATCCAAGGCTTCCAACATTTCCTTTTCTGTTTCCTCAAATAAATGGACAGCATCTTCGCGACCAAAGGTTTGGTTTTCGAGTTTTTGGATAACGTCATACCATGCACGAACTACTTTACTCCACTGCTCTCGTGCCTTGTCCATTTTTTCCCAAGTGAAGTCGAGGGCAGTTCTGTAGTGGGAGCTGAGCAAGTAGTAGCGAATGAGTTCCGCTGGATACTTGCTGAGCATATCTTTTATTGGAACTATATTGCCAATAGATTTGCTCATCTTATTCTTGTCAATAGTTAGGAATGCGGAGTGAACCCAGTAGTTGGCAAAGGGTGCATCGTTGGCTGCTTCACTTTGGGTTACTTCATTTTCGTGGTGGGGGAAAATTAAGTCCATGCCGCCACCGTGAATATCAAAAGTTTTACCAAGGTATTTTCGGGCCATTGCTGAGCACTCTATGTGCCAACCGGGCCGGCCCTCACCGAAGGGGGCACCCCAGAAGGGCTCGTCGGATTTTCTGAATTTCCAGAGTGCAAAGTCTTTCTCACTTCGCTTGTGTTCGTGGTCTTTTTGGCTCTCTGCCTGTTCGTCTACCCGCCCACTTAACTTGCCGTAATCTCGAAAAGAGTTGGTGTCGAAGTAAATACCATCCTTGGCTTCGTATGCATTGCCCTTCTCAATTAATTCTTGAACCATTTCAATTATTTCCTGCATGTGAGCTGAAACCGATGTGTAGGTGAAAGGTGCTTTGACACGTAGGGCAGTCATCGAATCAAAATAACTTCTGCCATATCGGTCAGGAACCATTTGCCAGCTGGCGAAGTCGACTCCAGACTTTGATTTTTTAATAATTTTGTCATCCACATCAGTTAGGTTTACAATTAATTTTACTTGAAGACTCCGGGCCTCTAGGTATCGCCTGAAAAAGTCAAAGAAAATATAGGTGCGAGCATGGCCAATGTGGCTGTGGTCGTAAGTTGTGGGCCCACACACATACATCCCGACCTGTCCTTCCCGAATAGGTTTGAAGTCCTCGACATTTTTAGTCAGGGTGTTGTATATTTTCATAATTGGTTCAAGCCTACAGTGTTAATATGTTTGCCGGAGGCCGGTAGACTAAGGTTGGGTTCATTTGGAGTGGACCTAAAGGCTTTTTAGGGGGGATGTGCAAGGAACATGTGCAAGCGACCAAAAGGGCTGTAGTTCTGAACTTATTCAGTTTATTGTTGGTAATGGCGTTTTTGATGGTTCAGGTAGATGCGGACGTGGTTGCTTATTGTGATGTGTGGAACCTTATTGACATCAGTTGTGGTACCGGGGGAGAAGTAAGTGGGTACATTAATGATGGAGAATCTACCTGCTATCAAACGAATGCAGATTATTGGATTTATAACAAAATACAATCTCCTGGGCAGTATGAATACTGTCTAGGTGGTGTGTATCAGACCTTTGGTTGGGGTGACCCTCCTTGCGTATATGCCTGTTACGTCGACGCTGGACTCTGTTATGATGGAACCTGTACGGATTCACGTAACAGTTGGTTGATTGAGGCCTATGATTCAACAGCCGGTGGCGGAAGTTGCTATTTATACGGGGTAAGTGAAGGTGCGGATTGTACAATGACGTATCATTCTATCACAGACATGGGAAACTACGACATACATGATTGTCTTGAAAGTCAATATGATGGGTACTATGACCCGGATGATATGCATTGCGTTATGTGTAATATTTATGATGAAGAAACCTACTTTCTAAGGGAGGATAATACTCGAACAACAGGGGACGGAGATTGTGATGAAGCTTGCGGGGCGGATGCTTTCTGCGATGAGCGTTCTCGAGGATATTCAGCCAGTAGTGGAACGGGATG
>JAAOXW010000062.1 GCA_018221005.1 Candidatus Altarchaeota archaeon
GAAATGTTGTTATCACTCCATGGTAACCAATTCTAAGATTATTAGTCTGAAAGAAACAAGGTCAATTTTAGACACCATGAAGCATGCAGACGGTGCTTATTTCAATATAATTTCAGACGAGCTCGGAATTCAAGATAATATTATTGGGAGTTTTGTCAAAACTGGGGGATATTCTTTTGATAAAGAAACCATTGGTATCCTGGGCATTCTTGCAAATACTCATGAAAAATTACGACAGAGAGAAATGGGAAGGGATGTCTTTGAAAACTACGCAGTTGAAATGGAACTTCAGGGGGACCGATATGTCACTCTGGACGGTCTCCTTGAGGGCGAAGGAAGGGGGAGCCGCATAATGCTAACTCTGAAGACGGACAAGGCAATGGACGCTTGCTACCGTGAGTTTTTTGGAGAAGAGGCGGATGAAAGAAATTTACACCCCCTGACTAAGAGCAAGGAATACGACTTAGTTTCAAGAATTGTGGATGACCCTGACTCAAGAGAGGAAACAGGCATGACGTATTTCTACATGGCAGAACAAATCTTACCTGAGAGTCCAATTCTCGAGATTAAACTTGGGGATTTTAGAATTAACAGATATGTCGAAGGTGAGCAAGTAACGGATATAGAGCTCGCAAGGCCTTATTAGAAATATCTTATAAACTCGGGCCTAACTTATCTCCGTGAGTGTTAAACAAGAATCTGGAGAAAAGCCTGAAGTTAATATTGGGATGATAGGCCATGTTGACCACGGTAAAACCACGCTGACCAAAGCACTGACCGGCAAGTGGACAGACACTTTCAGTGAGGAAATTAAGAAGGGAATTACTATCAAACTTGGATATGCCAACACTCAAATTTACAAGGATAAAGATGCAGGATATAATGTAGAAAAAAAGGGAACCCTGCAGCGATGTATTAGCTTTGTTGATGCGCCTGGCCACGAAGCACTGATGGCAGTCATGCTTACAGCAAGTGCCGTAATGGATGGGGCACTACTGTTAGTTGATGCACGAGAAGGTATTCGTGCGCAAACAAGGGAGCATGCCATGGCAGTTAAGATTGCAGGCATTGACAAAATAATTGTTGTTCAAAATAAAATAGATGCAGTCAAGGCAGAACGGGCAAAGGAAAGTTATGAGGAGATAAAGCAATTTCTGAAGGAGTTTAAAATAGACGCTCCCATAATTCCAATTTCAGCCCTTCACAAAGTCAATATTGACATCTTACTCAAAACCATTGAAGAGGTCATCGTTACTGCAAAACGAGATCCAAATGCCGATCCAAAGTTCCTAGTAGTACGAAGCTTTGACATTAACAGACCGGGCAAGAAACCTGAAACTTTGATTGGTGGCGTTCTTGGGGGTGCACTCGTGAAAGGTAAACTGAAGGTGGGGGATAAAATTGAAATTCTCCCGGGCATAAAACTCAAGAGCGGGGAGTGGGAGCCTGTCAGAACGGAAATTATAAAGTTGGCAACTGAAAAAATGGACTTGAAGGAAGGAACCCCTGGCGGAAATCTTGCTATTGGAACCCTTCTAGATAATAGCCTCACCAAGAGGGATTCAATGTTGGGCTCAATTATTGGACACCCGGGAAAAATGCCGCCCGTTCGTCATTCAGTAAAACTCAAAACAACTTTATTTGATCAAGTACTTGGAATTGAAGGGGAGGAAGTGAAAGTGCTTCCCCTCACTACCAATGAACCTTTGGTTATGAATGTGAACACCGCAGTAACTATAGGCTTAATTCGAAGTGTAAATGGCAATAAAATTGAAGTTGTTCTGAAGAGGCCAGTGTGCGCAGACACCGAAGATCGTTTCGTACTCAGCCGAAAATTTGGCAATAAGTGGCGCCTTATTGGGCATGGCACTATAATCGGGTGATTTTGTGAAAATAACTGTAATCTCCACTCTACTAAATGAGGGCAACAACGCGGACTTCCTGATGCAATCCCTTTTCAATCAAAAAAGAATGCCGGAAGAAATTGTTGTGGTTGATGGGGGCTCCACAGACAACACCGTTGAGAGATTGAAAAGTTGGAAGAAAAAATTCAGCACAAAGGACACAATGGTGAGAATTTTACAAGCTGAGGGGACCAACATTGCGCGGGGTAGAAATTTGGCCACAGAGCAGGCCAGACACCCCTGGATTGCGAGTATTGATGGGGGGTGCACTGCCGAGAAGGATTGGTTAGAAAAGCTTGAGAAAAAGGCAGAGAGTACACAGGCGGATGTGGTGAGTGGGAATTTTAGACCCCGCTCTGAAAACTTCAGTGAGAAAGTGCAGGGAGTTTTTGTTAGAATTTCTGCTAAAGACAATCCAAGTTCACGATCAATTATGTTTAAGAAACTATTCTGGAAGAGGGCAGGAGGTTATCCTGAAAAACTCTATACGGGAGAAGATACACTATTCAATGCAACTATGAAGGCAAAGGGGGCCAAGTTCGTATTTGCTCCAGGAGCCATGGTAAATTGGGGAATGAGGCCTAACTTGAAAAAGTGGCTCAAACAATTCTTCCTCTACGGGTATGGGGACGGCATGGCAAGAATAAAATCAGATACGGCATATGGGAAAAAAGTGTGGACACTGGTTGCGGGCTTCTATGCATTTGTAGCCGCAGCTATATTTTACCCCATATTATTACCGCTTCCGTTCCTCGGTGGACTCTTATATGGATTAAAGCGGAAATTTGCGCCGGAGGGGGTTATTGCGGGAATACTGTACCCCCTGAGGTTATTGGTGTTTTTAGTGGGTTTCCATAAGGGGCTCTTAACAAAATCATAAATAACTGCGAACAGCGAATTTATGTGGAATTGAAAAATATTAATCGCGAGTGGCTTTTCATTGCTCTTGCATGCTTCCTAATTTTTGTTGATTTTCTTGGAGCATCAGGTATGCCCACCAATTCCATGCACTCAGACCACATGTTTCATTTACCAAAATTCACATTAGCAAGTGACCATGGCATCACAACTTTTCCCGAAATGGGAAATGTGTCCCTTCTGCTACTACTACCTCCCTTTCTACTTCCTTTCATTGCATTTGCACTAGTATTTCCCCCTGCCCTTGTATATTTTGGAACTTATTTTGCAATATTAGCAATGACCTTTTTTGCAAGTAATTATCTTTTGAAAAAGGATAAGTTGAAAATACTTCTTGCCGTTCTCTTTCCAATAACGGCGGTGAGCTTCTTCAGAGTTGGTCGGTTGCTTGAACTGATGGCACACCTACCCCTCCTCTTACTCCTTGCATACCTTGATGAAGAAGACAATAGTATTTTTATTACAACCCTACTCTTCATAATTGGTGCGACTACCCACTTGCCCACCCTCTTATTCTATGGGCCAATCTACCTCTTCAAACTCTTTGAAAAGAAACGCCTCAAACACCTGTTTTACTGGTCCGCTGCTCTGATTCCATGGCTCGCAGTGTATCTACCTACAAGCTTCGGTTTGACGGGTTGGGTACTTTCCCGTGTGGAGGAAATAGTTCTTGCAGTCTCTGCTTTTCTCAGCTCTGTGGGCTTAGGATGGATTTCATCGGCAGCCATTCTCATCATTGTGTCAACTACCATTATTGTTCCCTTCTTAGGAAAGAACGGTCGCTATGCCTTTCCATCATTCATCATGAGTAATATCCCAAGTGTTTTGGTATACTATGGCATAATGTGGCCAGCTAAACTTCCTGGAATCAATCAAGTAATTTTTACAACAGGAATGCCTGTTTTTTCATATCTTCTACTCGAAAAATACAGAAAGCTCTGGACAAAACTTGCCTTTGTGTCCCTCATCATCCTTGCAATTCCTGTATCTTGGGAGGGTCCACTACTAGATGATGTTGAACAACTAGCTTGGATAGATGGCCAATATGCAACAGTGCATTTTCCAGTTGAGGGTGAAGCACTAAGAATGGCACTCGGTAATTATCTGGCGTATAATAATCAACCAAGCCCTATCTGCACAACCTGGGAGTATTCAGATCCTGACTGGTGGTTTTATTCCCCGCAAAATTGTGGAGAGTTCAGGAATGAAGTTGAGTATCTTATATTTCCGAAAGGCACGGAATGGGTAAAAAATTGTGGTACCGACTACATGGAAGGTGACCATATTATTGTGGTAAAAACCGCTTAACTATTGATAGTTAATGGACAGTTCAATTTCCTTCTGACGCTCAAACATTCTTACACTTTGCTTAGCCCCTAGAGCTTCTGATACTTTTCTTTCATTACGAAAAGCATCATTCAAAAGTTGGTCTGCGACCTTTACTGCATCGCAACAAACATCGTCCAAATCGTATCTATTTCTAATATCTTCTCCATTGTACGCCATACCTTATACGTGGTAAATGTTACTTAAATACATTACTTCGTAGTTACGACAACATAAAAGGTGCCCAAGAAAGAACTTAACACCGTTTTTGACATGTCTGCGGACATGTCATTTATTTAAAACTGTCAGTTCACCCCAACTGTGCTCATCCGAGAAAAATCAGAGTCATCAAAAAAATATGGCCTCAATCCAAATAACCGGCCCATAGACATGGTTCTGAAACTAGGACTTTTGAATATTGACAAGCCTGCAGGAGTTACAAGCTCCCAAGTTTCCGGTTGGGTTAAACAAATGTTGGGTGCGAGAAAAGCCGGGCACTCGGGAACTCTGGACCCAAAGGTGACGGGAGTGCTGCCAATTATGATTAACTCTGCCACAAAAGTGGTGGGGGTTGTTCTTGAATCAAGTAAAAAATACGTGGGGGTGATGCACCTCCATTCTGATGTCGAATTGAAGCAAGTGGAAAAAGTTGCAAAAGACTTTGTTGGGGAAATTTCACAACGCCCCCCTGTGAAGAGTGCAGTCAAAAGGGAAGTGCGAAAGAGAACGGTTTATTTTTTAGATGTCTTAGAAATGCAAAATAAAGATGTCTTATTCAATACAGAAGTTGAAGCAGGAACTTACATACGAAAACTTTGCCACGACATGGGTGAGAAGCTCGGAGTGGGGGCACATATGTCAGAGCTTCGCAGAACTAAGGCAGGACCATTCACAGAAAAGACTTCTGTAACTATGCATGAACTAAGTGAAGCGTGGAATTTATTCAAAGAGAGTGGAGATGAAACTTTACTGCGGAAAGTAATTTTACCTATTGAAGTGGTAGTTGCCGACCTTCCAAAAATCCATGTTAAGGACAGTGCAATTGACAGTGTCTGTAATGGGTCAAGGCTGGGAGTAAGTGGTGTTTCAACCCTTGACGAAAAAATCAAAGAGGGTGACTTAGTAGCAGTAATGTCCTTGAAGGGGGAATTAATTAGCTTAGGAACTGCACTGATGAACGGGGAGCTCATAGTAGAAGCGTGGGAAGGAGATGCCGCCACAACCAATAGAGTCATTATGGAGAAAGGAACCTACCCAAAAATATGGGGCAGAAAAAATGCAAACAAAAGGCATAAATGAGGTTATACTCAACCCCACATGTGATAGAGGAATATCTAGACCCAAACTACATACCTGAACTTTTACCACATAGGGAAAATGAAGTGACGGCAATTTTTGAGATGTTTAGGCCCCTCCTTGAAAATCGAAGACCTTCAAATGCATTCATACACGGGGGACCGGGTATTGGAAAAACTGCAGTTGCAAAACTTGTGCTTAGGGAGATAAAGGAAGAGGGGGTAATTCCCATCTACATTAATTGCTGGTATCATCGCACTGAGGCAGCAGTGCTTGCAGAAATTCTTAGACAAATGTCAGTCCCTTTTCCAAGAAAGGGGAGGGGGGTTGACGAATTAATTACAGAGTTTATGGAACGTGTAAAGGGAGAAAAATTGTTAGTAGTTCTTGATGAGATAGATTTGCTTGAAAATCCAGATGTGCTCTATGAACTAAGTAGGGCATCCCCAACCATTGGAGCATTGTTAATATCAAATGATCAATATGCTACTAAAAAATTTGATTCACGAGTCAGGAGTTCTCTAACACTTTCAACAGTAGAATTCAAGAGCTATACTGTTGATGAACTCACAGACATCCTGCAGGAGCGAGCCACCCTTGCAAGGCTACCAACTAATGAACTTGCCATACGAGTCGCAGCACGGTTAGCCTTCAAGAACCATTCCGATGTTAGGTATGGCTTAAGTTTATTATTAAAAGCGGGAAGAATTGCCAAAAAATCCGGGGACACCCTCACTGTTGATTTGATAAAACAGTTCGATGTAACTCAAAGTCCAAAACAAGCCAATCGTGAATTGGAAATCCAAGATGACCATAAGAGAATTTTAGAAAGTTTAAAGTCATCGAAAGGAGAGGCGTTCTCAAATGAAGTGTTCAAAAAATATATCGAAGATGGTGGAAAAATTGCAGAGAGAACCTTCAGAAAATATGTCAGACAACTCATTGATTGGAAATTTGTTGAAGAAGAGGAGGTCGCGGGGAGGGGAAGACGACGAAGACTGCGTATTTTACAATAGGGCTTGTCATCTTACTAGCAACAATAGGCCTCGACTTTCTTCCTGACCCCTACCGTACTCTAAAACATAACGGCACTGAAATTTATATGATAGAAAATTCGGGGGGAGATGGCCCCGTGATTCTCCTCTTTAACGGGGGTTTTGGGACGCAGGGATTCGCTAAGCAAATGCTAATGACTTTCGCCCCCCACTTCAACACAACGGTTGCTGCCTTCAAATACAGACAGAGTAGTTTCGGGGGAGGGGAATTAATTGACGCTTTAAACGCCTTTGAGTATTTCAATCAGCAAAATAGAGATGTAATATTTATAGGACATTCACATGGCGCATATCTTGCAATGTTGGCAGGAACAAAAGTAAATTGTACCGCAAGCATCGGACTTTCGGGTCCATATGATCTTCTTGAAATGGAAGAGTTTTCACTAACACATCTATATCTTCCCCTCATTTTTTCACCCCTCATCAAACTGACGGCAAATGAATGCAGTGGCATACCAAGTCAAACACCTTTGTGTTATAAACAAAAGTCACCAGCATATCAAACGGATAAACTTAATTGTCCTGTAATGCTACTTCATGGAAACCTGGACAATCTTGTTCCAGTGTCACAATCCATAGCTATGGCGGATGCATTGAATAATAGTGGAAAAATACATGAACTAATTTTAGTGAATACGTCTCACTTTGGAATACGAACAGACGAATATGCATGGGGGCACATCTGTAGCTTCACATCACAATATGGAGGACTTCCCTGTGCGGAGTTGCTTAAATGATTGAAAAACTCTTGGCAATAATAGGCACACTTGCATTGATGGTGCCGGGAGTGTCAATTGGTCAAGAGTTTGAAGTTATAGACGGAGACACCTTACGCGTCTCAGGTCAAAGTGTGCGAATTTTGGGCATAAACACGCCTGAAAGAGGCAAAAGGTGTTACAATGCGAGTAAAACTAACCTTGCGGGGTTACTTAATGAAAGTGTTGAGATGCGAAGAGACATAGTTAATAGAGACAAGTATGGACGCCTCCTTCGTCACCTCTTCTTTGAAGAAGTCCTCATTCAAGATATAATGGTTAGGGAAGGCTATGCTAAAGTTTTGTGTATTTGGCCCAACAATCTTTACTGTGAAAGTTTGATGAAAAGTGAATGGGATGCTATAAAAAATGGGAGGGGGTGTTTGTTCACAAAATCAAATAATACTTGTCTCACAATTTTAGATGTGGAATGTGAAGGTGCATGGGTGAAACTAAAAAACAACTGTGCTACAAAAGAAAAGTTTCGTGGACTTCGGATTGAAAATCGAGGAAGGGACAAACTTGAAGTGAATGAACTGTCATTGGGGGTTGGAGAAACAAAAACAGTTCACATTAGACTTTTTAAAAATGATGCGATATATTTGTTTGACGAATTAGGACTCATTGATTTCGAAACTTGCTAAATTGTTTGCCATAAAGAACTTCCAATCTTGTGAGGCTATCTGCATCTGAAGGTCCACGATCATCTCTAATTCTCACAAGTCGCGGGAAACGAAGGGCAAACCCACTTGAATAATTAGTACTCTTTTGGATTTCTTGATAGCCCACCTCAACAACCATCTTGGGCTTAAGTTTGATAGTTTTACCTTGTCCTTGAAGTTCATCTGGTTTAAGTGCTTGTGTCATTTTCTCCAAATCTTGATCAGTCATACCTGTTCCTAATTTTCCTACAGGTAAAAACTCATTATTTGGGCCTCTAATCGCTAAAACAAAGCTACTTAGCCAATTGGTTCTTCGCCCCTCGCCCCACTCCGCACCTATAATCACAAGATCTAAACTTTCAACTTCGGGTTTTATCTTAAACCCATAGCCAACGCGATGACCGGGTTTGTAAACAGAAGACGGGTCCTTTACAATTAATCCTTCAACCCCAGAATCGAGAGCTTTCTGATAAAATTTTTCAGCTTGTAGTATGTCATCAGTAACTAGGTGGGACAATATGTGAACTTTCTCACCGGGAGCTATAATTTTTTTAGCCCGTTCAAATCTCTGGCTTAAGGGAAGATCTAACAGTTTTTTTCCGTTCAAATATAGTAAATCAAAAATATAAACATTCACGGGAAGTTGCTCTACCATTTTTTGAATTTCGTATTTCCTTCGGATTCTTTGACTAATTTTTTGGAAGGGGACAAAATCTTTGTGGAGTGAATCAATGCCAACGGTTTCACTGTCAATTACAAACTCGTCTGCAATTACTTGTTTTTCGATGGCAGCTACAATATCGGGAAATTGATGAGTAACATCATCGAGTCGTCGTGTGAATATTTTAATTTTTCCATCCTTACTTTTATGAATTTGTGTTCGGAAACCATCATATTTATATTCAAGTTGAACAGGCGTTCCTATTTTTTCAAAAACCTCAGTTAGATTTTCAGCCTTGGGATACAACATCACTTTTATTGGCCTCCCCATCTTCATTTTGACGGCTCTAAGGTGGTTATTGCCAAGAGCTGCCAGAGTAGCTACCTCCCCATAATCATTTAGAAGGGATTGTGCATTTTCAACGAGTGCTACTTCCACCTTGAAAGCTTTTGCAATTGCATCACGAATGATGCCTTCTCCCACCCCCATTCTCAACTGGCCAAGTGCTATCCTTACAATGTAGCGAGCCTCCTCCGGACTCGAATTGCCAATTAATTCTGCGATGGAAGATATTTTGGCATCAACACTACCTGCCCCCTCAAGTCCCTCAATCTTTTCTAAAGTTTTGTGTATTTTTTCGACAGTGAGGGGTTCTGAAAATAAGGCCTTCTGCTTGCGTTTGGCCATAAGGGTTGCTGCAACAGAACCCAAGTCCCCTTTAAGTCTGAGTAACTCTGCAATCTCTTGCTTGGATGCACCAGTCGCACGAGAAATTGCGGCAATCACAGTTTTATCTCCAACATTAATCTCCCGATTCATCCAAGGGGGGAAAACATCACCCTTGGTGAAATAAGCAATAGTTTTGAGTAAATTTGCGGGTGTCTTACTGAAGAGTTCGGCCAGGATATCTGCCTTTTCAATATTGGACGCAGTTCCTTCAAGACGAATGAAATACTCGGCCAACTCTTTGTAAAACATGTTGGGATGGGGTTTTGTAGAGTTAAAAGGGTTATTAATTGGAAAAAACATCAAAGTTATAAGTTTCTATGGCCCCCCTTGGGGTGGAAATACTTTCTGCCATAAAAAATACCCGACTTGTTGAAAACTTCAGTGGAAAAGATTTGCCCATGAAAGTAGTTCTAGAAATTATTGATACGGCTCGTTGGGCCATTAGTTTCCAAGACATGCAGAGTTGGGAGCTCATTATGATAAAAGATGAGGATCGAAAGAAGGAACTCTCAGAAATAGTGCTCAAGGGAGAACTCAAGAAGGCCTCAGTTTTAATGGTAATTTGCTCAAATGTAGACAGGGCAAGATTTGCTGCGGGAGAAAAGGGGGCAGAGTTGTCCACCATTGAAGTTTCTGCGTTTATTCAAAATATTGTAACGGCATCACGCCACTTTGGGGTATCGTGCAATGTATTGGCTGATTTCAGTAAGGAAAAACTCAGAGCCTTCATTGAAAGCCCCGAGGGGGTTGTTCCCCTTGCAGTTGTAAGTTTGGGATTTACTACACACTATCCCAATGTGAAGCGGGTCCCCATAACTACCTTCATACATACAGAAAAATTTGGCACTCCTTGGCAAGGGGAGCTACCCTCAAAGTTTTCAGAAAGGGGGAATAAGTCAACATTCATGCACATTTTTGGCTGACCCTGAGATAACTGGTGGAAAGTAGTAAAAGCAGGGAAACATTTAAATAGAAACAAAAGATGTTATGATTTAAGTGTGGTGATAAAACATGATTGTACCAAAGAGGCTTGTGGACAGGGCACGTCATTTCATGGGGACAAATTTATATGAGACAAGGCTTTGGCTTGCGTTGCTGAACCATGGTATTTCAACCGCAGGCGAATTAGCAGAAGCTGCAGGTGTTCCTCGTTCGCGCAGTTATGATGTATTAGAAAGCCTCTCACAAAAAGGTCTCGTTATAATCAAAGCAGAGGGAAGACCCCTCAAATACGCTGCAGTTCCGCCAGATCAAGCAGTTAGCAACATTAACAAATTTTACGAAATGACAGCAGAGGAGCGAAAGGACAACCTCACCAACTTGAAGAGTTCAAAAATAAACGGCCAACTCAAAGAAATTTACAAGAAGGGAGAACAAGTCATGGATATGTCTGAGATTACGGGTCTGGTACGTGGAAAGAACAATGTCTTCTCTCAATTGGCAACCCTACTAGCTAGGTCAATGGACACGGCCAAAATAATGCTCACTGGAACGGATGTTGTAGAAATCAACAAATTTTACCTTGACGCTTTCAAAGATGCCAAGGGAAGGGGTTCTGAGGTGAAGGTACTTGTACCAAAGAATTCTGAAGTTGGAGAATTATCAAAATATGCCAACGTAAAGCAAACAGAGCACCCAATGACTAGGGGAATGATTGTGGATAGCAAGGAAGCTATGCTAATGTTCATGGATCCAGACGAAGTGCACCACAGTTTTGATGCAGGTGTTTGCGTTGCTAGCCCTCACATAGCAAGGACAATGGATAACCTCTTTGAGGGGGTTTGGAAGAGTGAGTGATTCAAAAACCATGCGCTGCAGACACTGCAGATTCTTCCGCAGAGATTGGCACTGTTCTTTTCATAGGTTTGAACCACCATCTGCAACAGACGATGTACAATGTGGAAATTTTGTTCCATCTAAATCAAAATAATGCCTTCTTCGGAGGCATTAGCTTCTCTTCTTTTTCTTCTTGCCCATAGCGGGTTGCAGCACAATTGGTTAAAAACAATTCGGTGTCCAGTTCTCCCATACATACCATCGAGTCATCTGCGGATGACGAAGATGGTATCAAAGTGCCCGCTGATTTTGCAGCGGTGTGGGGCCGCCCGGATTTGATCCGAGATAAGGGGCTTCGCCCCTTCATGAACCCCCTGTCCATCCCGCGGGATGGACAATTTTGGTCAAGGTAACCTGCGGGTTATCTTGGGGCCGCCCGGATTTGAACCGGGGACCTTTGCCATGTCAAGGCAACGTCATAACCATCTAGACCACGGCCCCCTAGCTTGTTTTTGGTTGAGGTAACCTGTAGGTTATCCTACGGATTTTATAAAAACCTCGTTTAAGCCACCTACTCCAAAAACTTAATAGGGCAGAAACAAACCAAGGTTGTGACTGGTATTACTGCTCAAGAAGCCAAGAAACGGCTCGCCATATATGGGTCGAATACGATACAGAAAAAGGATGGCTTCCGAGCCATCAAAACCATTCTCAGTCAGTTCACAGACCCTCTGATTTTAGTTCTCTTGGCGGCAGCAGGAGCCAGTTACTTTCTCGGTGAGACCTTTGATGCGCTTCTGATTTTCAGTATAGTATTAGTTAATGGGTTCATTGGTTTCTTTCAAGAATTCAAAGCGGAGAAAGCACTTGAACAAATTAAAGATATGATTGAGACTCCGGTGAATGTATACCGGGATGAAGACCTCATTCAAGTGAATTCACAAGAATTGGTTCCGGGGGATTTGATAGTTTTAGAGGCGGGCGATAAAGTTCCAGCGGACGGGGTTATTCAAACAGGGGATGTTCATGTTGATGAATCTGCATTAACTGGAGAATCCGTTGCAGTGTTGAGGTCCATACACGAAGAAGTAACTATGGGAACAATTGTGACCCGGGGAAAATGTACTGTGTGGGTAACTGTAACGGGAATGAAAACAAAAATGGGGGGAATAGCAGAGATGGTTCAAGTTGACACTAAAACTCCTTTTCAGAAAAAACTTGAAGTTTTGAGTGGAAATTTGGGAAAGTTAGTCCTCGCAATCTCAGTAATGGTGGGTTTAATCGGTGTTTTTGTGCTCAAAAAGGATATGTTGGAAATGTTCCAACTTGCCGTAAGTTTGGGAGTTGCTGCAGTTCCTGAAGGTCTGCCAATTCTTGCCACAATGTGTTTAGCGATAGGGGTTCAGCGAATGGCAAAAAGAAACGCCGTTGTGAAAAAACTACCATCGGTTGAAGCACTCGGTTCAATTGACATTCTTTGTGTTGACAAAACAGGAACTATAACTGAAAACAAATTAATGGTCAAAGAGTGGTGGGGGGGGTTGGAATCAATAAAAATCGCAGCTTCACTCACGTCTCAAGAAATAAAAGATCCGGTGGATATTGCACTTCGTAAATGGGCGGGTGAAAAAAACACAGAAGCGTTTACTCCTTTTCAATCTGAAACGATGGTGGCAGTTGCAGTTCACAAAGGAAAGACTTATGTGAAGGGCGCTCCAAAAGCAGTTTTGGTAAAGTGTAAAAATAAGAACGGTGTAATGGCACAAGTTGAAGAGATGGCACAAAAGGGTCTAAAAGTTTTAGCTTTTGCATCAGGTACTGCATCCCACAATTTTGAATTTCATGGCTTGGTGGGTTTGTATGACCCCCCACGGAAAGGTGTTAAAAAAGCACTCAGAGAGGCAAAAAAGCTGGGTTTGGATATAAAAATGATTACGGGGGACCATCCAAAAACGGCACACACTATTGCAAAAGAGGCCGGGATTGATGGCAATGTTTTGACAGTTGAAGAACTAAAGACAGCAGACGCCGAGACCATCGCCAATACGACCATTTTCGCGCGGGTTGCGCCAGAAGATAAATTAAAAATTGTAGAAGCATTACAAAAGCTTGGGCTCAAGGTCGCCATGACAGGGGATGGGGTGAATGACACACCCGCACTCAAAAAGGCCGACATAGGAATCTCTCTTGGTTCTGGAACAGAATTAGCTAGAGAAGTTTCTGACATAATTTTACTCGATGACAATTTAGATACAATTGTGAACGCGGTTCATGAAGGCCGAAATATCTTCAAGAATGTGAAGATGTCAACTATGTTTTCACTCAGCACCAATATATCTGAAGTCTTAGTAATAGTTGGAAGTCTGTTAACTGGGCATGTCATATTTAGACCGCTTCAGATTTTGTGGGTTAATTTAGTGACTGACAGTTTACCTGCCCTGGCATTCGCATATGATGATCATGACCAACTAGAAAAAAATAAAGAAATTTTGGAAAAGCGGGATTGGAAAAAAACGTTAATTATTGGAGGAATAATGGGCATGGTTTCATACCTAGCAAACATAATGATGGGCCCACTTCAAGCACTCAACATTCTCATCTACGGGGAGCTTGCATACCAACCCATAATAAGGGCTAAATACGGTGTAAAACGGTTGTTTAACCCAAAGGCCATTCTCTTCTTAGCAGCAACAGTAATTGTACAAATTCTTGGAGTGGTTTATCTTGGCAAGGCCATTGGATTAGCATTACCGGGAATTGAATTACTTTGGGTTGCTGCAATGTCGGGCGTTCTTTATTTTGTCACCTAAGTCTTTCTTTTATTCGACAAAAACGACAAGAGTCAATTGCAGATGGATAACCACAGGAGTCGCAAGACTTGGGGGCAGTGGTCTCAGGAGTTCCACTTTTTCTTGTGAATTTAACTAAGTGCTGTCGGAACCCAGGGGCAACTCTTTCCAGTTCCGCGACCCGAGTCTTGATGTCACCCTGTTTGTTTCCCCCCACATATTCACAATCCCCCTCAAAAAAGGGAATGTTGTTAGAAAGTGAATAAATTAACGATGCTTTTTCTGGAACGTGAAAATAAGGACGAATACGACCAACTGTTTTCTGCTCTTTCTTTGGCCAACTTACTGAAGCTGTTTTTGAAATGTATCTAAGGTCTCCTGATGAAATCCCCATTACTGCAAAAGATGCAAAATCGTCAAGGTTGTGTGCAGTCACAATGAAGTCAAAACCATTTTCAAATGCAAACTTATTGAAGAGATATCGCTTTGCGCTACCACAGAGGGAACAGGTGTTCGACCTAAACTCTTCTTGTTTTTCGTGAAAATCTTTGACAGTGAAACCATAATCATTGAGAGTTATGATGTTGAGCTTTAGTTTTCGTGCTTTCGCGAAGTCTTCGACTACCTTTTGTGAAGCATCAGAGTAAGTGGGAATTCCTAGGTTAAGGTAGAGCAATTCCATATTCAAGTCCCTCAGGGCCATGATGTGTGCAAGGCCCGTACTGTCCTTGCCACCTGAAACCGTCACCAATATTTTTTTCTCTTCAAGGCCCAACACTTTCCCAAGGACCTTATCCACCCTCTTTTCAATAAATTTACTGAGGTGGTCTACACAGAGCCTCTGCTCAGGATAAATGACCGCCTTCCTACAGAATCTGCATTTTATGGACACAGAATAGGAAGTTCTTTTAATTTAAAAATGAAGGTTAATTTAGCTGATTACGCGCACGCATACCGGTGAGCTCAGGCGAACCGGTATACGCTGTCCACTGGCGCGTCAGTGGGTCGGTAGCACAACTTGGATAGTGCGGCAGGCTTCGGACTTGCAGGTTGGGGGTTCAAATCCCCCTCGGCCCGTAGAAACTTTATCTTTGTCAAGCTTTTGGTACAGGTTTTGCACCTTGCGAGGTGGAAAAGCTGTGGGGCCACCCGGAGTCGATCCGAGATAAGGGGCTTCGCCCCTTCATGAACCCCCTGTCCATCCCGCGGGATGGACAATTTTGGTCTTGGGGCCACCCGGAGTCGAACCGGGGACCTTTGCCATGTGAAGGCAACGTCATAACCAACTAGACCATGGCCCCATTATTGAAGTTGATTGCCGTTATGAGTTTAAAATATTTCAGACAGGTTTGTAGATAAACAAATCAACGTAGTGCCCGGGCTTATCTGTTGATTCGCCGCCCATTCTAATAATGTGATGACGGTCAAAACCCGCGTCACGTATTTCTTTTTCGAGAAAGGACTCAGGATAACGGAAGATAGTTCGTTCAACTCCAAAGGTGGTGCTTGTTCGCTGGTTGAAGTTCTCGTCAGCAACAGTACTGAGATAGATGAGTCCCCCTGGTTTGAGAACCCTGTAAAATTCTGAAAGAGACTTTCGAATACTCTCCGGCTGTAAATGTAAGAATACATTTATGCAGTTTATGCCATCAAAACTTTCGTCGGTGTATGGGAGTTTTCGTATGTCCCCAATAGTGTAAATTCCCTGGGGGGCTTCCTCTTTTGCAAAATTTAACAGACTCACGGATAAATCAATACCATGAACAGTTTCCACACCCAGATTCAGCAGGTTCTGGACATCTCTTCCAGAAGCACATCCAGCATCAAGTACTGTCTTCTTTTCAGGGAGCAGGTTTGCAAAAACTTCTTGACAAGTATTAATTCGGGGGGAAGTATCATGGCCCCATTTTCTATGATAAGCTTCAGCAATCTCCTGTTGTTGATAAACCCCAATAGTTGATGCTTCCAAAGCTTTATCTGAAAACTCAACAGGTAGTTCCTCCATAGAGTTGACCCTGTCGCAATTTATAATATTAACAACAAGAAAGGTTTATCTACAAACACAAAATCTCATATTATGGTGGACCTCTACTGGGAAAAAGGCACTGCAGATGCGGTCCTAAGGTCATTAAGTTTCATTCTCATATTGGAAGGAGTATTACTCTGGCTGTTCTCATACAATGATGCCGTCATCATTTTTACGGGATTCATGGTTTTTCTAGTTGGGGACCTTGGACTCCTATTAGACAAATCTTCTTTTTGGGGCAATTTATTTGATAGAGATTTTCACAGGGCTCAGAAAGCTCAAAAGGTGCTTGAAAAAACCGGTGAAGGAGTTGTGGTTGAGGCCAAACTAAAGGCAAGTAAGAAAAAATCAAGTAAGCGGAAAAAGAAAAAGAAGAAATAGGGGTATTGAGTAAGTATTGAATGTCCCCGGATTTGTGGAGAAGGAATTTTTTTGCGTTCATGATTCGGCTTCTTGGTATTACTTTGATGATTGAAGGCCTGGGTATTTTCATTATGTCCGGGTTTGAACCCCTTTTCATGCTCATGGCTGTTTTCCTCTTTCTCTCCGGCCAAGGTGGGTTTATGCTCCCCGGCACAGTGTCCTGGCACATGGTTTTTGACACATATGAGAACAATAAAAATCGGAAGAACATACAGCGGAAGTTTGTAGAAGAGCGGCTTGAAAAGGTGATTCCCCGGGCACGTAAGAGGGCAAAAAGGTCCAAAAAGACCGGGCGAAAGTGAAGAGAAATTGTTTAAAAGCATAAAATATGGATTAAGCGTATGAGCTCAAGCCACTTCGGTGACTTGACCAAAATGAAGTATTCGGGTGAGTTGCGTACGAACCCGAATCCGTGATCAAACTTCGTAAAGTTTGAGGGCTGGTAGTTCAGCTGGTAGAGCGCTGGCTTTGCAAGTCAGAGGTCGGGGGTTCGACTCCCTCCCAGTCCAAGCTTTTTGTCCGCAGACAAAATGCGTAGCATGCCCGCAGGCACCTTGACCAAAAATATGCGGCCTGCCGTAGGCAGGCCCCGTGGTGTCGCTTCGTAAGCGACTTCGGGACTCTCCCAGTCCATAAAAAGTCATAAAAGGTGGAAAATTTGGAAGTAGCAATCTCAGTAAAAAAACTCAAAAAAAGGTATAAGGACGGCACCCTGGCAGTCAACAACATTAGTTTTGAAGTTAAACGAGGTGAGATTTTTGGCTTTCTTGGGCCAAATGGGGCAGGAAAAACTTCCACCATTAAACTGCTTACAACTCTGATGAAACCCTCAAGCGGAGAGGCTACAGTTGCCGGTTTTGATATAGGACGGGAATCCAATCAAGTTCGCCAAAACATTGGTATTGTGTTTCAAGAACCTGCATTGGACAGTATGTTAACTGGGAGAGAAAATCTGGACTTTCATGCCCGCCTATACGGCATCAAGGGCAAGGAGATTCGACAGAGAATAGAAGAAGTTCTCAAATTAGTAGGGATGGAGAAAAAGGCAGACGTTCCTGTTAAAAATTATTCAGGGGGCATGAAGCGAAGACTAGAGCTGGCCCGTGGATTAATGCACTCCCCAAAAATTCTCTTTCTAGATGAACCGACCCTCGGTCTTGATGTTCAGACACGGGGAAAAATTTGGGAATACATTCTAAAAGTTCGTGAGAAAGAAAATATGACCATTTTCATGACAACTCATTATATGGAAGAGGCTGAAAAAGTTTGTGAACGAATTGCAATTATTGATGCAGGAAAAATTTTGAAGTTGGACAAACCAGAGAATCTCGTGAATGGAAATTTTGCAGGAACCATAAGAGTGCAAACTAAGGATAAAATTAAACCCATAAGGGGTGTTAGAAAAATTCAGCTTAAACCCGGAACAGTCGACTTGAAAGTGAACGA
>JAAOXW010000063.1 GCA_018221005.1 Candidatus Altarchaeota archaeon
GCACCTTCCACTGCCTTCTTGTAGTTGGTGGCCATTTCAGGAGCATCCGTATTGTCCGTATGTTCAAAATAATGTCCTTGATTTAGAAACGTGGTTAGTTTTTCGTCTGCCGCATCAATCTTGTCTTTAGCCTTAACTAAATACTTTTCAAAAGTACCCCATGTGGCCACATTAACACCTGCAAGAACTTTTCCGGAACCTCGGGCCACTAATCCTGTCATAATACCGCAGTAGTAAATGTTATTTATATATTTTTTGGCCCCATAAACCGTGCCAAACCATCCTTTTGGGGTAGCTTTTCATATACCTTTAGGGCATCTTCGTCCCCCTCAAGATATTTCAATAGGCACTCAAAGAGGATTTTTCCTGCATAAAGGCCGCTTTCTACAACCCACCCCGGTCCAGAAACTTGTCCTGCAGCTCGACCAACCCTTATGAGTTTGCCTTCAATTAAAGCTCGCTTGGGGGGTAAGTATAGGGTTGAAGTTCGTAGAATTGCTGCATTTACAAATTTATGCCAGGACATGTCGGTGCTTCCCTCTACAAATACTGTCCTACCTGCAGGTAGGACCCACATTTTACTTTTTTCGTAAAACTCAACGGTGTCGTTATTCACAGGAACCCGAGAAACTTCAACAACAGGAACTGGGGCCCCTTCACTCGTTTCCATAACTATAATGTCCGCATTTGCCTGCATGGTTTTGTTCATCCATCTGATTTGTAAGTCCTTCCTCGGGTCAGAGATTGAAACTTTTGAATCCGCTAAAATATCTGCACCATATCGTGATGCTGTGAGGATCATATCATTTACAAGGGATTGGGAATCAATTATGGCCCCTTTGATATTTTTTTCAGTGAGACGAAAATCTTCAGAGAAAATTGCAATGCGATTTATTTTTTCAAGAATGTAATCGTTTATTTGAAACTCATTCACAGTCTCTGCAGTTACAAATTCAGGTAAGAGTGTAAATGGCTTGCCTAGGAGTGTGACATCATACCCTTCCGCTGCAAGTTTGCCTGAAACATATAATGCGGCGGGTCCGAAACCAATTACAGCTACATCCACGGCAGGGTTACGACCCAATAATTAAAAAAGCAGTGATACTCCTAAAAAAAAAGATAAATTAAAGGACTCAGTCTCTTGCCGCTAATTTAATGTCATCTTTAGTGACGGTTTTGCGCCCGGCGTGTTTGGATAATTGAGTTGCCTTTCTAGCAAGATCTAGAGCAATATCTTCCAAAACTTCTCTGAGACCCTCTGCAGCATCTTCAGAAACTCTGGCAGCTCCAGCGTTCTTGATTATCCTTTTCATCGGTGCTAATGGAATTTCGCTCATTTTTCTCACCATTAAGCTTGAAAAGTCCGCATTTATAATTGTTTCAGTTTTAGGGAAATCTACGCCTCTCGTTGCATTTCTAGGCTCCTTGGCTTATTTTATGGTGGGAAGAAAGCTTGAAAACTCCCTCATGTTCTTTATTAGCAAATCTCCCTCTTTTCTTGAAGCACTCATTAGGTTACCCTTCATTCTTCGTCTCATGAGGTTGTCCCGCAGGCTTGAAAAGGGTTTTAAGATGAGGGATTCGCCCCATACATTCAAGAAATCTAAAACAATAAAGCCATTTATAGTCAAATCAAAAGTTCCCTTTGGAACGAGAGGAGGATTTTTAGTTTCTGCAGATGTTCCTGGTTTTGGAACATTCTTCCAAATTATTTTTGAAGTTATGGTCATGCAGTTCAGTGAGTACTTAGCTTCACTTTCTCTAGTTGCAATCCACCTACTGACTACAGCCTCTGAACCTTCATTATAAAACCCTCTAGCTTGGAGCCACTCTGATGTATTGTAACCCAAATCCACCATGCCACGATATAGAGCTCTGTAAAAATCAGTCACATGATAGCCGTCATAATGGAAGCCCAGATTTGTGAACGACCAAATTCTTGAAGGTGCCATTTAATCACTTTAATATTCTAATATACTCTGACAAGAGCTCGATTTGTTCAGGTGCTACCCCCACTATGTCCCTTTCTGAAACAACCCCTACCGGAGCTTTATTCTTAGTAATAACAATTCTTCTTATTTTTTTGGTAGCCATTTTCTTTGCAAGTTGTGAAAGTGTTGCATCCAAGTCTTCAAGTACTAGGGGGGTGCTCATTATTTCTTGTGCCTTGACATCCCTTGGACTCTTCTCCTCCGCAAGCACTCGCCAAATAAGGTCTCTCTTAGTAATTAAACCGACAAGCTGACCATCTTTTTCAACAGCAATACTTCCAATGTTTTTCTCTTTCATGAGCGATGCAATTTTTAGGGCGTCATCATTAAAATCTACTGAAACGATTGGGGACTTCATAATGTCCCGCGCCCTTATTTCGTTCATGAAATCCTCATCCCCAAACCTATTAAAGCATTTTGAACCCCTAAGGTGCCTTTTTGGCAAAATGAGGGGGAAAGCGTTTTTAAAGGTTACGTCATTTGACGTTTGTGAAGAACGAAAAGCTTGCTATCCGAATGGCAGGTGAAATTTCTCTCGCTGAAAATCCTGGCGTGGTTATAAAAAAGTGGAGAGACATTTTTAACATTTCTCAGAAGGAACTCTCTCGTAAACTACAGGTTAGCCCCTCGGTAATTTCAGATTATGAGTCTGGGAGGAGAAAATCTCCCGGTACTAAATTTGTCTCCCGTATTGTTACTAGTTTATTAGTGGTTGATGAAGGTAGGGGCGGAAAAGTCATTAAAGAATATGGCAAGCTGATGGAGGGAACGAAATTTTTTGAAGCCATTTTGGCCATAAAGGAATTTGCAGAGCCCCGAAAAATAAAAGAAATTATTCGAGTGTCTGAAAGTGAATTTCTTGTTGGTGAAAAAAATTTAGACAACGCAGTATATGGCTATACCGTAGTTGACAGTGTGAAGGCAATTCTTGAGCTTAGTCCTCTTGAACTTTCAATGATTTATGGTTCCACTACACAACGAGCACTTTTTTTCACAAGAGTGAAGAGGGGCAGAAGTCCACTTTTGGCAATTAAGTTAACAAGCCTAAGGCCCAGCTTAGTAGTACTTCATGGTATCGAAGGAAGTCCAGATCCTCTAGCACTTGAACTTGCTAAGCGGGAGAGACTTCCTCTTGCATTCTCTCACGTTGATACTGTTGAGAACTTAGTGAGTAAACTTAGAGAATTAGATTGAAAGCCCAGCTTAGTCTGGAATTCCTGTCCATCACTTTAATTTCAGTTATTTATCTGACGGCAGTTCTAAGTCTTTATTCAACTGTGAAAGAAACGTTGGAAGTTGCTGCAGATAAGAAAACACTTGAAAGCGTTTCACGATGGTGTACTTTTATTAGTGGTCGCCCAGAAGGAACCCAAATTCTACACCAAGTTAAAATTTATCCTGGACGGTGGCTCGAGGTTAGTTGTGGGAGTGAAACTGTACTTGTAGTTCCGTCTACTGAAACTCGTCTTGATGTTGCTAGTATTTGTCCGGTGGGCTTTGTGAATTTAACTGAGACGGGGTGTTTGTCAATTATGCGGGAAGGGGAGGGAGTTTCTGTTGAAAAGTGTTGAATTCATGGTGACCCTTACTCTATTGTTGACTGTTTTTTCAACACTCTTTGTTGTTTATGCTAAAATGTCAGCTACCGCCTTTGAAAAAATGGAGGAGTTCAATCACTCAATTCAGGTATATCATACGCGATCTTTAATTGAGAGTCTGCGGATTTTTGGTGGACCCTTTGACTATTCCGGATCACTGTCCGACAACCAAAACAGGGTGGTGGAAACACTCCCCTTTACAAGGTTCAATACGTTTTCTGGAAAATATGAATATCTTGCGTGTGGGAGGTTATGATGTGAAAGCATGGTTCGATTTAATGGTGTTTCCGCTCCTACTTCTTACTTTGAGCGCCTTTCATTGGCTCACGGAGAGTTTAATTTATGAAATTGGTTCTGAAAAAGCAGTTCTTGAAAACTCTAGGGTTGCAGAAGATACGGCTAATGGACTATTTTTTGGGAACTGCACTTCAACCACACATACTTTGACTGAGGTGCCTACACCCAAGGGAACTTATCGTGTCTTTCGTGTGGCACTTGTGAAGGGTTCACCCACCCTTATTGTTATTGGAAATGAGAATGGTTAAATGTGGGGCCAAGCATGTTTGTTATGACTTTGAACACAATTAAATTTAAAAAATCCGGATTTGAAGGTATGCCTGACAATAGTGTAGTTCTTCAATTCCCTGACACGACCATTACAATTTTTAAGAGTAAGAAACACATCTATGCTGAAGTTCTTGAAAAAAAGCGACGAGTTACTTACGAAGGAACCCTGGAAGATTCTGAAGCGGAGATAAAGGCGTCTGTTGAGAAGGTGATGGCTAAACTGAATCAAATTGTTACCATTACCAAAATGAATAAGTAATGCGACCTTCCCGATATTAAAGAGGGATATAATGACTCTTCCAAAAATCAAGAGCATAAAAATAAAGGGGTTCAAAAGTTTTTCTCACCCAGTGACTCTGGGCTTTGACCACGGCATTACTGCCGTTGTAGGTCCAAATGGGTCGGGTAAGAGTAACATAATCGATGTTTTGAGCTTTGTTTTGGGGAGCTTGAGCTTTTCTAGTATGCGTTCAAAAAAGGCCAAAGAGTTGCTCTATGTTGGTAAGACCACGAGGGCAAAGAACGCTTTAATCGAGTTGTTAATTACAGACCCCGATAAAAAAGTTTCTGAAGACGGAATTCTGAAAGTTAGTCGTAAACTCTTTGGTGATGGAACCAGCACCTATCGAATTGCAGATAAGCGCACAACTCGACTCAATGTTCTTGATACTTTATCTGCACTAAATATTTTTTCAGATGGTCACAACATGGTGAAGCAGGGGGACATCACTAAATTTGTGAGGATGAGTTCAGCAGATAGAAAGGGATTGATTGATACTATTGCAGGAATAGAATTATATGAGCGGAAAAAAACACGCGCTTTAACCGACTTAAACGAAGTGGAAATGAAAATTGAAAAAGTTACCGCAGTTCACGATGAAAGACTTAGAATTTATACAAATTTGAAGGGGGAGCGATTGAATGTTGAAAAATTTTATGAATTGAAGGATTTAGAACGCCAAGCACACTTTGGTTTATTGCTTGAGAACCAAGCTCGACTTCAAGAAAGGTTGGAAAGTAAACTTGCAGAAAAAAAGCAAATAGAAGAACGATCAGTCACTTTTCAGAAAAAACTTTCCGACTCAAAAGCAAAATTGGATGCCTTTAATCGTGAAATGGAAAATGAGGGAATGTCTCGAAGAATTGAAGTTATTCAAAAAGTTGAGTCAATTAAATTTGAAATTGAAAAACTCAAAAATGAAAAGAAGGTTTCTGCACAAGACTTAACAGCACTCGAGAAAAGGAAGAGCTCATTAGAGACGCAACTGGAAGGTCTCTTCAACCGAAAAAAACAACTTGAAAGTTTATTGCAGACACAGGGACCGGATATAGAAGTGCTTAATACTCAAGTTTTTGCGCTCAAGAAACAACGTGCAGATCTTGCTTCAAATATGGCAAAAAATCGTCAGGAATATGACCTTCGAAAAAAAAGAATTGAGAAGGCTCAAGGGATGCGAAATGAGTTCTTGATGAGAAAAAAGGAGCAGGAACTCGAAAAAGCCAGCCACGAAAAGTTCATTGGGGGTTTAGAGTCGGAACTTGTCCGCCTAAAAGAACGAAAGCTTATTGCTGAATCTGAGAAGGAAGCACTTTTTGGGCGCAAGAAAAAGGCAGAGGTGACTTTCCGTGAGGTGAACCAACAACTGGAGTCTGATGAGCAGGACTTAGTGAACTTGCGGGTAGAAAAAGAACGATTAATGTCGAGTGGCATGCCTGCAGGTTCAAAGAAGCTGAAAGCTGCAGGTTTTGAACTTCTGGGAGAAAAAGTGAATGAAACCGCACTCCAAGATGTGGCCCCCTTTATTTTTGGGGTAATTGCATCCGATAAGGACTTAACTAAATTAAATGCAGTGGTTGAAGAAGAAAAAACATGGGCCGTTGTAATCCCCGAAGGGCTTTCCGTTCAGGACTTAAAAGGCAGAGTGGATGGGTTAACGGTTATTGGCAAACCTTCAAAATTTGAATTTGAAAGTGAAGTTGAAAAACAAAAAAAAGTTAAGGCATTTTCATCAAAGGTTGCAAATTATGAAAAAAAGATTAAGGCTGCAAGAGAAGCAGTATTCAAGCTTCAGGCAGAGTTGGATACTAAGTTCAATAATGCAGTTTTTGATGAAATTGAAGCCCGTCGGAAGGAAATCAAAACAGAGGTAGGGACAAGAAAGGAAAACAAGGGAAGGCTTGACGAAAGTATAAACGCACTACATGAAAAATTAAAGAGTCTCCGAGTCGAAAAACTCGATATACCTGACTTTTCCATTTTAGAAGACTTGAATAATAAAATTAATTTACTGGAAACTAAGAAAATTTCGTTGGAGTCTGAAATTCGAGTTAACCAAGAAACTCTTGATAAATTAATTGTTCCTGAACTCGGAAAACTTCAAAATCTACTCCAGGAAATATCGGTCAATATTAAGGGCCACAGCACTCATTCCATTGAGTTAGATAAATTACTTTCTGAAGTGACTAAAAAGTTGGACAAGCATTCAATTCAAAAAGACCGGCTTGAAACTGAAATTCGTGCCAAGTTGGAAAAAAAGAATAAGTTTGAAACTACTACGAATGAACTTACTGAAAAGATTTACAGTGAAAAAGCCAACCTAAAAATTGCAGAAAGCAAAATAACTGAATTGGAGATTTCTTTTTCAGAAATCAACGACCGCGGACGTGAATTTGAGGGGGTGGAACCAATTGAGCAACCCGGTCAAGTTTTGAGGCGTGTTCTCAACGAAATAGAAGCCCTGGGAGAGTTGAATTTTAGGGCCCGTGAAGACTTTGAAAATGTAAAGCTACTGGTTGAAAAAATACAGACTAAACTTGAAAAACTCTCTGAAGAGCGAGACGCAATTGTAAAATTAATGGAAGGAATTGAAGAACAAAAGCAAGAAAAATTTATGGAAACTTTTAACGGCATTGGAAATCACTTTAAACGCATTTTCAAAACAGTTATTCAGGGGGATGCAAAACTTGAAGTGGAAAAAGATGAGGAAGGTATTTCAGGAGTTGCAATAAGTGTTCGTTTGAATGATCGCGACATGTCTGTTGATGCCCTTTCGGGAGGGCAAAAAACTTTGGCGGCCCTCGCATTTATTTTTGCAATTCAACATTTCAAACCATCTCCCCTCTATATCTTTGATGAGGTTGAAGCTGCACTTGACAAACACAATAGTGAAAAATTTGCTCGCATGCTTAAAGATATGGGCAAGGGAGTTCAAATTTTAATTGTAACTCACAATGACCACACCGTTAAAGTTGCAGACCAAATAATTGGAGTCTACATGCATAGGGGGGTTAGTAAAATCATAAGTTTACCTAAGGAAAAAGTACTCTCTGAAGAGAAGTGGTTGGGTCGTGATGAAGAAACCCCCATTCAAACTTAAATTATTGTGTCGGCCCATACATTATCTATAAATACCCCCCCTCCAATGAATAGATGTTACAAAGTTCTAAAAAGCCTAAAACTCGAAAAATTTCTAAAAACATTAATAAAAAAGGTAAAAGAACAGTTCTTTGGAGTCTTCCCGGTATTGGAACTAAATTTTACAAGCCAGAATTGACTGAGGGCTTTGCAGAGTACTTGAGAGATAACCAAGTTGATGAAATTATTATGACGGGGATAATGCCCCCCTTTCAGTTTGTTTCAGGTGTGAAATCTAGGGAGCATGCAAGAACAAGAGATCATAAGGTCAATGAAAAATACTATGAGGGAAAATATACTGCAATTGGTGAAAGAGATTACGTTCAAAACTTAGATGATGTAAGAATTTTGTCTAGAAGAGAGTTTGATAAAATAAAGGATGTCTTTAGGGGCGTCAATATTACTTATCTTCTTAGTTCATATGATTGGGACAACATTGATGTTGAAATGAGAGAAGTTGAAAAATTGATGAATAATGTTAAAGGGCTGTCGACAAAGAAAGATAAATTAACTGCCCGTCTGTCTGCTTACGAGTTTTCAGAGGAGCTAATAGGAGAGGTACGGGAAAAGAGGGGAGACGAAGAAGCGGATAAGTTAATTAAATATTCAGAGGAAATCAAAACCTTCTCCCACCACATGGTTGACCCCGAATATGTTGAGGTAATTGATACGTACTTTGACAAACTTGCAGATATTTTTAGTGGAAAGAACGGGGAAAATGAAGTTGATAAAAAAGAAAAGAAGCAGTTAGAAAAAGAAGAGAAGACGCCTGAAAACGAGAAGGAAAAAATTGAGAAGATTGATGCAAAGGGAGAGCTCAGTAGCCTTCGTTCGCTGGTATCCACTATAAAACGAATAGGGCAAGACATTACAAAAACTCATGAACAGACCCGATATGGGAGATATGTTGTAGATTCAAAAACCATGGATGTCGCAGGTAAGAAAGTTAAGAAAGAGTACTGTGACCGAATAAAGAATTCCGTTCCCTATAAACGCAATTTCAAAATTGTAGATAAGGACAGTTATCTCCATAGCAATTCAGATGGCGAACTCAAAAGTGTCTATGAGGATTTTATGAGAGATATGTACGTTTCTTGTAATTTCAATAAGGTAATTTCTACAACGCCCCTTTCGACTGCGCTAGTTAGAAACATGGACCATGCGGACCAGCTCTTTTCTAGGGGGCAGTTTGCCCGATTTCTCGTAGATTTTGGTATTAACAAAAATGGATTAGAGGTTCTTCAGCACAATGTGGTCTTTGAAGAGAAAAGCGACTACTTTATTGTTAATGTTCCCCGAATGGTTGATGACTCCCTTGAGGAATTTACCCGTTGGAAGGAGATGGCCTATCGTGTTAAAGAAACAAAGGCCGCTCAGAGAGTACCGTATACGGGAGGAATTACTATTGTGAACAATGGGGATAGTGGTTTGGTTTCCATTGAATTCCTGCCCTCACAATATCTCAAAGTTAAGGCCAGAAACCCAGATGTTGAAGAGAAGCACACACGGGGAGTTGTTCTTGCAGACGGTCACATTGGTGCCGGGCATGAACGAGACCCTGAGGATTTGGTGCGAATGTCTAATTACGAAATTCTTGAGACAACAGGGGTGACCATTGCTCAATTAAACCCAGAATATGTAGTCGTTGCAGGGGATATGATTAATGGAAATTACCTAAAACAGATTGTGAATGTATTTACTTCCCCCGACACCACTCAATCTCAAGATCAGAGGGACGGAAATGTTCGTTTGAATTTAATGTCTCCAATACAAGACCCTCAGAGACAATTATCCGAACTCCATCAGTATTTTATCAAGTACTTGAGTGAATATTTATCTGAGGGGGGCGATGTTTATTGTGCTTCAGGCAATCATTTCAACAAGTCTGGAGATTTTGCGTATGACGAGGCTCTGATGTTTGATTTGTTGCTCGATGCAGAACAAAAGAAATCAAAGCAGATGGGACGTTATGCGGAACTGCTTGAATCTCGCTTTGAATCAATGGCTTCCGACTTTACTAGACTCCAAGCTACTGTGGATTTATCGGGCAGCTCTATTGATCAAGCAACAGTGAACTCTTTTTATTCAATGGCGCAGACAGATTACTTGAGTTTGGTAAAAGATACCATTAAACAGATAAAAGATATTGTAGGGGAAAACTATCTTGGTGATTCCTTTGAAAAGGCGAAAGACCACTTTGGTAAAGAAGGCGTTGAGGCCTTTACCACTCTTGAAACAAACTTGGCAACCATTAAGGAAGAACTTGAATCGGATGAACTCTACACACTTTCGGATGAAATTCTTACCTTTCTAAATGGAAACTGGAGCTCGCAAAAAATGAGCTTTATTGAAAGAGATATCCAACGGTTAACTGGAGAAATTTCTGAGCGTCTTGAGGCGGGTTACTTTGGTGGGCGTCTAGTCCCCATTTCGGGTACGGAGGTGGGTGGCGGTACTGCCACAGTTGCAGGTATGCCAGCATATCTTACCCACAAAGTCTGGGGTGGGAAAAATAAAATTAACAATTTAATGAAGCATGCCCTAAAAGCATCAAAGAAACTGGAGCTGGCTATTTCTGCACATCATCACGCACCCCACATGGGGTATGCCGAAGGGGTGCTAGGATTAATTTGTCCAGGAATGCAATCCCGAAATGCCTATGCTAAAACTCTTCCAAAATCTTCTGCACCCAGAGGATTCTATGTTGTAGATACATATTCCCTTGGGGAGGGGGATGAAGAACGCAAGCGACACGTTGTAAAATTTGTAACAGAACCAATTGTTGATAAGTTGTACTTTGAACTATTACACCAAGGCAAAACCAACTTTGGAGAACGAAGACAACAACTTAGGATTCCGGGATATGAAGAGTATACAGAGGAATTTTTGAACGGTGACGATGTGCAATATATCACAATTGAAGATGTTGCCGCTTCATAAGTTATTTTTGGTAGCATGAATTGCCTCAGATTTCACCTCCTTTTCATCACTATCAGCGTCAAGCCAATATCCTCACAGGCATTACGGATAGAGTTGGAGATTAAAAAGAAGAAGGACTAAATAAAAATTAAAAGTCCCCGTTAACAACGCCATCGTCTCGGTCATCGCCCAACTCTTGATTGGCATCATCTTTCTCTTGTTCCCAAGTGTCTTTTTTGCGTCGCTCTGCCTCTTCCATGCCTTTCATGAAATCAGAGGTATCGTTTTCTGAATCTTCAACATCTTCGCGGACCTCAAAATCTTCTTCGAACTTTTCCTCTTTCTTTGAACATTCAACCATGTTATTGGGTCCTGCTTTTCTTTTAAAATATTACGCAACCACTTTTGGTTCGTAAACTCAGACTTTTAAAGCTTCAAAAAGCAAATGAAAATGGAGGATTTAGCCGGTAAAAACGTCAAACTCCCGCAGTTTAAGCACAATATTTCTGAAATTTCTAATGAAGTTATGGCCGCCTTTGGTCAAAGAACAGGTAAGTTAGTCAAGGGAGAGTATGAAAAGGTAATTTTGTTGGTCATGGATGGTCTTGGGCATAAGAATCTTGTTGATAGGGGATTGATTAATGGGTTGGGATTAAAATCTCATGAACTAGGTTCAGTAATTCCTTCTTCAACTCCTGCTGCATTAGCCAGCATATTTACGGGGAAGCCCCCCGCAGAACACGGAATTTTTGGTTTCACCTTTTTCCTTCCGGAGATTGGGCGGTTTAACCCCTTTGAATTCACAGATAGCTTTGGTGACTATGTCGACCTTGGTTCACACCACATCCTAAAGGGGGAAACTATTTTTCAGAAACTTAAACAACATAAAGTGAAAAGTCAACACCTTCTGCGGTATGGAATTTCGAATACACCCTTCACCCATCGACTTTCAGAAGGTGCTGAAGTTGTTCCATTTTCTGCATATGGCCACCTTCTCGAAAAACTAAAGGAAGGAATTACATCTCGTGGAAAGAAGTTTATGCTAGCCTATCTTGAAACCCCTGACAATTTATTACATGGTGGGGGGGAACAGTATGCATATCAAACCGAACTTTCACTGGTTTTAAACTTAATAGCTAAGTTGCGTGATGAAAAAAATGCAGACAAGACTTTGTTTATTCTTACTGCAGATCATGGCCACATCCCCATAACCTATAAACGCGCAAACATAAGGGAGAACTGGCTTAGTGCACCCGTAGCTGGTGGTGATAGACACATGATGCTTAATGTAGTTCCAAAGTTCCGACAAAAAATAATTCATACCCTCTCAAAAACTTCATATGTTTTCGAGGGTGCAGATTTTATGAGAAGTGGCTTAATGGGCCAATCATTTGACGAAGACTTTATGGGCAGAATTCCAGATTTAATTTCCTTTGCACACTCAAAATATACACCATTTATTGGTGAATCTGCAGGTTTTGCAAGTTGTCATGGCGGTCTTAGTTATGAAGAAATGAGTACGTTCTTTGGCACAAGTTTGTTATCTGACTTTGAGCCTGAGCTCAAATTTTTAAAAAAATAAATAAAAAAGAGTGGGCGGTTGCCCAACTCATCCAACGGTAAGCACTGCCCACCAGGGTCGTTCCATACTCAAAATGTCCCCTGTTTCCGCATCCATCTTTACATGTGAATTCATGCTCAGAGGGATTATTGCAAACAAACGAACCTTCTGTTTCACTGGACCGCTATAGGTGACGCCATCGTCCCCTTCTTCTAGTTCCAGTTCACCGAAGTATGCACGAGCTCGGTCTACAATTTCATCCGGTAAAAGAATAGCTACATTACCGAATTTGAGAATTCCGTTCTCGAATTCCATCTTACTCCTGACTCTGACAATTGACCTTTGACCAGTTAGCTCAACTTCATCTTTTTTGATGGTGGCTACTAGCCCTACTCCTTCAACGTCATCTTCGGAGGTTGGAAGTTCAATACTTATGTCCTCAACAATTTCCGATTGCCCTTCAATGTCTACCATATTTGGTTCAAATTTGGTTTTCATTGTAGCTGAAACTCTAACTTGTCCGAATGTCCTAATGGCACTCATAATAAGTTCTCTTTTTTTCAGCTCAATCTGACCCATTTGCAAGATTTTTTCATCGTTGCTCAAGGCCTCGTCCATGGCAATAAATTGTTTCTGTAGTTCTAACTCTCCGATACGAAGTGCAATTATTTTTCTTTCCGTTCCGAAGTTTTCACTCCTTTTGAGTTCGTCTTCAAGAAAGTCTTCTACATCTTCGTTCAGCCAAGCTTGGCTCTTTTCTTTGCACTTATGTTCATACTCCTCAACCCTCTCGTAGAGGTGGGGGAGCAGATCCGCATCTTCGTTGTTCTCCGACATTTTGGCTACTTGAATCCGTAGGGTTTGTGCTGAAACACATGGATGTTCTTCCATTGCACGTAGAAGTATATTGAAGCATTGACCTTGGTATTGGTCATACGCTCTCGTCAGTTCTACAATCTCATTCACAATTTCTACAGCTCCAAGATCTCCTGATTGGATTTGGTCCTTTACGGTTGCAAGTTCATTCCTGAGCTTAAAGGCATCTACACAAACCTCTGTGTTTTTTGCCACGTCACAAGCTCTGTCGATGTGTTCTCTAACATCAAGAAGCATACCAAGTTTTTGCTTAATAGCTTCCATAGTTAGTTCATCCGTTGTATCTTCAAGCTCCAATTCGAGCTCTTCAATATTTTCATCGAGATAGTCTAATTTCGAACAAGGGTTTACTAATCTGAGTTTCAGTTCAATTTCCCTTATTTCTTCTATCTTATTCTGTATACGCTCCGAATTTCGGAGATATTGAATTGCTTGTGTGGCGGTTGCGCCTTCTGCTACATATGCGAGTCCCGTCGTTAAGTCAACACAATCTGAAAACTGAGGAAGGTCTTCAAGACGTTCCTTGAATTCATGAATGTATCTCTCAATGTCTCTTATTGCACCTTCATCTCCCAATTCTTTCACTCTCTCAAGTTTTAGATAGAACTCTCTAAGTTCACCTTCCATTCTAATCCTCTCGTTAGTACAAAGAGCCACGGATGAAGTTTGCACTTCGAAAATCTCTTGGGGGGGCTCATATGGAACTTGCAAATCTATTGGTTGCAATGCTTGACGGTATTCAATTTCATGTGTGGCAAACTCTACATCCCTAACATAGATTTCATCTTCAATCGTTGTTGTCTTGATCATTTCAATGCAGGTGTCCTGCTGTTGTTCAATCACAACTCTGAATCTGTAGCTATGTTCATCTCGGGTAGGTACCCAGCTATATGAAATCCAATGGCAAGGAGTTGGAAGTGTCAATTCACAAACTGCTTTTAGTTTGGTATATTCTTCAACACCCTCTCTTGTAATTTCACAGGCACCATAGTTGCCTGCTGAGGTTACAGCTGTTAGAACTGGAGCAAGTACTGTGAGTCCTTCGTCATCACTACTTTCATCTTCCACTTCTATTCCAGTTTCATCTTCCAAATCGTCATTTGAGATGGTTATATCCTCATCAGTTGTTGTTACAACAGCCGTTCCGTCGTCACTAGCTGTTGTTGTTATGCTTCCTGTAGTGTTCACGTCACCAGCAACATCTGTGCCCGTACTTGGGGCAAAAACGATGCTTAGCATCATGAAAACTGCAAACAATGTCTTCAATTCCATACTTATTCTACGGCTTGTTTGCTAAATATACTTTTTTTGAGTAATTCACCCATAGGAAGCACGGAAAAAGCAACTAGAGCCGAAAACACCCATTGGCTCACATCCAAGGGTACAAATTTGAAGACGCTCATTCCTCCCGGCGTATACATTGCAAGGAGGGTGAGGCTGAAAGAGGCTAAAATTGCTATCAACAAAAACCAATTTTTTCTGAGTGCGGTGAAAAGTGTGGACTTTTGAAGTGACCTGAAATTAAACACATTGAAAATTACAAAGAGGGAGAATACGGCAAAGGCCATAGTTCGGGCAAGTTCTAAATCATAGGCGAATAGGAGGAAAACTGCCAAACTCATTAAACACATATACATTCCAAAACCAAGGATTAATGCCCATATTTTTTTTGGAAGGAATTTTTCCTTTGGGTTTCTTGGGGGAAGCTCCATCAAATTTTTCTCAGGACTGTCAAGTCCCAATGCAATGGCCGGCAAATCTTCAAGGACTACATTCAAAAATAAAATTTGAAGTGGGAGAAATACGGCGGCACTTCCCCCAAATAAGAGTACACTCAAAAGAATTAAACCAGTCACCCCTAAATTCCAGCTGAGTAAGAATGCAGTGAATTTTTGAATATTATAATAAATATTTCTACCCATGCGAATCGCTTCAACTAAAGTGGAAAAATCATCATCTGCAATTATTATGTCAGACGCTCCCTTGGCAACTTCGGTTCCCCTCTTGCCCATAGCCACACCTACATCTGCTTCCTTCAATGCAGGTGCATCATTCACTCCGTCTCCCACCATAGCAACTACATGGTGTTGCTTGCGGAGGCCTTCTACAATCCTAAGTTTATCTTCAGGGTCTATTCGTGCAAAAATACCAACATCTTTCAACTCTTTACTGAGCTGCTTATCTGTGAATTTGTCAAAATCACGTCCCGTTATTACATCACCTTCAATTCCAATTTTTTCTGCAATGGAGCGTGCAGTCTTTGGATTGTCCCCAGTTATCATTGCAACACGAATACCTGCCCGTTTTGCCAGTTCAATCGCTTCTTTAACGCCTTCTTTGGGTGGGTCTTCCATGGCATAGAAGCCTGCAAAGACAAACTTTTCATTCTTGCTCTTTTTCACGCGGTTTCGGTTATATGCCGCAGCAAGAATTCGGAGAGATTTATCTGCCATAGCGTCTGCGATTTCACGAATTTCTTTTTTAAGTTGCTTAGTGAGGGGCACATCCCTCCCCACCATTCTAATATGTGAACATTTGTCAAGCACCACTTCAAGTGCCCCTTTCAAGAGAGATCGCTTTGATTTGCCTGCATCTGTACTGTGAATGGTTAACATGCACCTGCGCTTTGAACTAAATGGAATTTCTCCAATTTTTGGAAACTTTACTCGGACAAAATCTTCATTAAGCCCATACTTTCTGGCAGCAACAAGGAGTGCAATTTCTGTTGGGTCACCCGCAACTTGAGTGCCTTCTTCTACAATGACAATATCTGAATTATTACATAAAATTCCCCCAATGAGTAAGGATTCTAAGTCGGGGTTACTAACTTCCTTATCGTCGCTTAAAATTTTACCTTCAATTTCATATCCCAACCCAGTAACTGTGAATATTTTTCCACCTGCCCAAATTTTTTCAACAGTCATCTGATTTTTAGTGAGTGTTCCCGTTTTGTCAGTACAAATGAAAGTAATGAGCCCCAGTTCTTCCACTGCAGACATTCTTCGAACAATGGAATTTTTCTTAGTCATGCCATAAACTCCAATAGCCAGAACTACTGTAGTTGTCAGTGGGAGGGATTCCGGAATTCCGGCAATAGCCGTTGCAATTGCAATTGAAACCATCTCAACAACAGTTGAGCCACGGGCCAAACCAATTAATGCAGTTAAACCACTACCCCACAGCACAATTCGAGTGATTACTGTTGCAATCTCTTTTGATTTTTTCTTAATACTGCTCTCTCCATCTTGACCCAATAACTGTGCAATCTTTCCAAATTTTGTGTGCATACCAGTTTTGGCTACGATGGCACGTGCATTGCCACGCACAACAATAGTTCCCCTATATATTTCGTCCTCAAGCTTTTTTTCGACAGGCAGTGATTCTCCAGTTAACATCGATTCATCAAGAAACAACGCTGCAGACTCAATTACTTTACAATCAGCAGGTACCATGTCTCCAGAATGAAGCACTACAATATCTCCAGGCACCACATGTTCCAAATCAATTTCTCTTAGTTTTCCATCCCTAAGAACTTTAGCAGTAGGTAAACTCATGTCCTTTAGTTTTTCTAGCGCTTCCTCCGCTTTGTACTCTTGAATAAAGCCAAGAATAATTATGAAAAAAGTTATGAGGGAAATTACAGTAAAGTCCAAGGTTTCGCCAAGGAAGCCGGACATAACTGCCGCAGCAATAAAAATCAAAATAATGGGCTCTTCAAACTGTTGAAAGAAGATAGACAACCAAGAAACTCGCTTTCTTTCAGTGATGCTGTTTTTTCCAACATCTTTAAGAATTTTCTGGGCTTCCTCCGATGAGAGGCCCTCAATACGGGCCATTTGCAGAGTCACAATAAAGGGTTGCAGGAGCATTAGTTATATATTACGAATCTAAAGATTTCAGTGGTAGTTCAAGCATCTCGTGCAGGTTTTGTTTATATTGCAGAATCAGTCCGAACTGATGGCTCTGTTAAGTTGTATGTTGGGATGACTAGCCGACCCGTTTATGAACGCGTGGCGGAACATAAGAAAAATGTTGAAATTCAAAATAAAAAGACGTGGTGCGGACAAGGCACAAGCTTCAAACTTTTAGGATACAGATCAACTGAAGACAGATACAAACTCGAGCGCGAAATAAAGAAGCATTCGGTAAAGAAAAAGAGAGACTTGGCGTTCAAGTGGACTATGGAACGCATCAAAGGTTAGAGGTCTTTGGTCATTACCCATGTAGTTTGGTCCTTGTAAGAAAAGGGATATTTTTTTACGAAACCCACTTGTTCATTTATTGTAGCGGAGATGTTGTTAATGGCATGAACATAAATTTTAGAGTAAACTGCGTCTTTTTTGAGTTGGTCTATTAACTGAGTTTTAAGTTGGGTTCCAATACCTTGTCTTTGATAATTTGAACGGACCGCGCTGTGTTTCATGTGAAAGGTTGTGTCCTTTCCTTTACCCCAAATGTACGCCACTATTTTGTTATCTCCCTTTGGTTTAACAATTAAACAGAAGTCTGCACTGTCTAAAACTCGATAGTTTGAAAGCTTTTCCATTCGCCCCTTTGGAAGCTTAAAGGCCTCAGTTTCAATTTCGTTAAGTTCTGGAACTACTGACTTCCAACTGTCCCCCCTTACTCTGTAAACTTCAAAGTAAGTTTTTGACTTGCCTTCGAAACCACCCACTAGTTCCATAAAATTTCCTTCCCCTTTGGTTTAAATAACTAAAGCTGAACCGCTAGTTCATTCCAGAGTTTTGCCAAACCGGTTAAATACCAAAAGTGATTGAATTTGCTCGCGCACACACGCACACACGCATGTGCGTTTTAGGTGAAGACAGTGATGAAAAAACAAATATATATGCCTACGGAAGTTTATGCACCCCAGAGTGAAAATTATTCTGGGGACTTTAATCCAGATGGCGCGTTTAAGGACATAGAGAAAAAGATTCGTGAAGAGTTGGGGTTGGAGTCGTATTAACTTTTTAATCAACCCACTGAGTCCGCAGACGAATGTGGGTTAATTCGTCATTTTGATGAAACTTTTTTTAAAAGTTTCATTGGACTGGGAGGGATTCGAACCCCCGATCACCGACATGCGAAGCCAGCATTCTACCAACTAAACTACCAGCCCTCCAACGCTACGGCGTTGGACCACGGATTCGGGTTCACACGTCGCAACGTGACTCACCCGAATGCTTCAAGTTAGTCAAGCCTCTTTTAAAAGCTCGGTTTTAAGCGGCTTTTTTGGGCCAAAGCTTTTAGAGGCTTAAACAAAACAGTGCTGTGTTTAGCCTAAGGGTCGCGGTTGTAGGACCAAAGGAGAAGAAGGAAGACATCTTGCCCGCGTTTGAGAAGGCATTTCGAAAGGCAATTTATGCACCTTTTGATGAAGTAATGATTTATGTTGGAGATGGTATCAAAACAACTTACAAAAAACATAATTTGGCAGATTTTGATTACGTTTTAATTTTACCGGATTCACCGCGAAAAGAAATATACTATACAATTGCTCGTGCGTTGGAGAGAAAAACTATCGTTTCTATTAAAAGTGAAACTCTAATGCATTTTTGGAACCAACCCCTCATCCTTCAAAAATTAGCTTCGGCCGGACTTCCTATTCGTAAAACCTTTGCAGTTGCACAGGATGTTGCTTGCAACACTATTGTTGAAAAATTTAAGTTTCCAGTTATTGTGAACGCACCAAAGGGAAAGCGGGTGTTGATTAATAATGAAGAAACCCTCAAGGGCGTGCTTTCACTCTTTGGGCCAGGACACATGATGGTAATGCAAAAACCAATAAAAGCAACAGCCACAACTGTGGTTTTTGTTGCGGGGCGGGATGTTATTGCATATGAAAATGTGAAAGGCAAACGAAAATCAATTCATGTTGATGAAGCGTTGAAGAAAAAGGCAGTGAAGGTGGCAAAGGTGCTTCGCACAGATTTTTGTTCAGTTATTTTCATAAACACAGGCAAGACTTCTGTAATTAGTAAGGTCCTCCTATACCCTAACTTCAAAATCTTTAATCAGGTCGGAGGACAAGACCCTGCAGTAAAGATGGTATCTGCCATTGGGGAAAGTATACAAGAAAGAGAACTTACTGTGGAAGATGTTGTCGGCAAAATCACTAATGGGTTTGCCGCAGTAGCGAGGTGGTTAAGTCATGAAATTAGCAATTTTGGGCCCTCTAAGTAGGAGCTATGAAGAAATACGTGTGATTGAAGAGGCGGCGAAGGTCTTTTCTAGCACCAGCTATTTTGCAATCCCCCAAATAAATGTTGAAATCAGAAAGGGAAATTTTGCCCTGACCTATAAAAACAAGGACCTCATGAACTATGAAGTAATTTACCCAAGAATCCCCAGAACGTATAAGAAATTTGGAGCTACGATTCTTAGTCTCCTTCAACAGGGGGGTGCTCAACTTCCAATTACTCCCGAATCATTAGTTTTATCTCACAACAAATTCCTAACCTTACTCCTTTTGCAGGAAAGAGACATTCCAGTTCCAGAAACCTATATGGCAGTTAAGCGCGAAACACTTGAACACGCCCTCGAGAAACTTGATTATCCCTTAGTTATGAAATTAATCTATGGTTCAAAGGGTGCAGGTGTTATGTTCGCAGATTCAAAACAATCTGCAGTCAGTGTCATGGATGCCCTTGAAAGATTCAATGAACCCATTTTTGTTGAAGAGTTCATAAAAAATAAAGGGGAAGATGTTCGACTCTACATTGTTGGAGGAAGAGTAATCAGTAGTATGAAACGGGTTGCTAAAGAAGGAGAAATGCGCTCAAACATAGGAATTGGGGGTGTTGGGGAAAAATACGAGCCGACCCATGAAGAAAAAAGAATGGCGCTCAAATCTGCCAAGGTTCTTGAAATGGACATCTGCGGAATTGATATTATGCATGGGCCAAATGGTCCTGTCGTAATTGAAGCCAATGTCAACGCACAGTTTCAGGGGCTTGAAAAAGCCGATTCGAAAAATGTTGCTGGAGAAATTGTCAAGTATCTTCGACGACAAGGGGCCTTTTGGAGGTCTTGATATGGCCTGGGAACAATTCAAAGCAATAGTGAAGGGTAGCAAGAAAGAAAAACTTGGTCCGAAGGTTGAACGATACTCTTTTGGAAAAACGCCCGTATTAATTGTTGCCCCACATATTGGTGGAGAAAAGGTAAAAGTAACTGCGGAAGGAAAGGCAGTAACGTTCAATATGTGTGAATGGGCAACGGATGTTTTGGCTGCCGTTGCTGCAAAAGATATTGGTGGTCAGTTAATGGTTTCAAGAATCCCACGAAATAAAATTGACTTCGCAAGAAATCCAGAAGAACTTGGGAAAGATGTAATCGCCCGCTTGGGACACAGTCAGCTTAGTGCTCCGGTAAGAGTACCAGTACATTCGGACCTTTCTGGAAAGAAGTTACTTCTTAATTTTCACAACAAAATCGCCGAAATATCGCCGAAATTCATACTTACCTATCACGGAATGATGAACAAAAAATATGATGTACTCTTTGGGTTTGGTAGAAGGAAGCAATATATTGGTGGTCTCCTCAACTCGTATAAATTTCGTGCAGGAATCAAAGCCCATTTACCTAAAAAATCGGGACTTATGCTTGGCATTTCCTGGAAGAAGTTAACTGGGGAGAGCGACTTCATCTTAAAGTCCCATGTTCACAGACCGGTTCGTGGAGCTTTAGTTGAATTTAATAAGTGGGGTAGAAACGATAAAGAACCTTCGAGTGAATATGAGCAGATTGCAATTGCGATTGCAAGAACAGCAGCAAAGTGGGTGGAGTGAATGGGAACTAAAAAATACATAATTGGGGGAATTGATTTTATCATCAATAAACAAAACGAGCCGGTGTTTATTGAAGCTAATTCTGCACCCGGTGCAAAACTTTTAGCAGGAACCAATATGCTTGAACCCATTGAGGCTTTGGCCAAAGTTGTAAAGAAAAGAGTGAAAAACCCTCAAGCTGCAATTGTTATTCGGAAAAAGGAGAAAGATGAAGGCAATGAGTGGAAACAACAACAACTTAATCGTTTCTTTCCAACACATCAATGCTATTTTGAATATCAAGATTATAGTACTCCGGAACTGGTGGATGAAAACGGAAAAAACATGCTGCCAAATGTTTTACTCTTCAACTTACTTAGTTTTGCGCAAATCTATCAAAGCTCTGCCTTCATGGTCAACCCAAAGGAAGCCATACGCATAACCACGGACAAACACCTCTCCACAATGATTGTTCAAAATCTGACTGAGGTCAGAACTCCTAAAAATTTCATGGTTTTCTCTGGAACAGGCACAAAAAGGGTTGCAGACCAAGTTCTAGAGCAGTTTGAAACGGGTATGGTTCTTAAGCCGGTCTTTGGATGGGGCGGGAAGGGCGTAACTGTGTGGAAAAAAGTCCCGCGGGACTTTCCAAAATTTAGAGAGCCCATGGTCTTACAAAATAGGGTTGATCTTGAACTCAAAGATGGCAAGTTCTGGGACGTTCGTTGTTATGTAGTAAATGGGAAATTTTGTGGGGCCGTTACACGAACATCCAAACAACCTGTTGTGAATATGAATAGGGGTGGACACTTTGAAAAGCTCAATAGTGAATTTGTGAATTTAGTAAAGAAGCCCACTGAGCAAGTTGCTGCGGCGATTGACAAGATTGCTTGCGCAATTTCAAGTAAGCATCAATAATCCCACTTGTGCTTGGGGTTTCTCGGAACAATAATCCACGCAAGAATATATGCAAGCACTCCTGTTCCCCAGAAGAAAACTGAAACGGCCCATGCTAATCTAACTAGTGTAGGGTCAATCTCAAAATATTCTGCAAGACCTCCACAAACACCACCAATCATCTTGTCCTCTCCTGACCGATATAGTCGTTTTATCTGAGGACCTTTTGATAGTTTTCTAACGGGTGCTCGCTTCTGTTTAGCTCGAGTTTTGGTTTTCTTAGCTGCCATTACAACATTCCCAGTTGCTAGTTTAAGTAACAGTATGAAATACCCCAGAAAAACTACTGCCCCAAAAATCCACCAGAAACTCAAATTGGTCCAGAAAATGACAGCGGTCAGCATTGCACTACCCCACTGTGCATTTACGATTTCTGCCAAGTGAAGGAGTATCCAAATAACAATCAAAGCTTCAAGTCCGCTTAAGATTGGAAGTAAGGGAATTATTGAGTGTCCCCAGCGTATTGTGAAGTGATGTCGATAAGCTGAAAAGATAGCAAATGCAAACAAGATTCCTAAATTATTTTCAAAAAAGGTTGCAATATTTGAAAGGAAGGACATGTTAGTAAAAAAGGCCACTATTCCGAGCAGCCAAATAGTAAAAACAAGCCCTAACAAACTGAACAAACTAATTAGTAACGGATTGATGCTGCCTGAATAAGTTCTGAACTCCTGTGAATGGTGCTCACAAACTTCAACATTACGTTCCGCAACTTCTTTGACTCTTTCTCCCAAGTGTTTTATTTCCATCTTAAAATCATTGAGCTGCTTGTCAAGTTCATTTGCACGATTTGGTATTGCTTTCTTGCGGGGCCTAGTTGCCATGGGAACGTATAGATGCAACATTTAAAGCCTTAACTTATGCTTGCCCTTCCTTCCTAAACTCAAGAAAAGAATATAGAATCAAATAAAGAGAAAACAGTATCAAGGGACCTACTATCACAAAAAGTGCCGCGCCAGGAAGTAAAAAACCAAAGAACGCCAACACACCTGCGGCCTTGAACAACTTACTTCCAAGTTTGTGAGTTTTGTCCCACACATTGTCACTACTCAAAGTCCAGGGAGTTCTAATTCCAATGAACCAGTTTCTCTTAGCATGTTCCATAAGAATACCGAGGTAGTAAAACAACACACCCATTGCAGGAAATATTGCAACACTCATGTTAACTGACACTTCCAAATTCCATAGAAGTACTAGTACGTGTATATACAACATGAAAGTAACCATTAGAAGTATGAAGCCATCGTAGAACTTTCGGAACTTTTCTATATTCTGTCTTAGTGGGTCAATAGTTGGAACAATCATGAGAAGTCCAAACATAATAACCGCGAGCAGGGGTGTAAAGAAAGCCCCCCAGAACTTAGACATGTACCCGTTGGGTTGTCCTGAAATACCCCAATGAGTTGCCATGGTGTCCGGCAACGTAGAATAAAAGTAGGCAGAAGTTGCAAAAATAATCAAAATAAGTATGGATGAGATTAAGGTTGTCTTTTTCACAATCAGCCCACGTTTTTACAGTATTAAGACTTATGCACTTTACTGAAAATAACTCAAAGTTGCATCATAACCCGAAATATTGAGTTGTCCGCGCGCTGCCATTGTGCGTGCAGTTGCATCGTCCATTCCCCTGTTTTTTCCACTTTCAATAGTCCATAGACGAAGTGTTTCTCCCATTGCCATCAACCTCAGTGCATCAACTTGTTCCAGTCCGAGGTTGATTGCCAACTCCATGTAGCTTGGTCCTTCAGAGAGCCGTCTTGGGTCAGGATAATTTTCAAGTTCAGCCATCACAGCATTTTCATACCTTTCTGCTTTTGTTCGATTCACAACAACATCCAAAAAAATCACGTCAACTTTTTCAAAGGGCGCTTCTATTAGCCCCGCCTCAGCAGACTCCCCCTTTGAAAGAACTCTGGTTGAGTCTTGAATCATGTTATAGAGTGTTTGGAACACTTCAGTCATAAAAAGTTAAGTGTACGCTGCTTAAAAAGTATTGAATACTTTTTATATTCAATAAGGATAAATGCCCGCCCCTTATGTGAATAAAGATAAGATGGAAATGATGAATAAACCCAATCTGCTCCCCCATGTTAAAAATTACTGGTTCATCTATGGAAACGAGGGGCCCCGTCAGTTTTTATTTATGTGGGGCACTCAAAAAGGAATTTTAAAAGTGAATGGTCACAAGGTAAGTTATCCAGATTATTTTGTGGTATTTTGGGGTTATGACCCTAAGGAAGGTAAACTTGTTAAAATTGACCAACCCATGAAACTCGACTTTCCTCCAAAAGGACCCTTCGACTTCAAATTTTCAGATAATAAATATTTCCTAAAGTACGGGGATACAAACCTCATCTTTGACAAGTTTTATGCAGAAGATGACAACGATGGTGTTTGGAAACTTGCCAAGTGGCACAATGAATACAGACACTTTTCAGGTAAACTCTTTGGAAAATCAATTTCAGGTAAAGCTTATGTTCAGAAAGTTGAGGCTAAGTCCCCCTTTTCATCATGGAATTGGCTGCGCTTCCAAGGGAAGGATGTGGGAACTCTCTTTCAACTCCTTCCAAAAAAAACCAGCCTCAAATTTAACGGAGTTATTTATCCTGTGAAAGTTTCGTCAGACAACGGTAAGCTTCATCTTCAATCAGATAAAGTTGACCTCAAGACCACCCCATATGAAACTTTTACTGTAAATTTCTCGGGTCTCGGTAAATTCAGATACACGGAATTCCTTGTGGAAATTGAAGGAACAGTTGACGGCAAGAAGGTCCATGAATTTGGTTTGGTGGAAGAAGCTAGAGGTTTGATTGTTTAACTACTAAAAATAAAAGACCCTCCCCGCTCACAAGAACAGGGGAAGTAAAGTTATAGCCACAATATTCTGCAACTTCACGAGGATGTGCAAACTTGGTCCTGCAGTATCTTTCAGTGGGTCACCCAAGGTGTCTCCCACGACTGCTGCCTTGTAAGCTTCCGGGTGCTTCTTCTTCATAGTTTCACCAACGTGCTTTTTGGCGTTGTCCCATGAACCGCCGCTGTTATACATGAACAGGGCGAGGAGTGGTGCTACAATGTTGATAGCCACTAAGTACGCTGCCAGTGCCTTTGCACCAAAGAGCATACCCGCACCAATCGGAGTAAGAATTGCAATTACTGTTGGTGCAACCATGGCTTTCATTGATTCGGTTGTGGAAATATCTACACACTTGGCATAGTCCGGCGTGGACTTACCCTTTAGTATATTTTTATCTGCCTTCCACTGCCTTCGAACTTCATCAACCATCTTGTCTGCCGTGCGACCAACTGCCTTAATGGCAAAGGCCGAGAACAAGAAGGGAAGTGAAGCGCCAAAGAACATGGCTACTATATTGATAGGGTCAGCCACATTGATGAAAACTTCCATCAAGCCAACTCCTTCGTGAATGGCAATCTCATGCAAGTACGCAAATAACATTACAATACTAGTCATCAACGCACTGGCCATTGCATAACCCTTGGTGGTAGCTTTGGTAGTGTTGCCTACCGCATCCAGTTTGTTAGTTATCTTTCCAACCTTCTTGCCGTATCCAGACAAGTCCCCAATACCGTCGGCGTTGTCAGCGATAGGTCCAAAAGTGTCGGCTGCCATGAGAATTCCTGTCATTGACAGAATACCCAAACCCGCAGCCGCAATGCCGTAGAGACCCATCATACCTGCACCCAGCATAGTATATACTGTCCAAATCACTGCACCAATCAAAATTAAGGGTGCTACTGCAGATTCTAGCCCGTATGCCATGCCTTGAATTAGGAGAACCCCCGTCCCCCTAAGGCTTGCCTCTGCTGTTTCGCGTGTCGGCTTGAAGCGGGCATCAGTATAGTACAATACAATACCTGCTACTGCAATTGCAGTGAACAGCCCAATAGCGCCGGCGTAGAATAGTAGTAGGTTATTCAAGTATTGGGTGGAAAGATACCACAGCCCAACAAGATTAACTGCAACAGTTACACCGAAGCTCAAGTAAATCATATTCAACACATGCTTAGTTTTTTTCAGGAACATAATGGCAATTATGGTTGAGAATAATCCAACGGCCTGAACTAGTATTGGGAAGATGATGGCTTTAGGTCCAATCAAAAATCCAAAACTTAAACCGAGAATCATAGTTGCAATAATTTCATCACTCAAACTCTCAAACAAATCAGTACCACGACCAGCACAGTCACCAACATTGTCACCGACAAGGTCAGCAATTACTGCGGGGTTGCGAGGATCATCTTCCGGTAAATTTTTCTCAACTTTACCAGCTAAATCGGCACCAACATCTGCAGCCTTAGTGAAGATTCCTCCACCTAACTGCAAGAAGAGTGCACTCAAACTAGCACCAAAGCCAAAACCGGCAAGGGGCATTGGGTCACCCAACCACATATAGAGTAGTGAAATTCCAATCAATGACATTGAGACAATACAAAGACCAGTTACTGCACCACCCTTGTAAGCAATAACTTCCGGGTCACCGCCCCTATTGTCCAGAGCCGTCGCTGCCACGCGAATGTTGGCCCATGTTGAAACTTTCATACCAACAAAGGCTGCAAACACTGATAGAATGGCACCCACTACGAAACAAACGGCCGTCTTCCAGCCAATAGTGTAGTAGAGTGCCCCTGCTATTAGAGTAGTAAAGAGAGCTATGGTTTTTATTTCACGGTAAAGGAAGGCATCTGAACCTTCACGAATATAATCTGCGATTTCACGCATTTTAACAGGGCCTTCTGGTTTTTCCAAAAGATCCTTGATGAGCCAAGCCACATAACCGAGACTGGCCAATCCCAAGAACACAACTATCATGAGTGGATCCATTTCTTGCTATCATACATCGTATTAAAAAGATTATTAGAAGTACTTGTCCGGGGTGGCCATTATTTTGTCCACCAGCTCACCAAGTTCGTGGAAATTGTGAACTGTGGGTCCGGGGTTGTCTTCACCATCCATGTAAATTCTCAACACATTGGGTCCATAGTCTGAAGATTCATAGCCCTTAATTGGGTCGTCCGCAACATAAATTACACGGCCATCCCTTCCAAGCCCTTCAATCAACTTTTTCTTGGTTGAACCTAAAATGGCGTGAGTTACTTTGATTTCAGAGCCGTGCACAGTATATTGGGGAACGTATGAATCAACACCGTATCTCAACGCAACCTTCTGAACTAGTGGGGGGAAGCCTCCCGAAAGAAAGGCAACATATCCAAACTTTTTTGGATGGCTTTTCATAAAGTCCTCGAAGCCAGCAGTGAACTTCATATTCGCCAAAACTGACTTTAGACTTTCATCCGTCATCACTGCATGTATTTTGCCTGCATCATCCGCAGTCCAATTAGCTATAATTTTGTATAATTCTGAATCTGGGGCCCCCTTGTGATGGGCGGCCTCATATTTCTCATGAAACTTACTGCCAGGGAGGTTGTGTTTTTTCAGCATCAGCTGCCAGGTGTTCTCCTTAATGATGGTACCATCAAAATCAAGAATCAAGGTCCAATCCATAAAGAACCTCCCGAAAGGGGGGTTTAAAAGGGTTGTTTTTAATAAATATCCAGCTTATGTATTTCTGTGTCCCCACACATGAAAAAAGACCGAAAGGGAGAACTGGTTGAGATTGGGGCTTATTTTAGTGAAGAAATTGTAAAATTGCGCCAGGAATTTGAACAGGTTTATTTTGAAAACTTAACGCCCATCTCCAAATGGATGATGGTTGAGTTGGCAAGTCTGAAAGATGAAGTAGTGATGTCGGGAAGCCGAAGGAATAATTCAGAAATTGAAGCCTTAGATTGGTATGCAAAAAAACTTCATGAAACTAAGGAACTCCGAAACAAAGTGGCCACTATACTAACTCTACCCGAAGACCAGATAGAAACTTTCTATTGGCAAACTGTGATGCCGTCCCTATGTGAGTTGGTCGATGAGTTACACACTGAGCATTATTCAAGGGCGAGTAAGGGCTTCTTGGCGGAGGAACTCTGGACTCTTTTGGCACTGCCCTACAAAGCAATGTACGGCAATCCGGAAAAAGACTTATTAATCTATAAAGGCCATTACTAAAGCGTCGGGATGGCCGAGTAGCTGAGGCGGTAGACTGCAGATCTGCTTTACGGGGGTGCAATTCCCTCTCCCGACTAAACTCTACGGAGTTTAATCACGGGTGCTGGTTCGTCCGCAACTCACCGGCACGTTAACAGAAAAAAGCTCGGTTTAGCAAATATTTTAATACCCCAGAGCCCAATAAAAACCGTTAGGGGCCCGTAGCTCAGTCGGTAGAGCGTCGGTCTGATAAGCCGGAGGTCCAGAGTTCAAATCTCTGCGGGCCCA
>JAAOXW010000064.1 GCA_018221005.1 Candidatus Altarchaeota archaeon
AAATGACTGAAACTTACTTGAAATTTTTTCAAAAATATAATAAAATTCTTGATATTGGTTCTTATGATGGATTAATTGTAAAAATGTTAATAGATCAAGGAAAAGAAGCCATAGGTATTGATTTAATTCAATCAAATAAATTTGTGATAAAGGCTGATGCAAAAAAATTGCCATTTAAGTCGAATAGTTTTGATTGTGTTATTTTTTCACATATAATTGAACACCTAGATTTTCCAACCCTCAAAAAAATACTCAAGGAAGTTTATAGAGTGTTGACAGATAAAGGAATAATATTCATCGCAACACCTATTGAAAAAGACATTTGGGATGATTGTTCACATGTAAGGCCTTACACTTTCAAATCAATACGTCAGTTACTGGAACAGCCAGAGTATGTAGGTGGAAAATGGAAATTTAAAATAAAACACCATGAAACCAAAGTGAGGGCTAACGAAATATTAAGGGGTGTATTTTATCATCTCAAGTTATTTAAATTTTATAAACGGTTCATAGTTCCGGTTCAAAACTTTTTAAAATGGGGTTTTGTAGAGATTGTGGTTATGGCTGAAGCTGAAAAGGGGGGGGAAATTTGATTCGATTCAAACTCACAAATTTTTCGTTAGGTTGAGGGCCCATCAGTTAAATATTGAAATAAATCCCAATTAATCAGCACTCATTAGTTGTTCATAAATAGTTTTATGTTGTTTCATGACCTTGTTAAATTCATAAACATCTTTAACGTGTTTTCGGCCAGCCCTACCTAATTTATTCCATTTTCGGCGTTTAAGAAGCTGCATTAACCCGTTTTCAAAGTCTTCATCTTTTGCCCAATGTCCAAAACGTTCGGGGAGTCCATCAGGATTTACGTATGAAAGGAGTGCACATTCATGAAGCAGCGCTTCTAGAAAGGCGATAGGTAACCCTTCACGAACACTAGTATTTATCATAATCCAAGATTTTGAAAGAATTTTATTTTTTTCGTTAACAGAGACATACCCCGGCATCTTAAGATTTGGAACGTTTTTGTGTTTTTCTCTCAGGGTTGAATCAAGGTCATTATCCTCTTGACCACTTCCCAACGCAATAAATTCAACATCAGGAAATTTTTCTGCCAGTTCTAGGAAAATCCAAGGTCTTTTTTGTACATCCCATCTGGCAAGAAAGACTACCGATGGATTTTTTGATTTTAAAATTCTTGTTTTTGGTACTTTTACAGGATTAGGTAAATAATAAATCTCTCCTTTAATATCATACATTTGTTTGGCTTTGTCAATTAAAAAATGTGCTTCTGAATATAATGAGTGCATTTTCTTGAGGGTGTGTTTGAGCAAACAATGTCGAAGTCTGAATTTGAACCATAGAAAAGTGTTCAAAAATAAATTTGATTGTTTTCGGAGTTTGTTGAGTCCAATTATTTCATGAAAGTAAGGGGGGTCCTGAAACGTAACAATGTGCTCGGCATTTGGGTTTGCGAGTTGAGCGCAATAAGAATCAACCAAAATTTCTTCACTGTGAAAAATATCGACATCTGCTAGCTTGTATTTTTTTAAATTTAGAAATTTCAAGGGCGTTTTATTTGGAACAGCATGAATTTTGACACCATTTATAATTTCTACTTCTTTTTGGGGTGCCTTGGTACTTTTCGGAACTAAAACACAAGTTTCAACACCAATTTTTGCAAGACCTTCTGCTAAATCCTTGGTTAAAACTCCGAAACCCCCCCTGAGGCCAAATCCGGGGTATTCGTTGGTAACGAAACAAACCTTCATGACTAGACTTAAATTAAGTCTTAAAATGCGTTACCATTATCAATTGCCCAACCTGTTTGTTTCGTGAAAATCTTAGTGATAGGGGGTTCAGGTTATTTTGGAAGTAAATTGGTTCCTTTGCTCCTAAAGAAAGGCTTTGATATTACGGTGGGGGATGTTGTCTCACCAAGAACTGATGTTAATTTCATTAAGTTGGATTTGATCCTTTTTGAGTTCAAAAAACTCTCAAAAAACTTTGATGTTATTATTTATTTGTCTTCAGTTTCAAGAAAGATTTCTGAAAAAAACCGTGAGTTATCTAGCCAAATAAATTACAAGGCAGTAAAAAAGGCGGTGGACTTTGCAGTAAAAAACCGAATGAGATTTATTTTTGCCTCAACTTGTTCAGTATATGAGACGTGTGAAGGACTTTGTGATGAAAGGTCTCAAGTTAACCCCCAATCAGTTTATGCAAAACACAAGCTAAAAGCGGAGAAATACATAGAAACCAATATGAAGAATTACGCAATCTTGAGATTCGCAACCATGTATGGGCTTTCCTCAAATGTGCGATTTGATTTGTTGATAAACTATCTACTGAAAAACATAAAGGACGCGGAAATTACAATCTCCAATCACCCCGAAAACGAACTGCCATTTATTCATGTTAAGGATGCTGCAGAAATTTTGGGTGACTTTATAACTAATAAAACTTCAGGCGTTTTTAATGTTGGCTCAGATAAAGGGAATTTAAAAATCAAAGATATTTTCAGTAACTTGGAAAGGGAATTTGGAAAACGGACGCTTTTATTTGACGAAAGTACAAAAGATAGCCGCAGTTATGAAGTGTCCTTCAGAAAATTAGAAAAGCTGGGCATTTCAACCAAGTATGACCTCCGCGATGCCATTTTAGAATTCAAAACAACGTTTTTTAAGAATTAAACCTAAGCATTCAGATTGCATGAAACGCCTTTGGTGTATTATGCTTGTTTTGTCAGTAGTTTTCGCTTGGCCCTTTGGCTGGAATCGGGGGGCAAATATAACTATTAAAAATTTTGGTGAAATAACAACAAATTACACAACAAGCCTTATAATTAGTTTAAATCAAACTTTCTGTCCAGATTGGGAAGGTTTCCTAGAAAATGGGACCGTATGGGTTGAAGATTGTGAAAAGGGAAAAGTTTGGATAACCTTTGGTAACTTGTTAAACGGAACGAATGAGTTTTCAGTTTATTTCAGAGTTAATCGGTCAGGAACGAATTCAAAAAATGTATTTGAATTTTATGATGCTTTTGATAACGAGTACGAACTGAGTTGTAATGACCCAAAGGGTGGATGTAGTCATGCGGGTTGGTTATTAAACGCGTCGGGAACTGCAAGCGTAAATGTGTCTGATGGAAAGTTAGAGTTGATGTGTAAAAATGTATTCTGTTGGTATACTTCCAAAATAGATATTGAAAGAGCTTTTGTAGTTGAAGTTAGTAGTTCTGTAAATCAAAGTGCCAATTTTGGAAGTGGGGATTTTGATCTAACTTATTCCATCGGGGGTGAAAAGAGTTCAAGGTTTCTTCCAGAAGAATATTATTTCAACTTTTTGGCGGATTCAAACACCAATATGAGCTTCCTAAAAAATGAACTGGGTTCAACAAGCATCCTCGAAACTAAAAAAGTAGGTGTGTTTGATTTTGTTAAACTTACTTCGGTAACCACATTTTGGGATAACAAAATTGTTATCCAGACGAAGGGGACCTACAATGAAAGTCTGGTCGTCTATGATTCCACATACCAAAACTTCAGCAGAATTGGCTTTGGGTCATATGACGGCAAACAAACCATCGACTACATCCGGGTGTGGAAGACAGCTAATGCCACGGTTGAGGTGGGGATTCTTGAAAGCGTAAATTCCACTCATTTAGTTGAAATGGCATGGAAAACACCTGTTGCCTGGTGGATTAATGGTAGTGGGTGCTTTGACAATAGTTGGGTGCATCAAGTCCGGACCATGACTTTTGAAAATTTAAGTGTGCCTGTTGAGTCAGTAGCGAATGAATCATTTTCAAATGGAACTGTTTGCTGGACCTCAACAGGAGAGTGGAGTAATGTAAGTGGTGTGAATCAAAGTTGTAGGTGGTATAATGCAAGTGAAGCTTGGACGGGGGACTTCTGGTTTTTGAGTGATTTAAGTTCACCATCAACAGGGCACGTTGAAGGTTGGATTAATAACACGGTGAATTGGACACGGTTTGTAGACTATGGAGTTGAAAGTGAAGGAAGGTGGTGGGTGAATTACAGTGGGAAGCTCACTTCGTTCTTAGTGTGTGTGGCAGATGGACAAGAAAAGTTTTACGTTTTGTTGCTGCCCCCACCTAAAGATGAAATACCCTCGGGGGGAGGGGGTGGCGGGGGAGGGGGATGGATAAGTTCAGTGGGAAGTACTGGGGAACAAAACGAAAGTATACTTAATGAAGATACCACCATCAATGAAAGTGTAGATTATAATTTAGTGAATGTGAGTGGCATTGAGAGTTTTGAAATTATTGGAAGTATTTGGGTGAACGATAACACCATTTATGTCGAAGGTGTTGGTTCAATTACATTGGAGCGTGGTTTTAGTATGGTGAATGAAGCTGGGCGCAGGTATAATGGAAGTGTTCCTGTTGAGACAGGAGAATATCGACTGGAAAGAGAAATACTTGCGCGAGGGAACTTAGTTGACCAAGTTGAAGTTGAGGTAGAAAATAAAAGTGTAGGGAAGGGAGTTGCGCCAGTGAGCTTGAATATGCAGTTCATGGTGGTGGTTATCTTTTTATTCTTAATTTTATTGGCACCAATTTAGACAGTGGCACCCCGCTCAAAAACCCTTTTAATCCGGCCCGTAAAAGGGGTATGTGCCAGATAATATTGAAGAATTGCCAGGAGTGGGACCAAAAACTGCAGAAAAACTGAAAGAAGTAGGTTTTATTGATTTTATGAGTATTGCTGTTGCATCAGCAGGAGAAATTTCAGGCGCTGCAGATATTGGGGAAACCACAGCTACACGGATGATACTTGCCGCGAGGGAACATTTGGAAATGGGTTTTGAAACCGCAGAAAAATTATTGGAAAAGCGGAAGGATATTGGGCATATTGATACCGGATCTGGAGGTATGAATCAACTTTTAGGAAGGGGAGTTCAGACACAGGCAATTACTGAAGCACACGGGCAATTCGGTAGCGGGAAGACACAACTTGGGCTGACACTTTCTGTTTTAATTCAGAAACCTGTTGAAGAAGGGGGACTTGAAGGAAAAGTAGCGTTCATTGATACTGAAAATACTTTCCGCCCAGAGAGAATACTGCAAATTGCAAAGGCACGAGGTGTAGATCCAGAAGAAGCCCTAAAAAATATTTTTGTGGCGAGGGCCTTTAACAGTGATCATCAAATGTATTTGGCAGAACAAGTTAGGGATTTACTAAAGGCTGGAGAAAATATACGATTAATTGTGGTTGATAGTTTAATGGGCCACTTCAGATCTGATTATTCTGGAAGAGGTACCTTGGCAAGACGTCAACAGAAGTTAAATAGGCATCTTCACTTTTTGCAAAAATTGGCAGACCAATATAACTTGGCGGTTTATGTTACCAATCAAGTTATGTCACGTCCTGATGCTTTCTTTGGTCCGAGTACTGTCGCGGTTGGGGGCCATGTCTTGGCACACGCATCAACATACCGGCTGTTTTTCATAAAGAGCAAGGGCAATAAAAAAATTGCAAGATTAATTGATTCTCCTGATATGCCGGAAGGGGAAATTGTGTTCCAGCTGACGGAAAGTGGTATTGAAGACGCGTAAGCGTTGAAGATTTCGAGCAGAGCGAGGAATGAAGATGCGTGAGCGTCGGGGATTCTGAACGAAGGTTGAAGAGGTGTAAGTATGTATATTTGATTCGCTTACTGCTGAAATCAGATAAAAAGCCCATCTTTCTCGATTTTTTCGAGTGCTGCTTCAGAAAAGATAACTAAGCGTCCAAAGTGTGTTCCAGGTGCTAGACTTTCTGCATTAATATCTTTAACATTAATTACATCGATTCCGGGAATATTTCGAGCTGCTTTTATTAGGGGTACTTTGTACTCGGAAACAACTATTAGAGGTCCTTTCACCCTCTTGTATTTACGGCCACGCATCTTACCCTTACCGGCTCTCACCTTTTTCTTTGAGGAACGGATGAGTTCATCGGAAAGACCGATTAATTCTAAGAGTTGCTTGACGTCTGCTGTTTTGTTGAGCTGTTCTATTTCATTCACAAAAACTACTGGAGTTTCAAGGTCAGAAAGTTTGTGACCGCGTTCTGCAACTAATACTTTGTCTGCGGTAGCAGCGAGTGCTGAACGAATGGCGAATTTCCTTTCTTTGAGGTTCACTTTTATTTTCCAAATTTTTTCTGCTTTTGGTGGGTGTGATCTAGGTCCTCCAACGGCTTGAGGAACATTCATGACCTTACCGGTCCTACGTCCACCCCGCATCATTAGACGGGGAACTCTGGCTGCTGAAAGGTTGTAAGAGTGTCCGTAACCTGAACGAGTAGCTTCAAACTTAGCACTGCTTCTTCGTCCGGCCATGTATGAGGAACCGTGTGGTTGTACACGTGCTTTTTGGTGAGAAAGAACTGTTCTTTTTATGAGGTCTTTTCTAATGGGTGTATGGAATTGACGAGGTAATTCTACTTTTTTGACTTCCTTGCCTTTTTTGTCATAAACAGGTATTTTCATAGTTTCATCACCTCATTTTCGTAAATTAAATGTTTGAGAGCGTGCGGTTGTTTTTGTCCGGCTCTTGTGGCTTTTCTCAGCCAAATGGACCTTTTTACTGGGCCTGGAACTGAACCTTTCAAAACAACAAATTCAGATTTGACAAGTCCATAGCGAGGCCATCCTGCTTTGGGGTTTACTTCATTACCTGTCCCAGTTACTAAAATTTCTTTGTTATAATCTGTTCGGACGTGGTATCCAGTTTGACCTGCCATAGCTACTCTCCAATCAGTCCTAGCTGGAGTCCATGAACCAAGTGAACCAACCTTTCTTCGGCTCTTTTCAGTTTTACTTGGAAGTAGGGGAATTCCAAATCGTTTAACAACACCTTGAAAACCTCTTCCAATTGACACGGAAGTAACATCAATAAATTCACCGCCTTTGAAAAGTTCACTAGCTTTTATTTCCTTATTTAAATTGGCCTTAGCAAACTCAACTAATTGTTCATTTGAACCACCAAAACCAACTTCAACCAACTCACTTCTCTTCTTGGGGAAGCCAGCCAGTTTTGGTTGGGTCTCAAGAGTTAGGCGACCAAATGAAAAGGTCTCTGGTATTTTGTCAAAGTTCGAATAATCTCCAATAACACGAGAACCGTATTGATTTTTCTTGTAGATTCGAATCGCGCGAAGTATCATGGGCGGAACTTCAATTAAAGTGGCGTGGTAGGATTTTTCCTTTCCAGCCAAACGTGAATTTTTGTCGGTCACTTCTGTGATGGCTGTGAATGAACCAACTTTGTATCCAATAAAACCGAGGAGCCCATCCTCTTTTGAAGACCAACTTCTAACACGGGGTATCAACTTGCGGGCCCTCTTTCGAGGGGAGAATTGTAAGGTTCCTGCTCTTGGTTTGCTTTTCTGTCCCATAGTTAGTCATCTCCAAATTATATTGAACGTCTCAGCTTGGACAGATTTCTTTTAATAAGTTTCGGAACATGTAAACGGAGGTGGTTTTTGAAGGTTTTATTAGACAAAACTCACTTAAAATAGATAATTTTTGGTTTAAGCTGTTAAAATTAACTCTCACTAAGTTTGTAGAGTTTTCGTATCGTTTTATTTCCCCAGGAGAAATCTCCTTTCTTCTCTTCAGTACCTGCAGTCTCAAAAATTTTGTCCTTAAGGCCACGGTGGAGATGGTAGTATATTAGCCTCATGGAGACTGACGCCCCAAATTCCTGAACATATTTTTGGTAGATTGCATAACCATGGGAGGGGCCCGCTTCAAGAATTTTAGAGATACGAGCACGAACAGGACTTCGAATAGTTTTTCTAGAAATTTTTGGGTAGGGAATTTCAACAATAAAAAGATCAGGTAACCCATTATCGGTTCGTTGCTGATTTATTTTTTCAGCGTGCCGGCGCTCACTCTTAATCACTATTATTGCGGTTAACTCTGTGCTGAGGTGATTGTCATCTGCATGAATAGTAATAGATGAACGGATACCGCCAAATTTTTTGGCACGTTTGGTTAGGTATTCAGTAAAGCCCTGGGAGGGAATTATGAGGAAGTGCATGGGGGGAGGAGTGTTGTAGGCTTATTAAAGTTTTCAATATGGAAAATACTCTCTCCTACAGTTCTTGTGGAACTTGTGGAACTAGATGTCAGTTTATATTATTATTTCTATATAGAAATATAATAATAATAATTACAATATTGTAAAAAAGCTAGACAGAAACCCGAATCCCCTTCCCCTTTTCCACAGGAAGTAAAGGTGTCTCTCCACAAGAAGTATGGGTTAGCTTCCACAGGACCCTATGCTCTGGCGACAACAAATTATTATAAATGAATTTTGTGTGGTTATGAAGTGAAGGACTCTGTGACTAGAATTTTTGAATCTTTTGCATCTAAGGGTCAAGTTTTCAGAAGTAAACATGTTCTACAATTGTCGTATGTACCTGAGAGATTACCTCATCGTGAACAACAACTTGAACAACTAGCGGGTATGTTGGCTCCTGCCCTTCGAATGGAAATACCTTCAAATATTCTAATTTATGGAAAACCAGGAACTGGAAAAACTGCAAGCACAATTTTTGTTGGTAGTGAATTAGAAAGGATTGCTGCAGAAAAAGGAATTCGAGTTCGTTTTGTTTATGTGAATGCAGGTTTGAAAAAATTAACAGATACCGAATATCGTCTATATGCCTACTTAGCAAATCTACTTGGACGTCCATTTCCCCATACAGGGCTTCCTACTTCACAAGCATACGAAACATTTGCACAATCAATTGATGACCAAAAAAGTATTGTAATTTTAGTTATTGATGAACTTGATGTATTAGTGAAGAAAAATCCCGATGTACTCTATACTCTCTCACGTATGAACTCCGAACTCAAAAATTCAAAAATATCTATAATTGGAATAACTAATAATTTGAATACCTTGTCTTCCGTGGATGCACGAACTAAATCTAGTCTGTCTGAAGAGGATTTAATTTTTCCGCCATATAATGCGGACCAAATTGCAGACATACTCCGTGAAAGATCTCAAGAAGCATTTCTGAGGGATGTTCTGGATGAAGATGCCTTATTATTTGTGTCAGCACATGCAGCCAAAGCTCATGGAGATGCCCGAAGAGCTCTCGAACTGCTTAGAGTTTCCGGAGAGATGGCAGAAAGAGAGGGAAGTAATAAAGTAAATCGCGAAAAAGTAGCCAAGGCCATTACAAAACTTGATTCTGACCACGCCTTATCGGTTACCAAAACACTCCCCCACCACAACAAACTAATATTGAAAGCCATACTAGGTCGCTGCGATGAACCTCACCTATTCACAGGGGACATCTATGAGGGATATGAACAGTTAGCCTCCGATTCAGGCTTAACTCCTCTTACACTCCGTCGTGTCTCAGATATACTCAATGAATTTGATTCAATGGGATTGATATCCTCAAAAATAATCTCCCGTGGCCGATATGGTAGAACGAGAGCAGTTTCAACTAAAAATCTCAGCTCACTAAGAACTAAACTTGAGAGACTTCTCATACACGCTTGATAATCAAATTATTGGCTTTAATTGATATAAACCAACATAGCTGTGAGTTATGATGACTAGCTTAAATCAATTCATTCCTGAAGATGACCAAAAAAGTAAATTGGCAAACCTCTTTTCACGTGGCGTGAGAATGGTATACGCCGATGCTCTCAAGCTTCTAATGCAGGATGGTGAACTTCTCGAGAAGGTGATTTTGTCAGAAACTCTTCCCCCTGAAATAACTTCTAAGTTTTTGGAAGAACTTAAACGCCCCATTACTCC
>JAAOXW010000008.1 GCA_018221005.1 Candidatus Altarchaeota archaeon
AAGCCCCATAGTGTAGTCTGGTCCAGCATACGAGACTCTGAATCTCGTGACCCCGGTTCGAATCCGGGTGGGGCTAATGAAAATTGAAACGTGGATATGGTTATTTGCAATTTTAGCGATAATACTTTCGTGGTTAGGATTATCCACTTGGATTCCTGCACTCGGATTATTTTTTCAAAAGCGTATAATTGAATCCATAACCTCAATTGCAGCAGGTTCAATTGTTGAGGCGTTAGGGATGGAGTTTCTTAAAAAAATTAGTTTAAATGTTAAGCTTGGACACTTAACGTTTTCAATAACTGTTTTTGCTTTAGCAGTAATAGTAACAGAGTGGTTAATATGGTAAGGAGGGAGGTATCGGAACCGTAGGTTCTGATTTCGGGTCCCAGGTGGGGCTATTGTCTAAGGAGAGCTATTAAAAACGCCAAAGAGGAGAACTGAAGTGGAAGCAAGTACTCTCCTCTTTGCATTTTCATTGACACTGCTTGCGGGTTTGTCAACAGGAATTGGTGGCCTCCTCGCGTTCTTTACAAAGAAGACTAATACAAAATTCCTTTCATTAGCACTGGGCTTCTCTGCAGGGGTGATGATTTACGTTTCATTTGTAGATATATTCCCATTGGCAAACAAAGCCTTAGTTGAGGGCTTGGGATTGATACCGGGATCTTGGGCAACAGTTGCCGCATTCTTTGCTGGAATGATTCTCATCGCAGTGATTGACAAAATAATTCCGGAATTTGAAAATGTCCACGAAGTTCGTCGAGTTGAGGAAATGGAAGATGAGAAAGAAGCAGCCAAGTTCAGAAAATTACATAGGCTTGGTTTGTTCACCGCAATCTCCATTGCAATTCATAATTTCCCCGAGGGCTTGGCTACTTTTGTGAGTGCAATAATTGCTCCAAAACATGGGATTGCCATTGCCTTCGCAGTTGCCATACACAACATACCCGAGGGAATCGCGGTTGCAATTCCAATATACTATGCAACAAGAAGTAGGAAGAAAGCTTTATTTTACTCATTTGTGGCAGGTCTCGCAGAACCGCTTGGAGCTTTAGTCGGTTTCATGTTTCTCTCATCCATTCTCAATGGGGTTGCAATAGGTGCACTCTTCGCAGCGGTGGCAGGAATTATGGTGTTCATTTCACTTGATGAACTGTTGCCGACAGCCATGGAATATGGAGAAAGTCACCTTGTCATATATGGCCTAATGGCAGGTATGATGACCATGGCAGTTAGTTTGCTGCTCTTCCTATAATTGATTCTATTTTTGGTCAAGGTGCCCCGAAGGGAAAAACTACATTTTTGGTCAAGGTGCCCCGAAGGGCATTTGCGGGGGGCAGGATTTGAACCTGCGAACCCACTTGGGACAGGGACCTAAACCCTGCACGTTTGGCCACTCCGTCACCCCCGCGACAAGACTACTCCGGAACTATAGACTTAAAATATTATGTTCCAGTCCACATATGGATAAATAGCATCTTAGCTTGAAGTGCTAATGGTTGTCAAACGCCCACAAAAAAATGTCTATTACTTAGAAATCGCAAAAGCAATCGCACAGAGGAGTCCCTGCTCGCGACGTCAATTTGGAGCAATCATTGTAGTGAATGATGCCATCGTCAGTACGGGATATAATGGTCCTGCTCGCGGTGTAGATAATTGTGATTTGGGATGTTTGAAGGATAAGAAAAAGGTGGAGGAGTTTACAGGATATGAGTGGTGTCCTGCTGTGCATGCGGAAGAGAATGCAATCATAAATGCAGCACGAAATGGAAGTGTTGTGAATGAGGGCATCTTGTACATTCTTGGACAAAGAGCTGACGGGACAGTGACAGAGTCACACCCATGTAAGAGATGTGCACGGGTTGTTGTAAATGCGGGCATAGAGCGCGTGGTTACTATGAATTCCTTGGGCGAAATTATCAGCTTCAGGCCACAAGATTTTGTTCATACGGATAATGAGTGGTACAGGGAAAATATGAAAAAGTAAAACTTGCGTACTGGTGAGCGTAGCGAACCAGTATATTTTTTGATCAAACCCCCTTCGGGGGGTTTGCCCCTACCGGGATTTGAACCCGGGTCACTGGCTTGAAAGGCCAGCATCCTTGGCCGAACTAGACGATAGGGGCACAACTGGGTCGTGAGAAAATCACTTTTTCAGATTCTGACGCTTTGCCATTCTTGTAGCTGTGCCTGCAATCATATTGCGAACCCTCTTGGACGGAACCTCAAGGAATTCTGAAACTGCTATTTTACTCTTATCGAAACCCTTACTAAACCTCTTAAGGTGGTTTTTGACCAATTTCTTCGCAGCTTTCTTGACAAGCTTCGGTCTCACTTTTCCCATGAATACAGATGGTGAATTGTGTATTAAAAAGCTTGCCACCCCCCACGAGCTCGGGTGCAAATAAAGCTTATAAATCACTCAAATAAGCTTTGTTCAGGTTGATAAAAATGGTTTCATTAGGACCTTTTGCAAGGAAAGTTTACGACGCCATGATAGCTCTTGGCGCTACCTCGGAGAATGGCATAAAGAGTGCCGATCAAATTATGGAAAAGGCCAAGCTCGGCAAGGGTCAAATAAATTTGGGGTTACAAGAACTGTTGAAAAATAAAGTAGTTGGCCGTATAGCACGCTCTAAGAGGGCAGGATACTATATATGCCAGCAGATATAGTGGTGATATGGAAAAATCCCGAATCTCGACTTTGGTATTGACCTTCTTTCTATTCGCGACCATTGGTTATGCTGCAGACCTTGATGTGATTTTAAGTGACACTTCGCTGTCTTTTGATTATGGTGAAGCAGTCAATGCACATCTGAACATAACCAATAATGATGGCAATAGAGTGGAACTTTTGGTCGATGCAGAGGGGATTCCAACATGGTTAAACATATTCCCAAGTAGCATTCAGCTAAATCCTGGTGCAACTGAAACGGTGTGGTTAAGGTTCAGTCCAAGTATGCCACTCACCAAGTACCTATACTTGATTGACGTAAGTGCCAAGGAGGGCGGAGTTTGGGTTAGTCAATGGAAAAATAATGTTGTGGTCACAGTTACAGGAGACGGACCTGCGGCAGTAACTCCAAGTAATCGCTTCATTGGAATTGAAACTTTGGAAGAAATAATGCCGGGAACTACCCTACAAATTAATATTGAAGTTAAACCAGCAGTTGTGCCTTCAACACTAGACCTCATCATACTCATGGGAGACAAAGTAGCACAAACAGTATCAACGGAACTCGAAGCTACAACCGTGACGGTAGAGATGGAAATTCCAAAAACATTGGCCCCAGGGGAATATACTCTGAAGGCCTCACTAGTTGGAAAAGGAATTATTAACTCGACCAAAATAACTATTCTAGAAAATGCCCAAGCAAGCAGCGACATAAAGAAAGAAAGTAAGTTTTTAGGGAGTAAAACTTTCGTATATGTAATCAACACAGGAAATGTGGACAAGATTGCACGCTACTATCTACAATTACCCATCTATCAAAAACTAATTTTCAGTGCAGACCCGGAACCCGAAGTTCTCACGGTTGATGGCGTGCCCATGATGAGCTGGGCATATAGAGTTGCACCTGGAGAAAGTCAACTAGTTGTCAGCTATTCGATTGATTATACACCATACGGCCTCTTAGTGCTTCTAATTGTGCTGGCAGGTGTCTTGATTCTCCAAAAGCCAGAACCCATAAGCACTATTAAAAAAATTGAAGAAACACGGGAAGTGGATGGCAAGACTGTAATAAAAGTTTTAATCAAAATTGTGAACAGGTCAGACAAGTCCGCTGAAGATGTGATGGTTGAAGATGTTGTACCGGGTATAGCGGTTCCTTCAAAATTCCAAGTCATAAAACCAAAGGCCAAAAAAACCAAGGCAGGTTTTGTTCTCACTTGGAACTTGGGAAGAATGGAGCCTTATGAAGAAAGGCTCTTTGGATATGAGATGATTCTCGGCTTTGGTTTAATAGGCGAGTTGAAACTTCCACAACCAAAGGTTAGTGCCAAACTCTAAGTTGCCTTGCGGATAAAGGACACGATGGGGGCTAATTGGTATGTTTTCTTATATGGCTTCCCAAGCTTTCTTATGCCAGGAAAGTGAAGGTTGAGAAATTGTAGAAACTGTGTTACATTCGACGGAGCTTTTCTTAATTTAGACCTTTCAAAATCAATGAGCCGTATCCCTTTTTGAGTTAGTATGAAATGCCGGTTGGGGCGGTGACACTCCTCCTTCTGAACACCCATCATATCAAGAGTGTGTAGGGCTTCAACAAAGTCAACGGCGTGTTGCTTGAAAATTTCTGCAGACATTTCTCTCACAGGAGTTCCTTTGATTCGCTCCATTACTACAAATCTTCCCACTTTCAAATATGGTCTTGGTGCAATGCCCTTTTTTTGAAGGAGACGTAAGAAATACCACTCCTTCTTGGTGTTGAGTTTCATATTGGGTTTAAAAATTTTTATTGCAAAGGGGCCAAGCAATAAAACTTGGGAATGCTTACCACGTAACACAATAAAAGTGAAGGGGTGAGGCTTTATTGTTAATGGTGTGTTACTCTGCACTCGAACGACATCAAGCTTAACTATTGACCAACCGAAGAAGCACATGGTGAAGGGATGCATCTTCTGCAAAATTGTGGAGGGGAAGGAAAAAGCCTGGAAGGTTTATGAGGATGACGCCTGTATTGCATTCCTAGATGCGTTTCCCGTGACAGAGGGACACGCACTAATTATTACCAAGCATCACATCACGGATGTTTTCGACTTGGAGGAGAAGGAATTTATGCACTTATTTGAAGTTGCACGTAAACTCGCATTAAAAATGAAAGTTAAATTTGGTGCTGAGTTTGCAAATATTATCACTGCACCGGGGGTAATAAAACATGCCTTCATTCACGTGGTACCTCGCTACGATTATGATTTAATGGGTCCCGTTCCAGATATGGAAAATAAAAGAAAGATTGACAACGATGAGATGGGGGCGCTTGTCAAAAAGTTGGGGGATGTTTGAAAATGTTAAAAGAAAAACTCAAAGGTAGATTAGTAAAAACCATAATATCCCCAAGTGAAGCTCTGAAAAATTCGGGGGTCCAAGGAGCAATATTAAGTATGGATGCCTCTTGGTACAGGACAATGGATGGTGACAAGGAATTGGTTGAACTCGCCAGTTTTGCATTTTTAGTCTCCCGGGGGGGAGACCCATTACAGGTTGAAGTTGAATTTGAAAAGGGGGAATTTAAAACTAAGCAACAGGACTTGTCAAAGGAGTTGGGCCCCGTCAAGGAAGAGGAAGGTTTCTTGAATCAGGTGAAGTTGGTAAATGATGCTGCCATTATAGAAAAATTAGAGAAGAATGCACGTGTGAAAACGGTCATGCGAAAGGCCAAGCACTTGAGAGTCGCTTCGATGAGCTTCGTACTTTTTGATGAGGTTTATGAAGCCCCAGTGTGGCAGGTGGTGCTTAAGAATGGCGATCTGACTAAATACTTCAAAACTGAAAAACCAATGACTGCTGAAGTTACCCTAGAAGCTGTGAGAGGTAATGTGTTGAGTTTTCGACAAGTTATTTAAAGTCTGAATGGAAGTTGATACAACTGGGACAAAAGATTCTGGTGAGCGTATGGATGCTGAATTTGAAAAGAAACTGAAAACGGGAACTACCACTCTTGGTATAGTCTATAAGGACGGAGTCCTACTGGCCGCAGATACTCAGAGTACTGCAGGTTATGTAGAGAGTCGAATGGAGCGAAAAATCCACCAAATTACGGACAGTATTGCTCTAACCACCGCAGGTGTAGTGGGTGACATTCAGGCCATACTTCGTTTCTTGAAATCAGAAGCCAAACTTTATCAGATGAATAATGGGGGCCTAACCGCCAAAGGTCTTGTGACTTTGTTAAGTAATGTCCTACACGGCAATCGCATGTTCCCCTTCATAACCTCAATTTTGATTGGAGGTTTCAACGGAAAATCCGAACTCTTTGCAGTAGACCCCTTTGGGGGCGTGGGTTCAGGAGAGAAGTTTTTTGTAACTGGTTCAGGAGGGCCCCTAGCAATGGGAGTCCTTGAGAGCACTTACAGTGATAATATGACTGAAAAAGAAGCAGCCAAGCTCGCGATAAGAGCAGTTTCAACAGCTCAGGAGAGAGATATCTACAGTGGTGGGAAAAAAATCATTGTAGCAGTAATAGACAAGAACGGCTACCGAGAACTTTGAATTGACGTAGCTTTGAGTTAAGTTGGTGTAGAATTTGGGAGGATTAGAGATTTTACGAGAGGTGAAAGCCAGTCTGCCAAAAAAGGCAGACTTGAAAGATAGTAGGTTTGAAGGGGCCGGTGTTGTAGTCTTTTCAAACGACTTAAGTTTTGTTCTGAAGGCGCCAGAGTATCTTAGGGAAGTTGCAAAGAAGATGAAGCTGAGGGTTGAGGCCAGAGCGGATAGGAGTTTGCTATTACCCCCTGGAGATGCCAAGGAGAAAATTGAAAAAATAATTAAGAGTGCAAATATGACGGATATTTTCTTTGATGCCTATGGTTCAAAAGTAATAATTGAAGTTGAAAAGCCAAGTGAAGTGCTAGGCAATGGTCTCGAAAAAATAATGGAGATTAAAGCCAAGACAGCTTGGACGCCATTAATTCAGAGGAAGCCACCCCTGAAGTCGGACATAATCACCACTATCCGAAAAGTAATGACTAAAAACAGTAAGGAGCGTGCGGAGTTTCTAAATCAAGTTGGTATGAAAATTTATTCTGAGGGGAAAGAGCCCAAGTGGGTAAGGGTTAGCTTCTTGGGTGCTGCCCGAGAAATTGGTAGGAGTGCCATCTTTGTTCAAACACCGGAATCAAGAATTCTAATGGATTGTGGAATTAATGTCGCAGGAACGGGTGAGGATTCCTTCCCCTTGCTTGAGGCACCAGAATTTAGAATCGACGCTCTTGATGCAACCATAATCAGTCACGCCCACTTAGACCACTCGGGCTTTGTACCTTTCTTATACAAGTATGGCTACAAGGGGCCAGTCTATTGTTCAAAACCAACCCTTCATTTGAGTACCTTGTTACAGCTTGATGCAATTGAAGTTGCGCAAAGAGAAGGTCAAAAAGTTCCCTACAGCACTAAGGATATAGAAAATACTATTTTGCACTCGATTACTTTGCCTGAAGAGGAAGTGGCCAATATCACACCTGATGTGAGACTCACCCTCTACAACGCTGCTCACATATTGGGAAGTAATGTAATACACCTCCACATAGGAGAGGGCTTCTACAATTTAGTATATACAGGAGATTTCAAGTATGGCCCCAGTAGACTCCACGAACCTGCTACTAACCAATTCCCACGGGTTGAGGGTTTGATAATGGAGAGCACTTATGGTGGGAAGGATAATGTGGAGATTTCAAGAAAAGATGCGGAGGATAATTTACTCACATCTGTAAAAGAAATACTGAAAAAGAAGGGCAAGCTCTTAATGCCGGTTTTGGGGGCAGGTCGCGCACAGGAAGTCATGTTAATTCTGGAAGCTGCCATGACGGAGAACAGATTGCCCAAGGTTCCAATTTACATTGATGGTATTGTCTGGGATTCAACGGCCATCTACACTACTTATCCCGAGTTCCTGCACAAGGATATCAGACGGGCAGTTTTCAGTACGGAAAAAAATCCCTTACTCAATCCAATTTTTGGTCGCGTTGGTGGACAGAAGGAGCGAGAGGACATTGTTAAGGCGGATGAAAGTTGCATTATAATGGCAACTTCAGGCATGATGACTGGCGGACCAAGTGTTTTCTATTTCGCCCAGATTGCTACCAACCCAAATAATGGCATCTTATTCGTAAACTATCAAGGAGAGGGCACCCTTGGTCGTCGTGTGCAAAGACAACCAAGAGAAATTACTATGGCTACAAGAGGTAATCCAAGAACTGTAATCCCCCTCAACGCGAAGGTGTTTACGGCAGGTGGTCTTTCAGCCCACAGTGACAGAAAGCAGTTGGTGGCTTATGTGGGGAATATGAGTCCAAAACCTAATAATGTGATAGTGGTGCACGGAGAACCCGGCAAGGCTGCTGATTTAGCGGCAAAAATAAGAAATACTTTCCGTATCAGGTCGAGCGCGCCAAACCTTCTTGATTCCATGCGGTTAAAATAAACTAAAATTCTATAATATTTGAAAGCTGTGTAGTTGGTGGGTTCAAAAAATTCAGCAGAGTTTGAAGCTTTTGTGAAATGGATGAGACAGGCTAACTATCCTGAACTTGTAATTGAAATTTACAAACACAACTATCTTCAACCCACACTCAAGTGTATTCTCGACGATTACTTTAGGATTAGGAAAGGTGAACTCAGGAGTCCACACGATGCCGCAGGACATAAACTTTTCAAAAGCACCACTGAGATGAAAATTACGTTCTTAGAACTAATCCCAACAGACCAAAATGCTGACTTCACCAAGACCGAGGCACCAACACTCAGGACTTTTGGAAAGTACCTCGAGAAAAGATTCGGAAAAAAAACTAAAGTCACACACAAGGTGCAAGAACTAAATTATCTGAAAACCTTTGGAAACATCTTCAAGTCATATGATTCCATGTTTACACCAATGAATGTGGGTTTGAAAAAAATTATTGAAAGTCAACAACCCTTGACCATAGTAAGGCTCGCTGCAGACTCCATTCAAGGTGTGGAACTACCCACTGTCTGGGAGATAAGAGCGCTGCCTATTATTGGTGGTAAACACCATCACATGAACAACAATGTTGAGAGTTTTGATGTTTACGCTCACGAACTTGGACACCACCTTGGGCTGGACCATCAATGGTTGGACATACTAAACCCTCCAAGGAATAAGTTGACCTCAATGGAGTTAATTAAGGGGGCAGGAGGACGGGTGGGGGTGGATGACATTATGATTAATTGTGTTGCCCCCACCAACAAAGAAATGGGTCACTACTTGTCACCATTATCACGATATGCTTTGGAACCTGTTGATGGGTATATTGACCAAACTCGCTTCGGAAAGAAATATGGAAAAATCTATTCGGAAAGCGATTTATTCAAAGTGCTTGAGTGGAATCAACAAAGAGTCAATGCTAAATAGCCAAAGTGAGTCAGATTGCTGTGGAGTTGCCGGGCTTTCAAATGCACTCTTTTCCTATGAATCCGAGTGTGTTCTATGCGTTCAAAGACCTTAGCTTCAAGACCAAGAATTTTGAACGGCCCATTGTAATATCTGCAGAAATTCTCATAAGACGGGAAGATGACAGGGTTTTGATAAAACAGGGCAATGCTAAGCTGCCAGATTTTCTAATACGCTCACAGCCAAGTGACGGCTTCATGAAGGCCACCCTAAAGTCCGCAGAGAGTATTTTGAGAAATATTATCTATTCAAATCCAACAGGAGATACTATCTCGGGGGGCGGTAGGAGCATAGCTGAATTGAGTTCAATTTTTTCGGCGTTGCCCATGCCAGAAGGGAATATGAATTTTAGACTTCCCATTATTGTTTCAGAAAACATCCAATTTGAAAACAATATGTCCAGCGTTTATCCTGTTGAAAGGGCCGTTTTTGAAATGACTCCACAGAAATTCGGCTTTGTTTTCGCAACCAGTGAGAGTTTGAAGGCACTCGTAGCTGAAATTGAAGCGAGTTTTAAGGCAAGTTTTTCTGGAACTGAAAATAAAAAGAGCTAAAAACCACTGGGGCGGGTGCATAGAGTTGCTGAGGTGGCAGAGCGGTTTAACGCGCCAGCCTGCTAAGCTGGTTCCTTCACGGGAGCGTGGGTTCGAATCCCACCCTCAGCGAAGATGCCCCGCGGGGCACTCGACCAAAAGCAAGCTGTCTGCTGAGTCCTGCAGGACGAAGCAGATACCGTGATCGAACTTCGTAAAGTTCGGTGGGAATCCCACCCTCAGCGAACTCTCATCGAGTTCGATCAGAGTGGCCGTCACTCGTCCTCAGACTCGTGACGCCCAGAATAGCTTCACCCTTTACGTCCCGCGGGGCACCTCGACCAAAAACAATTTATCCACAAGAAACATTGAAGACAGAAAAAGCTCCCGAAATTAACGTGTCTTGAAGCAGGAGGGTTTTATTGCAGAGGTGCAGAGAGCTTCTTTCTTCCGTCAGAAGAGCTTCACTTTGATGTCTTATTAGGAGATAGTCTCCCGAGAGGTTGCACTCGCAACCGGGCTCAAAAATAGTTTTATTGGGATACAGGAAGGACAGTGCGCTTGGGGGCGAAAATATAATTTTCTGTGAAGAAGTAAACCAAGGAAGTTCTTGCACCCGCTCCAAAAGTTCACCATCAATAGAAGGGTAATAGAGTTGGGGAAATAAAAGGAGGACTGTTGATAAAACCACAAGGAAAAAGAGGACCGGTTTACCCTCCAAGAAAAAAGATAGAAAGAGTAGGAGAAGTGCCATCGGCAACATTGAGTACCTGACTGACGAACCAGAGGTTATGAAAAAATCACCTGAGTTGAAACTCGTGAGAGCTAAAAAGGCGATCAAGAACGCAATCAAAAATATTGATGCCACTTCATCGGGTCGCTTTCCTTTGAACAGAGCAAGGGCAGCTAGGGGAAATAAAAAGATGTTGAAAAATGGCAGGGTTGTGAAGAAGCGAAGGTTGTCCACAAAATGCTGTGAAAAAAACTTCATTCTTATTTCGGGTGCCAACTCCCATGTAATCTGGGTTGGCGTCTTGGACAGCATGTGGAAAGATGCAAATCCAAAATTGAATAAGAGGAACGCCAGTAACAAGATGGCTTTTCTTGAGGGCTTTGATTTCAACTCATTAAAAATAAAGAATACAACGAAGGGGAAGGCTATTAAAAAATTCTCGGGGCGCAGGTGAAAGAAAAAAGACAGGGCTGCAACAAGGGGGAGCCGGTGCCTGCGTTCCTTTACATAATAGATGAAGAACAATACTGAGAGTAAGAGGAAGAAGGTGGATGAAAGTTCAGACGTTGCAGTTTTCTGAAGCCTTAACCATGTGAAGTTCAGAGAAAACATTAATGCCATTGCCAATGCAGTTTTTGACCCCTTCCATTTTTTTACGGCAAGGAAGAGAATGAGTGGCGAAAGGAGATGGAAGAAAAGATTCACTAGGTGTGCCGAAGTAAAGACATCCAGACCCAATTTCATGGGGATGGAGTAGAGAAGACTGGGTCCCAAGGGACGAGAAGCACTGGATGCTTGAAAGGAACTACTGAATAAATTGTTTGCAAGATTTTCGGCCCCTTCCATGTAGAAAAATTCACCAAAGACGAGAGTTTGGGGGGTGTTCAGAAATAGCAATGCTGATGAAACCAACAGTAAAAAAAACAGGGGTTTCAAATCATGCTTGGAAACTTTAAGTTTTGAAAGTGCGTAGATGACCATGCCAAGAGAAAGTATCAAAACAAAGGGGTAGAAAAAATTAGTTCCAAGCACTTCAAGTTTTGATGTGCAGATTTAAATGGATTTTTCGGAGAAGTTAATGAGAATTATAAGGGTGGTTTGGGAACTTAACTCTGAAAATTAAATCGAGCAGGACAATAATTGCAATTTGATGGTTGAGAGTATATGGGCCCAGAGAATATTTTGGGTCAGATGGATTAGAAAGACCATCAGGACCCCCCACTACAAAAACAGGATTATCCAACAGGAGTTTTTTGAGCTCATCCAATGTCAAAGGCGCTCCACACTCATCAAGAAAGATTTGGTCTGCTGAAGCTTTCACTGACTTTACAAAATCAACCTGAACTCCTGACCGTAAAGATAACTCAGCTATGACTTGTTTGTACGGCTCCTTAGCTTTAGAAGGACAAATAATTCTTACCTTTCCTGTCGCGTGAAGTGGCAAGACACCCATATTATGGGGGTAGTTAGTGATTTAATAAGCAGGTGGTGGGAGTAAAATGAGTTCAACACCAAAAGAGAGTTATGAAAGTTTAAAGAAGAAATTTCCCGGACTTCCCGAGTGGAAGGCTTTAGTTTATTTCGCAGGCATTCCAAAGAGTGAGGACGTTAGTGATGTTTATCACATTACCAATTTATTCCGAAGCAGTGTTTCAGGGCTGGTTACTAATTTTCTTTCAATTCTTACGCCCAATAATTTCATGGCCTTGCATGACCAGAAACTTTGCAAAGACAAGAGGGACGAGATATTGAATGCAGTAGTTAAATGTGGGTACATACTTCGCAAGTCCATGGTTGATTTGATGGATGCTGCTCTGGAAAAGGATTATGAAAAACAAATGGCAGAAGTTGCTGGATGGGTTGCCAAAGAGGCCACACCCTCCCTAGAGTTTTTCCATAAAAACACCAAGCATTTGGCTGAAAAGTGGAAGGATTTGAAGATTGAAAACAACCAGCAGAATCATTTCAGTTACTAGGAATAACTTTAAAATCCAAAAGTCAGGGATAAGAACACGGCCCTGAAAAGAGCAGGTCAACAACCACGCATGCTGGTGAGCTGAGGCGAACCAGCATCCGTATGCAAATTCGCTAATTTGCGCCCCAATAGCTCAGATGGTTAGAGCGGCACCCTTGTAATCCCTCGCACCCTTCGGGGCGCTCGGGACAAGTGAGGTGCAGGCCCCGAGTTCAAATCTCGGTTGGGGCTTTTGTATTTAAAGGGTTTGATTCTTTTTTTATATGGTGGATGTAACAGGTCAGCAGGAACTGTATGATTTTTCAAACCAAGAAATTAATGTTGCAGGATATAGAATTAAGTTAGTAAAGAAGAAGAAAGAGTTGGAACTGCCTTCATTTCAAGTTAGACTCAACGATTTCGTAGTTATTGTGAAAGAAATTAAAGCACCACAGTGGACTCCAAAAAGTACATTAGAAGAAAAACCGTCTTGGAAACACATTGAAGCCTTACTTCCTAGTGCGGACCCAAATATGGAAATGTGGTTTTCTCCATATTACTCCTTTGAAGACTCTGGGAAAACACACCGTATTAGATTCTGGCTTGTTGGACCAAACGTTAATTGTCGCTTTCACAACCACGTTACAGATAATCCAAAGTTCAAGGAGTTGCACTACCAACTTCGTGGTTCTGGATTTATGGAAATAAAAGGTGGAAGGGTTGAAGAGATGACAAAACCGGGTGACACCCACACACCATTTTACACTGAAAAAGATGGAAAATTGACATACCCTGTGCATAGATATGTCTCTGGGCCAAAAGGTTCACTCTTCATGGTTATTGAAGAATTAGTATGAAGCGCTACCTTAGTAAGATTGGTTGGGGCAATCTGGAAAGTGTTATTAGTTGAGTTGCAAGAGTTAAGAGTGGACCTTCGATTTTTCACGCGTGACCATTTTCCTGACCTATTTGGCGTTTGGGCAGAACTTAAACTGGTTGCAGCCATCAACATAGATGGTTGGGACAAGTCTCGCATAGATGCTTTCAGAAAAAGCTGTGAGGAAGGGGAGGTAGTTTGTAAAATACCGGGCGCTGGCGTGAAGAAGTCTGATGAATGTCATGTAGCTCTAATTTCCCGCTCAGAAACGTTAGTCAGTAGATTAGAAGGGCCCTATTTGGATAACGACGTGAGAGCGCACGGAAAGTTATTGGGCTATCCTGCTTGTTGCATTGATGCGTGGCAGTCTGGAGTTGAAGCTCAACAAAATGAACTCATATCATCTGTAATTAAAAAAAGTAAGTCGCCCTCGAGCTATCTTAATATTTTTTCCGTAGGTAATAGATTGATACCTCACTCTCCTTGCTCATTGGATTGTGAAAAAAGTCATGAACTTTCAAAACTCACTTTAAAAAAATTAAAGGAAGTTGATTCTGAGAAAGCGGCTCAAGTTAAACAAGACTTGAATCTCCCCGTTCTAGTGAAAGATTCTCAAATTTTCCTGAAATTTAAGAAAACAGACCAAGGCCTTGAGTTTAAGTGGATTGAAGACCAAAGGCCGTACTTGAATGGGTATGTAACCAGACTCTCTGAAGCGAATGACAAAAACTTGCATCAAATTGGAACTTCATTTGCGCAACTGTGGAATAAAAGGGGGGGCTTCCCCAATGGAGAACCGTTTTCGGAGTTTCACTGGATAGACTGGAAGAAAACCATTCAATAGATGCTTTCATTTTATGGTCACTTTCGTCATGACCACATCTTCAACTGGTCTGTCACCGGGGGCCACTTGAACGGCTCCAATAGTTTTGAGTACATCTTCTCCAACAACTACTTGGCCAAAGACAGAGTGTTTGTTGTCAAGCCATGGCGTGGGAATGAGTGTTATGAAAAATTGGCTTCCGCCAGTATTTGGCCCAGAGTTCGCCATTGAAAGGATTCCGAGTTTGTCGTGCCTTAGCTCAGGATGAAACTCATCATCAATTGCATATCCCGGTCCGCCCCTTCCTGTTCCCTCGGGGTCTCCACCCTGTATCATAAAGTCTGCAATGACTCTGTGGAAAATAACACCGTTGTAAAAGCCCTTCTCAGCCAAGTCTATGAAGTTCTTGGTTGTAATTGGCGCCCTTGCTTCAAAAAGTTCTATTTCCATGGTCCCGTAATTAGTTTCAATAACTGCAATTTTATTTCCCATTGTTTTTTCACCTTCCCAATTATTTAGGAGGCCAGCTATAATTATAAGAGCTAGCATCGCCAACAAAATTAATTTCTTCATATTTTCCAAAAATGGCTGAAAGTTTAAAGTAGTTGTGGGTGGGCCCAACTAAGAACTCTTCGAGTTTTCGGCGAGCTCCTTTATTCTTCGTGGGTGGTGTTCATCGAAAAAAGAAATGGAATTAATGGTTGAATGAATTGTGGGTACTCCCCCTAAATCATACTCGTCAACAACTGCTTGCAACAAAGTTTCTGCATCAATTTCCCAGAGGTCCGCAACTTCGGTGAAGGTTAGTTGTTTGAGGTCCTTGCCTGTAATGTTGACAGAAAAATCCACACCCTTCGGATGTAGAACCAAGAAATCGGAAGCTGAGGTTGGTTCAGTTGGGTCTGAGGTTTCCGCGTGGTTTTGAACGGACACTTGCTCAACAAAAGTAGTACCTTCGGGAGTTCTGCATTGGCGGGGGTAGGACTCCATGACTGGATTTCCGGCAGCTACGCATTCTTCAAAGTTGGTGGCTTCTGGGCCTTGCTTAGTCAGAAAGAAGGTAGCAAAACCAAGCCCGACAACGAGTAGCAGAATTAGAAGTACACGAACTTTCATTTCAACTTTAAAAATTACAGCTTAAATAAATTCAGAGAACTTCATAGCTCCTTGTATTGGGCGCTTCCATTTCCCGTCGCCTTTGCTATGAGTCCAAAACTCAGCAAATTTAAGCCCGATATAACTCTTGACTCAGGCCCATCAAGTTGGTAATTTGAAAGCAAGTCAATGGTTGTAGCAAAAACTGTTACAAGAGCACCTGCATATGCGGCTTTCAAAACACTTTTCAACTTTGATTTTGAATCCTTATTAGAAGGCATGTTTGGTCCCGTCTCCGTTTGGACATATTGACTCTCATTACCGGCCATTTCATACAGGGGTGCTTGTCCTTTAAGAACTTTACACTCCCCAATAGTAAAAGCTATAATCGCGCGCGGCGTGAGTTTCCATGCCTAAACTCACACCGAGGGGGTTGAATTATGTGTCTGCAGAAATAAGTATCATGGACAGGGTAAAAAAGAGAATTGGCACTAAATTTTATGAGAGTTTCAAAGAGGAGTTTCTGGATAATTTTTTGGAGACAGACAGAATATATGATACATTATACGTTGAGTTACCAAAGACGCGGTCCAATTTTGTTATGGACATTGAGGGGGGATACCTCCTATTTTCTGAGTTGCTTGAAGCAAGAAATAAAGAATATACCAAAAATATGGATGCTGCAAATGAACGAATTAAGAGCTTGAAAGACCGTGCAACACGTCCCACCAACAATGAACACATGTATATGATGAAAGAAAATATGGGATTGCCTTCCCCCCACTATGACATATACTTCGCATTATCAAAGGAACTTGGCTTAGAAAAGAAGCTCCTAAGCTCAAGAAAAAAGATTGCTGATTTTGTAAATGCCCGTCCAAAATTGAAGATACTGTGGAAGGGCTCGGGAGTATACAGCGTGCCAGGAGAAGCAGTAAACCCGCAGAGAGAGGGAAATGTGCGGAAGGTAACTGCAGTCGGAAAATGAAGTGCTAAAGGCTATAAAGTTCTAATTGGGTGGTTGCATGGCAAACGAGTACGTATCTTTTGAGGATCTTTCTGACCAACAAATGGAGACAATAGAAATTTGTGTTCAGGAAACCAAAAATTATCTGAAAGAGAAGGAAGGGTGGGACGGGGAACGCCCCTTAATCTATGTTCCACACACCATGGACACCCAACCAAGAATACACGACCTTGTCAGGGAAACTCTTGAGGCGGACGGAGAACTCAGCAAGTACTTTGTCTTGATTCCTACTGAGTTTACGGGAAAAATGTACATGAAAATCCGATCGGAAACAGACGGGGAGGGGGGCAAGAAGGGCAGTGGCATGCTCTTTTACACTGCGCCCAAGGGTTTGCTTTCACACGTAGATGCCCTTGTGGGTGTGTCGTATGCAGATGGAAAATTCGGAGCAGGGGCAGGCCTAGAGATGCAGTGGGGGTTGGAACACGGCAAGCCTGTCTATGAAATGGTTTACAATGAAGACCTACTCGAAATACGAGAAGTTTCTGAACTTGATGAGTCAAGAATTTTGAGTATACCTGACACCCGAGAGCGGGTCAAAGACAATAAATTTTACTTTTCAAGGTATTCCGGGAAGGCAGAGAGGGAGTTTTTCTCAAGATAAACCGAGGCCATTGCTTTTTTATACGCCAAATAAGGAGTATTTCAGTCGGTAACTTGACAGGTTGAGCTTCATTAAGCTCAAGCCAAGGTGGCGGAGTGGTTAACGCGCTGGTCTTGAAAACCAGTCCCTTTGGGATCAGGAGTTCAAATCTCCTCCTTGGCGATGGTAGGTAAGTATTCCCTAAAAAATGAGCGGAAGTTCCTGCAGCATTGTATTGATGAACTTTCTAAATCAAAGTTAATCTTAGATGCCGGTGGGGGGCCAGGTTTCTGGGAAAAAAGGAAGGGACTTCAAAGGCCAAAGAGTTTTGACCAAATAAAAAGTTTAAGACTTGACATAAACCCCAATAAAAATCCGGACATACTTGCTGACATTCACAACCTGAGATCAATTCGTTCAAATACTTTTGACGGCATCATTTGCACCGAGGTGCTTGAACATGCCTATAACCCATTTATCGCAGTAAAGGAACTTAGGCGGATTTTGAAACCCAAGGGAAAAATTTTCTTCTCTGCACCGTTCATGTATCCATATCATCATTGGGCTCCAAAAGAACCATATCCCGGCCTTGAAAAAGTAGATGATTATTATAGATATACTGAGATGGGTTGGAAACATTTGCTGAAAGATTTCAAGAAAGTGGAGACCTTCAAAATTGGAACTTATGCCGATGTGTTTCTTCACACACTAACTGGTTTTAAACTAAAGAGAACCAACCCGGTTTACAAAGTGCTTAGATTTTTTGTAAATCTAATAATGATGCCATTTGTGGGAAGGGGCGTACAGTTCAAGAACACTTGTTTGAATATAATGGTCCTCGCTGAAAAATAAGTCAGGTGCTCTCTCTAGACAACCTTTAGACTTAGGCCAAGCCCATTGATTTTCTTCCAAGCTGTAGATACTCTTTGACTTTGTGTCTGTTCTCCGCCTCTGCAGCAATTCGGACAAAACCCTTCATGGGCTTCAGCCAAACCCAACCCTGGTCAAGGAAAGCTTTCACTCCATCTCGGAGGTCGAGTTCATAATCATTCAAGAAAGCTTTGGCACTGTCAACATCCTGCTCGGGATTCTCGGCTTTGAGCATAACTGCATCTTCATAGTAGGCAGGAATAGCTTCATTTAATTCCTTTAGTTTGACTCCCCTTTCCGAAATCAACCCCAATATTTCCATCATCAGAAAAACGGCATCCGGTGCGAAACTCCATTCACTAAAAATTACGCCCATAGTTCCGCCACCCACTGAAAAGCCTCGCTCTTCAAGCACTCGGGATATAGTAGCTTCACTCGCGGGCACACGGTCAACATAACCAACGGCATCAAGAACTGAACTTGCTCCAATATCAACAACAGCTCTTCGGAAGCCATTAAATTTCATAAGCAACGCCAGTGCACGACTTGAACTCACAAAGTGGTGTCCTGCAATGAAACTCAATTTATTTCCTGCCCCATCAAAGGCAACACCTAAGTCAGCCCCCGTTCTGGAAACAAAATATCCCATATTTTTTACATTGCTCAAAGTAGGTTCATACTCCCTAATGGGTGAGGGACTAAGAGAGCTGTTGAGTTCAATCACATTACAACCTTTAGCACGTAGGATGGCAGGCACCATACTTCCAAGGGGCCCATTAGCACAATCAACCACAATTTTCATGGGTTCAATATCGTGTCGATCTAAAATCTGAGAAATATAATTTGGAACCATATCAATTGTACTTAGGCCTCCGACCTGAACACCGTTGTGCCCATTCACAGTAAGGTCACCCTCCCATGCACGGCCACTGGGGTTATAGGTTTTAATGCCAACGTAGTTTGAAGGATAGGGGTCAGCAGAAACATGTAAGCCCCATATATTCTCATCACGAGCAGTTTTTGCAACCACAGGGGATGGAACAACACCAAGGTCAGCAACATTAGACCCGGATGACAGTAAGCCAGAGGTTGCTGCAAATTTGAAGGGGAGTGAACCTGCGCGAGAGTCACACCCCACTGCAAAGGGTTCCTTGGCATGGAAACCCAATTTAGTAGAAAAATAAGTCGCATCACTAACGGAAACGTCATAATTAAATCGACCTAAAAGATGCATTTTCAAGTAACAAATAGGGAGTTATAAGTGTTGGTCTACTCGAACTGCTCAACAAGGGTAGCTTGATTAGCTTCTCGCATAAGTCGGTAAGAAAGGCCTGTTGCTGCTTGTTCCATGTCACTCTCGTGGGTGATGAGAACAACTTGGTCCAATACTTCCGGCATACCTTCTTTGAGAACTTCAATCAGTTTCTGAATACCTTCTGAATCAAGATTGTGAGTTGGTTCATCAAGTAGGAGGGTTCCCATTCTACTGAGGGCTCGGGCGAAGGCGACCCTTAAACTCAAAGACGCCATACTCCTTTCCCCGCCACTAGCAACACCATCTACATTCACCCATCCGCCCGCCTCATGGATTTGAAGGACATAGTCCCCTGCCCTTCTACCATCTTCCTCAACAAAAATACGAAGACCATCATAGTCCCCATACGGATAGAGTTTAATCCAAACGTCTGAAAGTAATTCGTTCACGACTTCCACAAATTTCTTTCTCACAACAATCTGCACATCAATCAAGGCGTTGGATAAAATCTTGAGGGCCTCCATCGCAACTTCACTTTTTTCAACTAAGGTTTTGGCGTCAAGTATTTTTTCCCGCTTGCCAGATAACTCTGAAATCAAAGTTTGTTTATCGTGAATACTTTCGGGGAGCATTGTAGCCTTGGTCCGGATACGTGAAAACTCTTCAACTACAGCTCTAAGGTTTTCTTTAAGCGTCTTGTGCTCCAATTTATTATAGTGTACTGCCGTTAGTTTTGAAGTGATGAGTCGTGCTTCTTTGTTTATGGTGTCTACTTGAAGCAAAACTAACTCCCTTTCGGCAGCATCACGTAACTTGAGTTGTTGTTGTTCTTGTTCAACAATTTTTAGTTTGAGTTTTTCCACCTCGGGTGAAAGGTTAATTGACTCAAGTTGTTTGAGTTTGTCTTCTATTTTTTTCTTGTCTGCGACAACTGTTTGGGCGCTCTTAATTTCAAGCTGGAGCTTTTCGCTATTTTTTTGCTTTCCGCGAAGAGTTTCTAAAATTGTTCGTAAAGACTCCTGCTTCGCAATTAGCACCTTAACCTTTTTTCTGTGCTGTTCGATGTGTTTTTTTGGATCTGAAATCAAATGCTCGCAAACTGGACACTTGGCAGTTGTAGTTGTCAGTTGCTTAAGTGCATCTTCGCGGGATTTAATCTCTACCTCAACAAGTCCGATGGACTCGACTATTTCAGCAAGCTTATCTGAGAAATCCTCCACGGTCTTTGAGAGTGTGAGTTCTGCGGACTTGATTTTTCTTTGTTTTTCTTTCAATTCACGCAATTCTCGCTCATTAGAGGTAAGTTCTGTTCGGAGATCTAAAACTTTTTTTCGATTAGTGGAAAGTTCAAGCTCAAGCTCTTCAAGTTTTTTATCGGCATCTTTAATGTTGGGCAACTTCTTTAGATGCCCTTCGAGTATTTGGAGTTTACCAGTTGTGCTTTCTTTCTTTCTTTCAAGGGACTCAAGAAGGTTTCTGGACTTTTCCATTTCACCTTCAGAGGTGTGAAGTATCGCTTTATTATGACCTAACTCATCCAAGTGTAGCTTCAGTTGTTTGAGTTCCTCTTGTTTATTGATTAACTCTTGACTTAGTTGCTCAATTTTTTCATCAAGATTTTCTGTTCCTTCCTTCGCTAAAAGTCGAAGATCGGAAAGTCTCCCTTCCTGTGAACGTCGCAGAGATAGAAGATTGCTTCTGGCATCGGTCATCTTATCAATTTTTAGTAGGCCATCAATGAGGCTGGTTCTGTCCCCTTTACCAATTCGAAGAAAGTGGTCTATTTCATTTTGTCTTGCATATACTACTTGTGTAAAGGTTGGAAAATCAATACCCAATAATTCTTGCACTTGTCCAGTGACGCGCGTTATACCTTGCTCCCATAGTCGCCCCTCCTTGTAAAGCTCTGCATCCCCATGCCCATCTCCAATAGTTCTTCGAACAGTATAAATTAAACCATCCACTTCAAATTCAACTTCAATTTCGGCCTTGTCGGCTTGTTTTGGGCGGCGCATAATTAGGGCTCCAAGGGACAACTTGCGACTGCGAATTTCTGGAATTTCGCCAAAGAGGCCAAAGGAGAGTGCTTGTAGAACAGAAGATTTTCCAGAACCCATTCGACCAACCATCACATTAGTGCCTCTCTCAAAATTAACCTCTGTTTGTAGATGGCTCTTCCAATTGGTCATTTTTAATTTTCTTATCATTGGCCCACCTCCATTAAAAGTTTCCAAACACCTTCCCAATTGTCAGACATTAAAAATTCATACAAACGAGAGGCATCAACTTTGAGATTCCGAGCTTTCAAGACTTCATTGAAAGCATTCACTGTAATTTCATTAATATCAATACTCTCAAGCCCAAGCTCGGCTGCGGCACTCCCTTTGAGTTTCTTATCAAAATAGACTGCAGCATTCTCATAACTTCCCCGAAGAACTAAATCACTCGGTCGAAAGCCATCTGC
>JAAOXW010000065.1 GCA_018221005.1 Candidatus Altarchaeota archaeon
AAGAGAGGGCAAAGTGAAACCCTCTTTAGTTATTTCTCTAAGCACTGATGTTGCATAGCTGCCCTTGGGCAGGAAAAATTTGAGAAGTACTCCTGTTGGTGTAAGTTGATGTTGAAGACCTTTTAGTGGAACAAACATTGGACGTCGTCCGCCATCCCAGTTTAGTGGAGCCAAGTTAAGGCCTTCACTTTCTAAAATTTTGCGTTCGAGCTCACCTTGTTGTCCCTTTGCAAATCTAGTCAATCTGCCAAACATAGGTGCGGTTGGTCCATATTTACTTTTAACATCATAATCGTGAAGTTCTGTATCGGGCATTCGTTCATTCACTATTTGATTGAAGATATAACTGAGGTATGCATCTTCCATGAATCTGTAGAACCTGCGAGTGAAGGGAATTCTTGCGTGCTTCATTCTCTCTTTTGCAATTTTCTTATTTCCATTAATTAATAGTTGTCCAAGCTCATGATTGTTTCTACGGTTGCCAAAACGCTGTGGGCCAAACAGATTTGGGACTGCCGGCTCAATGAGCTTAATGACCTCAATGACCTTTTGAGGTTCATTGGTCTCAAGTTCAATCTTAAACCAGTTGCCATATAGAGTGCCAGGTCTGAGTTTTCGTTGGCTGGGTTTTGAAACAATTACTTTGCACTGGGATATTAATGTGAAGGGTTTGGGTGAAGATATCCATTGAATTGTTCTGGCATGTTTGTCCTTGAGTCCGGCATAGCTGATGTCACGTGGGTCACTATTGATTTGGTTTGAAATTAATTGTACAAGTTGTGGTGTTGTGATGCCCCTCTTTTCTACAAGGGACCAAGTATGTGGCCCTGCGCCGGTTGGTGCAAATTTCGGGACTTCAAAAACCTCGAAGCTTCTAATGGTGCACTTAACTGCAGGAATGTTTGAAGTGAGATAAGTGGTAACCCCGGGGAATTGATTTTTCACAGGCAGCTTGGAAGCAAGTAATATTAACACTTGTGATTTGGAGGGGAATGAGCCCACAGCAGTACCTGAGTGCGCTAGAGACCCGAGTCAAGGGGGCGTATGAGCTTGCAAAACAGGCCAGACTCAAGGGCTTTGATCCTTCAAAAAAGGTTGAAATTTTCTTAGCCAAGGATGTTTCGGGAAGAGTTGAAGGGTTGGTGGGGATGTTAGTTCCCAACTTAATTGGTTCGGGACTGAAGGAGAGAATAAAAGAACTGGAAGATGAGATGGGAAAAGGAAGTGAAGAAATTGGCTTCACCATTGCGGATGAAGTTTCAAAGGGGAAGTTTTGCAAATTTGAGAATGAAGAAAAGGCCATTGAGGCTGGCATGCGAGTAGGTACAGCATACTGGACCTTGGGAATTGTAACCGCCCCACTTGAAGGCTTAATTTATGTTAAACTAAAAAAGAGACGGGATGGAGGCAAGTACTTGGCACTCTATTTTGCAGGTCCCATCAGGAGTGCGGGAGGAACCACTAATGCAATGATTATTTTATTGGGGGACTATCTCAGAAAAAAGTTTGGGATTCAGACTTATGATCCCACCAATAATGAGTCTGAACGATATTTTTTGGAACTTGAGGATTATCATAAACGGATTACCAGATTACAGTATTTTCCATCCAAAGAAGAAACTCTCGAAATTGTGAAGCACTTGCCTGTTGAAGTAACGGGAGAAGCCACGGAACGAATGGAGGTTCTGGCGTTTAAGGATCTTGATCGGATTGAGACCAATGCAATCCGAGGGGGCATGGTATTGACTCTTAGTATGCTTGCTTTGAAGGCTCCAAAAATTTTGAAGAGATTAAAAAAGTGGGGGAAAACATATGAGTTAGATAATTGGAAATGGCTCAAAAAACTGGGGGAATATAAGAAGAGTCAAGCTCAGACAGGAGGGGGTTCTGGTGCAATTTACCTCGCAGAAATTCCCGGGGGAAGGCCAGTCTTTGGTTACCCCAACCGAGTAGGGGGTTTTAGACTTAGATATGGAAGGGCCAGAAATACTGGCTTTGCCTGTGTGGGGATACACCCGGCAACATCAGTAATTGCCGATAGTTTTTTGGCAATTGGTGCCCAACTCAAAATGGGTTTGCCGGGAAAGTCCGCAGCAGTAGCTCCTGTGGACTCTATTGATGGACCTATTGTTAGATTGAAAAATGGAAGTGTCGTTAAGGTGCAGGATTCTGAGCAGGCTGCCCTATTAGTTAATCAAGTTGAAAAAATTCTCTATCTAGGGGACATCTTAATTTCATATGGGGAATTCTTGACTAATGGAAAGAAGCTCGCACCATCTGCATGGGTGCCGGAGTGGTGGCTTAAGGAAGTACAAGCCCACGATAGCACTTGGACAGAAAGGGTGGTTAGCTTTGACAAGGCGGTTACCCTTAGCAAGAAGTATGGGGTTCCTTTGCATCCGGATCATAGTTTTTACTGGGAGGTTTTGAGTGTTGAGGAAGTAACGAAGTTGAAAACTGCACTAGCCTTTGAAGGTGAAATTGATTGGGTGCCTGTTAAAGATGTGTTGGAGAATTTAGGGGTTCCTCATGAGGTGACTGAAGATGAAAAAATTATAGTTAGTAAGGAGGATGTGGAAAAACTTACTTTAGTTTTGTCGGGAGAGTTACCTAAAGAGTTACCGGAAACTGGAATTGAACTCGTTAATAGTTTGTCTCCCATTAAGATTCGGGGGAAGGCAGGGAGATGGATTGGTGCACGGATGGGAAGACCTGAGAAGGCGGAGAAACGCTCCATGAGGGGTTCTCCACATGCACTATTTCCTGCAGGAAGGTCTAGTCGACTTAGAAACATAGTTGATATGCTAAATGGCAGAACTACTGCTGACCTCTCATTTAGGGTTTGTCCAAAATGTCAGAGGCGAACCTACTACCTTGATTGTCCACGGTGTAAGGTTGAAACGACACAGAAATTCAAATGTTTCAAGTGTGGGGGTGTCACCAGTCAAAAAATGCATTGTGGTTTTCCGACACGGGCGTATGAGCCTATTTTTGTAGCTGAGGATTTGGAGGGAATTTGTAGGAAGATGGGGGTAAGTTTTCCGTCTGTACTGAAGGGAGTGAGGGGCATTAGTTCGGATACTAAGATTCCTGAAAAGTTGGAAAAGGGAGTTTTGAGAGTAAAGTACGGATTAACTGTGAATAAAGATGGAACTGTGAGAGTTGACTCGACCGATATGCCACTTACACATTTCAAACCTAAGGAAATTTCAGTGAGTGTTGAAAAGTTGCGGGAATTAGGGTATACTACGGATAAAGATGGATATTTCTTGGAAAATGAGAATCAGTTGATTGAAATTCGTCCGCAGGACATCATTATTAGTGATGATGTTAGTTTTTCGTCTGCAGATTACTTAGTTAATGTTACTAAATTTATTGATGATTTGCTTGTAAAATTCTATGGGATGGAGCCCTATTACAATGTTGAAAAGAAGGATGATTTAGTTGGGCGACTTGTAATTGGATTGGCACCCCATACTTCCGCGGGGATTGTGGGGAGAATTATTGGTTTTAACCCTATGAGGTCCGGTCTTGCACATCCGACATGGCATGCTGCTAAAAAAAGAAATTGTGATGGGGACGAAGATTCGGTAATTTTGTTAATGGATGGTCTGCTCAACTTTTCACGTGACTTTTTGCCGAGTAGTAGGGGCGGAAAGACTATGGATGTTCCTTTGGTTTTAACAACACGGCTTAATCTGCTTGAAGTCGACGATGAAGCACATGATATGGATGTGGTAGATAGTTATCCCCTTGAGTTCTACAAGGCGACCCTAGAAGACAAATATCCCTGGGATGTTCCTTTGAAGACAGTTGGAAAGCTTGACAGTGAAAAAATTAGTGGGATAAAATTCACGCACGATACTACTAATATATCTGAGGGTCCGGTAATGACTTCATACAAAACCTTAGGTGCAATGTCAAATAAAGTGAATAAACAGTTAGAACTTGCGACAAAAATTCGTGCAGTGGATGAACATGATGTTGCGTCAAAGATATTGGACAGTCATTTTATTAAAGATATAAAGGGAAATTTGAGGCGCTTTCATATGCAAGGTTTTCGGTGCCTGGGTTGTAATGAGAAGTATAGGAGGCCACCCCTCATTGGTAAATGTTTGAAATGTGGGGGGAGAATTACACAGACTGTGTATGAAGGAACCATAAAGAAATATTTAGAAGCAAGTCTGAAGATGGCCAGAAACTTTGAAGTATCTAGATACATTCAAAATCAACTGGCTGTTGTCGAAAAGCGCACCAATATGACCTTTGGTGGCGATAAACAAGAGGATTTGGACACATGGTTCAACTAAAAGTTTGGGCAAGAGTGGGGCCTACTGAGAAGGGGGATGCAGTAATAACTGCATTGGAAAGCTTTTTTCCGGAACTTGACTTTAAGGTCGAACAAGATATTGCAGTGGGAAAGGGAAAAGGTAAGGACTTGTTAGATGCTTTACGTCAAAAGATTTGGGCCAAGCAAATATTAGATACTGCACGAGAAATGTTACTTAGGCGGATTGATGGAGACTTGACGGAGTTATTAATTCACAAGCAGGCGGCATATGCTAAAAAAATGGTGCTTGTGAATGGGGATAGTGGAAGTCCACTTGGTGCCATACATATAGAAATTCAATCCAAACAACTGGAAGCAATCATAGAGTGGATTGCACCTGAAACAGTGAAAGGGGAACCAGTTAAGGGAATTATTGCTAAGTTGGAGTGAGGGTTGTGGGATCCGGAAGTTCATCTTGAGAAAAATCTAACATCCTGCTGCTACCAGTTGAAAGATCCATTTCAACAAATTTGCCAGGGGTTGGGTTGTGTCCTAACTTTTTTTGAAAATCTGTTCGTTCCTGAAAACTTCCCGCGGAAACTAAGCGGACTCCACGATAATTTGACATATCTACTGTGTGAACGTGTCCTGTAAAGAAAACGTGGGGTATTTGTTGTATCACAAGGTGGTCTTCATCCCCAGGAAGTATTCGATTACGGCCGAATATCGGCGATAGGTGCCGCTTTCTGAGTAGTAATTTCTGTGCTTGTGTGGGGGAATCATATGCCGTTGCGCGGATTGAATCAACAGATGCTATGAAACCATCAAAACTGGTTCCGTGATACATTAAGATACACACCCCTTCTACATTAACCCAGGAAGGGTCTGAAAGTAACTGAACATTAGGCATTTGGTAAATTACCTTTGCAAATTCACGAGGAATTGGTTGGCGCGGTTCAGAGTCATTAGTGGGGTCGTGATTGCCTGGAATTACAATGAGTCGTTTATTTGAGTTTATCATATTCAGGAGTTTTCTCAGATATTGAAATTCTTCTTCAACTGTCTCAAAGTGAATTTCTTGATCTTGACCTTTGTAAATTCCAACTCCGTCAACTAAATCACCTCCAATAAAAATGTATTTCACGTCATTGTTTTGATTCACCCATTTTGTAAAGTCAGTCCATGTGTCTTCGTTAAATTTTTTCGAACCTGCATGAATATCTGCAATAAAAACTGCTTTTGATTTGGCGTTTTCGGGCCAGTCATTAGATGATGGAACATCTGGAAAAATTATACTCTCTGCAAAAATTATATCGCGTCCGGGACGACCAGTTACACCAATTACTTCATCAGGAACTAGTTCATCGATGCCCCTCATGACTTTCTGAACTAATACTGTGATGCTTCCTGTGGGATCTTCAACTTCAATAATTTTTCTTCCATCTTTTAAGGTAGAAACATTACTAATTATACCAATTACTGCAACATCTTGCTTCTCCTTTATTCGCTTTATGTTAGAAATTGATGCAGCACTCTTCAGCTGTGGGCGTCCCCAAAGCATGCGGGCAAGCTTTCTATAGCGGGAGGTAAAAATTCGAAGGTAGTTTTGTTTTCCTATTCCTGGGCTCGGGAGAAATTTCCACACAATCTTGGCTTCCTTTGGGCAATCAGCTGTCTCTTATACACATCTCCGAGCCCAC
>JAAOXW010000066.1 GCA_018221005.1 Candidatus Altarchaeota archaeon
ACTTTCAGAACACTAAGCTCCTCTGCGGTTTTTTCCACATCAAGCATCCTCATCTGGAGTGATTGAATCTGTTGATTCATAAATTCGATTTGTTGTGCCTTTGCTTGGAGGTCTTGGACCGCCTTATTATTTTCGACCATCTCCACTCCACCTTTTAGAGGTTTAAATGTCTTTCAGGTTGGAAATGGGTAACTGCTCAACAAAATCAAAGCGCGGGCTCTTTTTATTGGGATCATTGAGGTAGGTAATAATTTCCTGCACCACCCCTTTCAGAGTTTTGTTAGTATTATCAATTTCAATAACTCTTAGTTTTGTCTCTGCTTCTGCGGATGCTTCCGCAGAAGCATCCCAAACCTCATCAGAAATCACATTCAACCCTTCCGCCTCAGTATTTTCTTCAATTTTTGACAACTTCCAATGTCGCTTAAGCAAGCGGACCACTAGTTTAACCGGCCTACAGCGTAAGACCACCACCACATCAACATCAAGAGCGTGGCTTATGTGCCCATCAATTACACAATCCTCTTCGAAGGTCAACTTCTTTGCGGCGGCATCAATGTCTACTTCCCAAGTCTCTTGATCATCATCATAATCCAGTTTGAAATCTTTGAGGAGGAGTGGATTTAGGTCAACATACGTGACCTTGAGTGATTTAGCTAGGTCTTTAGCAACGGCAGTCTTGCCTGTTCCGGGGGTGCCAGTCACCGCAATCTTCATGCCTCCCTTAACAGAAAAGTATTTTATAGCTTACTCATAAAGAAGGGGTGGGATTACTCAAGAAATGCGCCAAATGTGAAGCATATACTTTTAGTAGCGCATGTCCAAAATGTGAGGGAAGCACGGATGCACCCCACCCGCCTCGATTTTCACCGGAGGACAAATATTGGAAACAGAGGCTCATAGCAAGGGGAGTGATTAAATGTTAACATGGAAAATTAAAGACCGTCCTATGGTTTACAACGGAACCCTAATTGAGGGGTTGCCCGGAATAGGCAATGTGGGAAAGATGGTAGTAGAGTACTTAATTGAAAAATTAAAGGCCAAAAAAATCGCAGAACTCTACAGCAGTCATTTCCCCTACCACGTCTTCATCAATAAAGATAGTACAGTAAGTCTCCCTAAGAATGAATTTTACCATCTCAAAAGTGGGAACCAAGATTTGGTCTTTCTTACGGGAGATTTTCAAAGTATGACCCCGCAGGGTCACTATGAAATTGCGGAAGCTGAACTTGATTACATCAAGAAAATGAATATAAATCAAATTATTACCCTCGGGGGATTTGGGGTTGAAGGTGTGCCCACTAAACCAAAGGTCATGGGTGCAGGAACCACTAAGGGTGTGGTTGAAGAATTTGGCAAATATGGGGTTGAATTTGAAGATGGAGAAAGAGTGGGCATGGTAGTTGGTGCCAGCGGAGTTCTACTTGGCCTCTCCAAACTCAAGGGAATTAATGGTATTTGCTTAATGGGAGAGACTTTAGCTCGCCCAATGTTTACTGATGCGAGAGCAGCTAAAGCGGTGCTAGAAGTTTTAAAGGAAAAGTTTAATCTAGAAGTAGACATGGAAGATATGAAGAAAAAGGCAAAGGAGTTGGACAAAGCCATCTCAAAAGCTAAGGATCTTGAAAAAATTATGTTAGAAAAAATAAAAAAACCGGGAGAAGAGTTGAGGTACATTGGCTAGACGAAAACCAGATCCGCGGGGAAGGGACGCCTATAACGAACGGGGCGAGTTTGAATTCAGAGCTCGACTCCCAAAGGGAGAGGAAATGTTCGGTATTGTTGAGCAGAGGTTGGGCTGTAGCAAGATGTATGTACGATGTGCGGACGAAAAAATACGCATCTGTAGGATACCCGGTAGATTTTCACGACGACTTTGGGTCAGAGAGGGTGATTTAATTATTCTTGAGCCTTGGTCCGTTCAAGGCTATAAAAAAGCAGATGTTGTCTACAGATACACACCCGCTCAAAAAGATTGGTTAGTACAACATCGGAGATTACCTGAGGGTTTAATGTGATAATAGGCATCACCGGATTTATTGGTGCGGGCAAAACCACCGTTGGTGCTTTATTGAAAAAAGAATTTGGCTTCAAAGTGCTTTCACTGAGTAGCACTATTAGGGATGAATTAAACCGTCGGGGTGACGCTTTAATCCGGAAAAATTTTCAAGCAGTGGCTGCAGAACTAAGAAATGAGTTTGGAAAAGCAGTTCTGGCTGAACGTGCACTAAAACAAGTGGAAGCAGTAGGGGGCGACTGGATAATTGAATCTGTGAGACACCCCGAAGAAGCAGTTGCAATCCAGAAAACGGGGCTTATGCTCGGAGTTGTAGCTTCAGAAAAAGTCCGCCACAGTAGAATTGTAAGTCGTGGACGCGCTGAAGATGAGGTCGCTCTCAGTTTTGAGGATTTCAAGAAGGAGGACCTTCACGACCGCAACTTAGTCGATATGGACAAGACTCTCGAAAATTGTGACTTCATTTTGAGCAATGATAGTACCCTTGATCAACTGAAAGAACAACTTGACGCACTTCTCAAAAAAATAAGAAGTTGAGTTATTTACTTTTTCTTGTCCCGCACAAAGTCGAAGGTTTCGGTTTTGCCAAGTCGCTTCTTAATTTTCTTAAGTGTGCTTTCCAGCTCCTTTTCGGCAAGTTTGTAATCCATTGCCGTTGTCTTGATAGCGTATCTCCCAGCCCCGGTGCATAAAATTCCCTTAAGCCCCTTCAAAATTTCTTTAATTTTTTCAATACCGCGACCATCCCGGCTCTCCAAAGTGATTATCCCAGAAACTTCAACACGTGGAAGTGCAATATTTTTATCCACTAGTTTCCAAAGGCCAGGTAAAACTTTTTCGGGAATTTTATCCTTAAAGCCCTCAGATCCGCCCGCCTTCTTCATTTCTTCAAAGGCAAAATAAATTTCTCCAAATTCCGCCTTGGCCTTGTCAAGCGCGGTGCACACCTCTTCAAAACTAAGTTTTAGTTCTTTAGCCAACATTTCAAGAATGTTTTCGACTCGTTTTTGTCTGCGAATCTGATCCCACTTGGCCTTCATATCGTAATCACTCATTCTGCGCACACTGAGTTGTATTGAGCCATCGCGTTGGCGGATTTGAAAAGCCTTCACCACCAATTGCTGACCAACACTGACGTGGCTCTTGATATTCTTAACCCAAGTCTTTGATACTTCACTTATGTGAATTAGGCCTTCAAGACCTTCATATTCATCTAGGTTTGCAAAAGCTGCATGGGGTGCAACACGCGCAACAGTGACGAGAACATTCTCTCCTTCCTCTGGTAGCCCCCGCTTTCTAATCTTCACGGGATTTCTCATTTCCTTGTTTTAAAGGCTTTTCTAAGAGAATTTCATTCAAAAACTTGAACTACTTTACTTTCAGCCTTGCCCTTGCCACCCGTTGACTTCATTAAAACTTTTGCACAAACTAAACACTTGACTTCAGTTGCGGGTTTGTTAAAAACAGTCTGTTCGTTCTTGCATTGACTGCACTTGACTCTAATAAATTTTGATTTTGGTTTCTTTATTAATTCCATTATCTCACCAGTTCAAATTTCTTGGTCCTAAAGGTGCGTCGCTTGACATGCTTCTTCTTGCACTTGGCGCATTCCAAACGAATATCGACCTTCTTGGTCTGCTTTACAACTTTAGCACTTGGCCTCGGAAACCCACGGTATCCCTTAATTACACGAAGATATCGCCTCTGACCTTCGCTTAGGGCTCCCCTCTCCTTACGCTTGACCACCAAAATCTTGTGTTTCTTGTGGAC
>JAAOXW010000067.1 GCA_018221005.1 Candidatus Altarchaeota archaeon
AGTGCGGCAAGTCCTGCAGCAGCTTCTTCTTCCTTTTTGCCTTTGTCTTCCTCAGGCTCTTCTTCCTTCTTCTCTGCGGCAGGTTTAGCATCACCACTTCCTGCTGGGGCAACTACCGAAGTAGTTGCAACAGCGATAGGGGTGCTGATAGCTTCCTCGATGTCCACATCTTTTATGGCACTCACTAGCGCTTTGAGTCTGGCGTCTTCCGCCGTTACACCCGCTGCGGTGAGAACCTTCTTTAGAGCATCTTCAGTAACTTTCTTTCCTGCCTTGTGTATTAACAGAGCTGCGTATATGTATTCCATTATTATTTCCCTCCAACTTTTTTCATTAAAGATTGAGCTTGTGCATTAGCTCGGGTCATCAAAGTACTTGCAGTATCTTTAGTAACCCACTCAAGCTTGAGGGCTAATGTGCTGGCCTCTGAACCGGCTTGCTGAACCTTCATTTCAACAATTTCAGGAATTGGATAACTAATGTTATATGCCATCCTGAAAGCCTCAGAAGCAACCGTGCTCATATCTTTGCGAATTTGGTCTATGTCTATGTCCAGAACGTCTTTAGTAAATTTCATTCCCCCTTCAAAAGCTGCCTGTATTTCAAGACCAACTTCAAAAGGTCTTATGTCCAACTTACTAAGTGCATCTGCGATTTTCTTGGTTACTTCGTTCCCTCGCTTGAGTATGATGTGGTCTTTTATGACCACGATTTGGCCCTTTTCTATTTTTGAAGGAAGTCCTGCGTCTTGAAGCACTCCGATATCTGGTCCGGGAGGCAGACCTGTTCCCCCTGCCCTCACTAAAATATCATCAAGCGCAACCATTCCTGGTTTTGCAAAGATTTTCACTCTTAGTTTTTTCAAAGTGCTGAACAACTCGAAGGCGTCCAGTTCACTCTGGATGACTGCGGTTTTGTATAACTCTCCGTCAAAGTCTATCTTTGCATTTTTTAATGCGTGAGCAAGAGCCGTCTTTTTCATAAATTTAATCTTTGAAGTGTCACGGAGGGCGCGTCTAATAATTTGAAATTGTCGTGAAGGAAGTCTTCCGACGTTAGCAACGGCCAGTGTTTTGACTGATTTGAACTCCTCTGCCAATTTTTTTGCAAATTTAGTTCTTTCAGTTTTTCCCATTCACTTCACCTTTACTGGTTTTCCCATTGTGAGTTTGATATACATGTTATTGATGTTTTGATCTCCCCTTTCAAGTTTGTGAAGTAGAATATCGTACAAGAATTCTGCATTCTTAGTTAGTTCTTCATCTGACATGTCTTCAGTACCAATAACTAAGTGTGCAATGGCACTCTTTTTCACTACCACACGAGCCGTATTCTTTAATTCCCCTATGAGTTTAGTTGGGTCTGTATCAAAACTGACAATGTGTTTAGGTAGTGGCATCTTTCCACGAGGACCCAAAATAGTACCCATGGCCTTAGCAAATTCAGCCATCAGGGGCATTTCCACTACAAAGAAGTCGACCTTGCTGGCCAGCTCCTTCCCCTTTTTTTTGTCGGCATAACTTCCAATATCTTTTTTATCAATTACTAAATCAGCTGACTTCTTGGCTTTGAGGGCAACTTCCCCACTACCAACTACACACACAAATCTCTTCTTGTCCATGCCCGCCGGTAATTTGTAAGCATCATTTATTGAAAATTTCTTTGGGTCTATACCTTTCAAGTTGACTATGAGCTCCACAGTCTGTTTAAAATTGCGTTTATTATCTTCGGCCTTTGCCTCTTTAATCGTTTTTTTGAAATCCATTTTTTCACCCTCCCGCCAAAGCGGTGCTTCGGGAACTTTATACACCCCGTTTGTTGGTTTATAATGCTTTCTGGCGTCCACCGGCACTGAGCGCCATCCGTTTTTAAACTTCCAAACACCCACCTTCCGTGAGAATTGGATTTACTAGTGATTTTCACCTCGGATTTGGGGTGGGAAAGCGCCGCGGAGAGGCTGCAAGACAGGCCAAGAGGGCCATGCAGACTCTTAAACAGCAAAAAGTAGATCTCATCGTTAACACCGGTGATGTTTTTGATAC
>JAAOXW010000068.1 GCA_018221005.1 Candidatus Altarchaeota archaeon
AACCGACAGCCCAGTCTTCACAGGATGAGTCTTATGGGACACAAAGTCCGAATCCTGCCTGGCAGGACTTTTAGAATTCACCCAAGTGTTTGTGCACCTTATAACGCCGACTTCGATGGAGACGAAATGAATTTGCATGATCCTCAAGGAGAGGAGGCACGTTCAGAAGCCTTTGAACTGCTTGGAGTGGAAAAGAACTTAAGAAGTCCTCGATTTGGAGGAGCAATAATTGGCGGGTGGAGAACTCAGCTAAGTGGTCTTTTCCTCCTCACTAAAGAGGGTACAACCTTACCTAGGAAAGATGCCTTACAATTAATTTACGATGCCAATCTTAGTGTTGACCTTCCCCCAAAGAAGGAAGAGTTTACAGGCAAGGAACTGTTTTCACTACTCCTCCCCCCTGACTTCAATATAGAATTTGATGCTAATGCTGCTAAGAGTGGTAAGACTAAAGTTTCTGATAAGAGGGTGGTTATTAAGAAAGGGCAGCTTCTCAAAGGTGTTATTGATTCTTCGGCCGTAGGATCCTTTGGTGGTAAGGTTCTTGATCGTATCATTGTGGAGTACGGAGAAGATGTTGGTATAAAATTCATAAATGACCTTTCTAATCTCGGTCTGGTTTATTTGAAGATGCGCGGAATGAGTATTAGTGTAGAAGATTTTGAAGTGAATGAAGGTCACAGAAAGCAAATCGATACCTTGCTCGACACCGCTGAGAGTGATGTTCAAAAAATAATTGCCAAGGCTGAAAAAGGACAACTCAAGGTGTGGCCCGGTATGAGTCTAGAGGAAACACGTGAGACTGAAATTATTCAGCGCCTCAATCGTGCCCGTGATGAGACGGTTAATATTGTTGCAGACCAAATGGATTTGAAGAATCCTGCGACTGTGATGGCTATCAGCGGTGCAAGGGGAACCTTGCTTAACGTTGGGTTGATTGCAGGTTCAGTCGGTCAACAGGCTATTGGTGGTGGCAGGCCACAACGCGGATACTACTCCAACAGAACTTTCCCACATTTCAAACCCTTTGATGTGGGTGCTAAGTCCAAGGGCTTTGTACGCAATGCATATGGAACTGGATTGGACCCCTTTGAGTTCTTCTGGGTTAGTGCATCAGGTCGTGAGGGTCTAACTGATACTGGTGTGAAAACACCTAAGAGCGGTTACATGTATCGAAGACTCAGCAATGCTTTGCAGGATCTGCGAGTTGAAGCTGACCATACTGTACGTGATTCAGGCGGTACTATTGTTCAATTCAAATACGGAGAAGACGGTATAGATGTTGCCAAGAGTGACAGGGGCTTTATTAACTTTAACAGGCTTGCTGACATCGCTATGGCGAAAGGTGATAAAAAATGATTCCAAAAAAAATAATTGCTGATGCAGAGGCGGTTGCGAAGAAGAGAAAGATGACGCCCACTCAGAAGCGTAAATATCTCCAATTGGTTAAGACTAAATTTATGGAAATGCAACTCCATGCTGGAGAGGCTATTGGAGTTGTCACCGCTCAAAGTATTGGTGAACCCGGTACACAGTTGACTATGCGTACCTACCACTATGCTGGTGTTCTAGAAATGAATGTAACCCTCGGTCTTCCGCGTGTTATAGAAATTGTAGATGCTAGGTCTACTCCAAAAACGCCCATGATGACAGTCCATTTACTTCCTGAGTTTTCAGGGAACGAGGACAAAGCTAGAAAGGTTGCAGCTCGCATAAAGATGACCACCCTGAGTGAATTATCCCGGGAAATTGATACGGATATTATTGAGCGAAGAATTGTAGTTAAACTGGATGAAGCGTCTTTAGAGGATTATGACCTATCTCCTGTCGAGGTAGTGGAAGCTATTGACAAGCGCTTGAAAGGGGTACATGCAGAACTCATCGACGACTTTACTGTTGCTGTTGAAACCAAGAAAGCAGGTCTTCGAAAGTTGTACAAATTTAAGGGCAATCTCCTAGGTGTTCGAGTGGCAGGGGTCGAAGGAATTACTAGTACTATTGTCAGCAAACGGGAGGGAGAGTTCATTGTCTTCACAGAAGGTAGCTCCCTCAAGGAAGTGCTTGATGTTAAGGGTGTTGACGCCAGTCGTACCTTCAGTAATGATATTCATGAGACTGCAGCCGTGCTTGGAGTTGAGGCAGGTAGAAATTCCATAATTCACGAAATGCAGTCAGCAATGGAAGGTGCAGGAGTTAGTAATGTTGATGTGCGCCACATTATGATGGTTTCTGACTTAATGACACTAACGGGCTCAGTTAATGCCATTGGCCGTTATGGTATTGCTGGTGAGAAGGCAGGAGTCCTTGCCAAGGCCAGTTTCGAGACACCCGTAATGCATTTAATCGACGCAGCTATGTCAGGTGAGTTCGATGAGTTTAACTCTGTAATAGCGAACGTCATGGTTGGCCAACCTGTCAAAGTCGGTACGGGAACAGTCAGGCTAACAATGAAGGTGTGAACAACATGGAATGGAAAAACGAAGTCAAGAAAGCAGCAATGGATGAAGGCCATCTCTTCATGGGGCTTAAATCTGTTGAAAAAGCTTTAAAAAAGGGAGAAGGCAAGCTAATTGTGATTTCACTAAATTGCCCCACACCTGATGCCGTCAAGAGACACGCCAAGCTTGCGAAGGTGAAGGTGGTGGATTTTGAGGGCTCAAGTTATGAACTCGGAGCAATCGCTCGCCAGCCCTTTGGTGTATCAGTGCTTATGGTGAGAAAATGAAGCTCAAAATTGACAACGAAACTTTTCGGTATCTTTCTGTTTTTGGCACATTAACGGGAGTGGGCGCTGTTGATTGTTTTAGTAACGGAGGGGAAGTTGTTTTTGTTGTAGAGGCCGGAAAAATCGGCATTGCAGTTGGAAAAAAAGGAAGCAACATTAAAAAAGTTGAGACCCTTTTGAAGAAGAAAATCAGACTTATAGAGCATTCCCAGGACGCAGTGAGCTTTATTCACAATATCATTTTCCCACTTAGGCCCAAGAATGTTTATATTTCAACCAAGAGCGATGGGGCCCAGGTCATTAATATCCAGGTTGATGTTCGCATGAAAAAGACACTTATGAGAGAGGGCAAGAATCTTTATAATTTACTCAATCAGCTTGTATCTCGGCATTTCCCAAATTTCAAAGTAGAGGTGAGAGACGCATGAAAAAGACACGTGGATACTATGCAGCAAGGAAGCTTTTGAAGAGCCGGAAGGCTCATCGCAAACTCCAGAAAACCTGGAGGCAGCGTGCCTACGGTACCAAGTGGATGAACGATCCTCTTGATAGGTCACCTCAAGCTAGAGGCATAGTTTTGGAGAAGGTGGGAATTGAAGCAAGACAACCCCACTCCGGTATCCGCAAATGTGTCCGAGTTCAGTTGATGAAAAACGGGAAACAAGTTACTGCTTTCGCCCCGCGCGATGGTGCCATAAATATGATTGAAGAACACGATGAAGTTCTAATCGAAGGTATCGGTGGACGTAAGGGGAGATCATTTGGTGACTTGCCAGGTGTACGGTACAAAGTTATTCAGATTAATGGAGTTTGTCTGGAGATGATTCGTACTGGCAAGAAGGAGAGGAAGAGGCGATAAGATGGTGGATGAGATAAAATTATTCAGTAAGTGGTCCTTTGACGGCATTAAAGTCCGGGACAGAAGTCTGAAAGCCTATATTAACTTGCGCCCGATTATCACCCCCCATACTGGCGGAAAGTGGCAGAAGAAACTCTTTGGTCGTGGCAAATACAATATTGTGGAACTCTTTGTGAATAAACTCATGGTTACTGGACACAATAAGGCCGGTAAGAAACACGTATTCACAAGCGGGCGAAATACTGGCAAGAAGATGATGGTCATGTCCCACGTTGAGAGTGCCTTTGGATTAATTGAGAAAAAGACCAAGCAAAATCCTATTCAAATTCTAATTCGTGCAGTTGAACACTCTGCACCAAAGATGGAAATTACCACCGTTGAGTACGGTGGTATGAGAACACCTGTTGCAGTCGATGCATCACCCCTAAGACGACTTTCATTAGCAATGTCCTACTTAACCAAAGGTGCGGCCAAGAAATCCAATATGAAAAAAACTACCCTAACTCAGGCCATTGCACAGGAATTAATTGCAGCCGCTGATAATGACGCATCTGCCAGCTTTGCAGTGGACAGGAAAACTATGTCTGAAAAACAAGCTGAGGCTAGCAGATAAGTTTAAGAGATACTTATTTTAATCGAGATTCCTAAGGTTGCATGTCTGATAAATTAGAAATTTTAGTTGAGTCGACAGGCAGCCCAAAAACTCCGGGAGAAAATGAGTTTTCTGTGTGTTATTTGCCAATTGAGGATGAAAAAGTCAGGGCACACCTATCAATTTTTGGAAACATAAGTAGGCTAGGTTTGAAAGCAACTGCAGAACTTATAGTCATTGATGTTGACGGGAAAAATAAAATGTTTTCAAAATCAGACAGTAGCTATATGCTTGCTAAAGAAATTGATTTTCACACTGAGGATGTTACTGACTTCTCAGAGCATGAGATTGTGAAAGCTGCAGTCGAGATTGTAATTAATGACCTTTACCGTGACCATTACTACTTGAGATATCTTGACCTTGATCGAGATGCTGTGTCTCTTTCTCAAAACGCTTGGGATATCGTAAAACACAAAACTTATACCAGTTTTTGCTCAAACTATATTGCAACCGTGATAGTGCCAAGCAGGTCAAAGTTTGAAGCCATGTACGAGAAACTAAAAGCATCGGTGAACTTGCATTTTTAGGCACAATTCAGGGTAGTAGATACTTATTTTAATTAAGGCGATTGAGGTTGCATGTCCGATGAAATAGAGATTTTTATTGAGTCGACGTTCGGGTTAAAGGTCCCAAACGAAAATGAATTCTATGTGTCTTACCTACCCATTGAGGATGAAAAGGTCAAAGCCCACCTGGCTATTTATGGAAAAAGCTTAAAGGGCGAAAGCAGTGAGAAAAACAAAACCGCAGAGCTAATGGTTGTTGATTTTGAGGGACAAAATAAAATGTTTTCAATTTCAGACTACGGCTATAGGTCCCCTGATGAAGAAACTTTTCAAGTGGAGGATGTTACCAATCTTTCAGAGCAAGAGCTTGTAAGAACTGCAGTTGAATTTGTAATGGAGAATCATTACCACGATAGATACTTTCTGAGATACGTTGACCTCGATTCTGATGCTCTGGCTTTTGCATCAGAAGTGTGGGATGCTATAAAAAATAGAGACTATGCCGGCAACTCTTCAACATACCTGGTGACGGTGGTACGACCAATTAGCTCAAAGTACGAACAACTAAAACGCAAGACTCGACAAGCCATTCGCGGGGTAAACTCAATCCTTTTTGGGTGACTTCGAGAATTTGGCCACCATTGCTTTTTTAAAGCCCTTCTAGACCAAATCGTATGGCGAAGAAGCGCGATATGAAGGAAATGGTTCAAGATCTCATTTCACAGAAGGAAAAAATTAGATGTATTGGTATTGTGGCTCACATTGACCACGGTAAAACTACACTCAGCGACTCACTAGTTGCTGCTGCAGGCATGCTCTCTACTCACGTAGCAGGGGATGCTCGCTGGCTCGATTCGGATGAGGAAGAACAACAGAGGGGAATAACCATCAACTCAGGTAACGTTTCAATGGTCCATGAAGTTGGTGGGTCAGAATATCTAATCAACCTTATTGACACACCCGGCCACGTAGACTTTGGTGGGGAAGTTACAAGGGCCATGCGTGCAGTTGATGGTGCACTTGT
>JAAOXW010000069.1 GCA_018221005.1 Candidatus Altarchaeota archaeon
ACGGTTGATGAGGGTTTGAAGTCAAATGTTAGTGCCTTGGGGGCTTGGATTGGAAATCTTCCCGTCATTGGCAACTCATTAGTTGCCCTCAATATTGGACAACCCGTGTGGTGCGCGTACGCTAACCCCTACTTATCACGCTTCTTTTCTTCGGGAGGAGAGCTTACAATTTACAGTGGAGACTCAATGTTTGATGCAGTTAGTTCAGTTTTAGGGACGGATGGAGTTGCCCCCATAAAAGTTTGGACTGTTTCCGAAGAGCCAGGATTAAAGTATCAAGTGGGGGATGAAGACGCCCAAAGCTTCAGCTTAGATACCTTTTCAAAGGGTCTTAACGATTACACCGAAAACCAAGAAGTTTCATTCATAAAATTTAATTACAAAATCCCTGCTTGGGTTTGCTTCCTTACCTATGGACTCCTACCCATGCTTGTCCTCTACTTTTTCCTCAGAGACTTGCTAGATTTCACTCTGTTCTCAGCCCTCACTAAACAGCTAATCTCCATATTCGCATCCCTAATGGCAGTTCAGGTAGGGATGTTTTCAAGTTTTGTTCTACAAATTGCAAAAATTGCCAAGATGTCTGCTGGGGGGGCTTTCCTTTCCGTCGTATTCTTTATGTCCATAATTTCTGTGCTCATGTCTTGGATGGGTACGGGTGCGAAGGCTGCTGCAAGAGCCAAGAAAGAAACTCAGCAGATGGTTGAAGGTATTGTACAGGAAGAGACTGCGGGCGCCTTCTTTAAGGCCTTCAGGAAGAAGAAATAGGTATCAGCAACGCATATAACTCTCATGAGCCCTTGCATAATATGCGCCGAGGTATGAGTGATAATATCTGGATTTTTGTCGGTGTGATTATGCTATTATTAATTATGGCCAGCTTCTCGCCAACCTCAACTTTCGGGAAGGCCTTCATCGGTCTCCGTTCAAGTTTAGGTGGTATGTTTGGGGCCAATGCGAGTTATTGCCCCTTCATTAATCCGTATGCCATGACTATTTTCTCTGCAGGGGAGTTGAGAATTGCGGGGGAGCACCCACTGTGCGACCCAACTGAGTATGCTCTGCAAAAAAAGGGTGTTGATGCTCTTGCTGCTGTTGGTGACGTTGACCCCGCCGGCAATGATGAATGTAACTTTGATGATTATACTATTAGAATTAATGAGGAGAACGGTGAACTTACTGTTTCCTGGATGAATAAGAGTGATATGCTTCAGACTGAAGTCTTCACCCAAGACAAATTCTTCGGGTATCTAACAGATTATCAAGCAGACAACGACCTTTCAGACACCCTTGGTGGAGACAACAAGGTCGCCATCCAATTAATATCACAGCGCATGCCTTCCTGGCAGTGCCTGTTAATTTATGGAATTCTGCCCTTCTTCATTGTGTTCAACATCTTGAAGGATGTGCTGAGCTTTGCCTTCTTCAGGGCCGCAACTCGCAATCTAATAGCCTCTTTTGGTTCGTTGATTGCAGTTATGACGGGAGCGTTATCCAATGTCATTGTGGCTATTGGTAGCTTTGTGGGCATTACTGTTGGACAGAGTTTCCTGCTTGCTATTTTGGGGCTGGCACTTGTGTCTGTCTTCTTGGGTCAGATTACTATAACTGCAGGCGCAACCAAGAGCAGTTTGGATGCTGTGAAGGGTGCTATGGACTCAGCAATGGCAATCGCGGCTGCTGGAAAGGGTCTTCAATTAGGAAAGGACCAAGAAAAAAGGTAGGAATAATGATGAAATGGGCCCCTTTATTGGTATTAGTTTTGACCTTTAGCGGTGCCCTTCTGCAACCTATCTATGCTCAGACGGACAGTGATGAACCTGTTGATGAGGGGATTGCCATCAACCTACTCAAGGGACCTTTTATTGCCATAATGGGATTTTTAAATTCATCAAATATGTTGCCCGACCTTAATGCGGAGGAAAATGAACCGCAGTTCCTAGCCTTCATTATGTTCGCAATTATGGTGTGGATGATTCTAGATATTTTCTTTGGTGCGACAACCATGGTCAAATTCATATTCACTTTTGCAATTTCAACCTTTTTCTTCAACAGAGTGAACGCCCTTTTTACGCAAGTAATTATTGAGCAAATATTCATCCTTGTTTTTTCTGCAATGTTTATTTTTATTTTCACCGACTTCCTGCTTGGGTTTGCATGGAGCTTTAGTGCAAAAACCAAGCACCTCTTGAATTTAGCGGTCACTGCAATTGCTGTTGTATCTTTGAATTTTACACAAGTCTACTCTCAAATTTCGGACTACATTACTGCCCTTTCATGGGGCGGATTTATACTCTTCATAATCTTCATGGTTGTAATGAGGCTCTTCAACACCTTCTTCTCAATAATGCGAATGAAGCCCGCAAGAGATATTAGGGCAGGGGGTGCCGGAGTTACCCAGAAGTCTCTTAGGGATATGGAGAAGGATGAGGCAGCAGTGAACGAAACAAAACGGTGATTAAAATAGCACTACTTGAAATATTCCAGGCAGCACTTTCTTTCTTCATACTTGCCACACTCATTGAAGCACTCTTCGGTTCGGTGAGGGACACCATTAAGCACCAAAGGATAATGCAAGGAAAACTGATTTTTTTTCTGTATTCACTTTTTGTTTATTACGGAGGGCTTAACATAAAAATATTGTTTTGGGAAATGTTCATCAACGAGCCAATTCGACAAGCCTATGGTATGATTAATTATTTGACCACCAACCTCCTCAACGTCTCAATCGAGAGCAGTCCAATGGTTATTTTCAAGTATTTGGTCCCTGCAATTTTCATCTACTACTTTGTTGATTACTGGATGAGCTATGCTTTCATGGACAAACGATTGTCAAAGATGGTATCAATTGCGGCGCTGATTATGCTTTACAAGAGCAATATGGCAATCGGTTTTATCAATTGGCAGGTACTTTCCCTCGGAATTCCCACACTTACAAGTGCATCTATCAGTCCTGTATTTTCGTTTTATGCAGTTACCAATGCAGTGCTACAGCAAATGGTGGGTGACCTTTCTGCTACCCTTGGTGTGGTAGTTTCTGGCATATTAACTGTTATTGCACTAGTTCTGATATACATGCTCGGTGGGATGATTATGATGAGAATAATCACCAAAGCATATGGAGAACGTGCGGTTCATGGGGGAAGTGAAGGTCGCCTTGTCGGGAGCACTGATTTTCTCCTTGGGAGCACCTTCAAGAATCTCCTTTTTTTCATAATGTATCTTGTGCTACTCATACTTCCCTTCCTTCTTAGAAAAACCCTCGAGTCAATTTTCAGTGGACCGCTCTTTGCCTTGCTCTTCCAAACGTGGCTTTTTGTCATTGTGATAATTGCAATTGCCACCATCGGAGAATTATTTTTCTTTGGGGCCATGTCCATGTTTGCAAGTATGATAAGGACCAGCGGGGCTTTCAAGAAGGTTGATGCTGCTGAAACTGCTAAGGAAACGACAGCAGCGAAGAAAAAAGAATTTCAGGACTTTGTTGATGATTATGACAACTGGTGAGTTCTCCACAAGCGTTTAGCATTTATATTCCCTAACTACCTACTTGAGTGGAGCTTCGCTTTGTGGACAGGAAAACTGAGCTTTGGCAGCTTGGCCAACTAATAAACACACCTCCGAATTTTGTTCAATTTGTTTATGGCCCAAAATCCAGTGGGAAGAGCACACTCATGATGAGGCTGGTTCGTGCCTTTGGCAGACGAAGAGACTTCATTTTCTACGACTTTCGTGCCAGAAGCCCTAAGGGTATATCAGACGTCCTTGCCCTACCACAAGACAATATTTTTGTTCGATTCAGGACTTACCTAAAGGGCAAACTGAGACACGATCCAGGAAGTCCCGGCATTAAGGTTCCTAAAAAATTGTATGAAAAAATTAGAACTGGAAAGATTGACCCTTTTCTCCCCTTGATTCCGTATCTTCGAAAGATGCACAAACCCGTAATTATTCTTGATGAGGTGCAAGCTCTCCGATTTTCAGGAATGTCTGACGATGAAATTGCAAGACTCATGAATTTCCTAGTAACTTTGACTAAGAGGATGCACCTTGCTCATGTCATTGTTGTGACTTCCGATTGTCTATTCATTGACGATGCCATAAAACTCGCAGCTTTAGAAGAAGCGTCAGAATTCAATTACCTTGGTGACCTTGGTGAAGATGCGGTAAGGGAATGGCTTCAGGACGAAGGGTTGACCGAGGAACAAGTCATGAAAGTTTACCAATATTTTGGCGGAAGACCATATGACCTCTGGGTGACACTACAGAATTTTGCTGCCACCGGGAATTTGAATCATCTCGAAAAGACAGTTATGAGGAAGCTCTCAAGGGTGAGGATGTTAGCGTCTCATCACGGACAAAAAACTATTCCTGTACTGAAGCGTTTGGCCTCAGGTAATCTAACTGCCGATAAGGTCAGTAAGGAAATGCTCAAGTGGCTAATTGACAATGAAATTGCGTTCTTTGACCCCTTGGACGGGACGGTTTATCCCATTAGCAACGCCATGTCAACGGCCCTCAAAAGGCTTTAAAGTAGGGGCCTAAGGCATCTTTGTGACTAAAGCGTCTGTGAAGAAAGTAGTTGTGACTGCGGCATTGCCGTATGCTAATGGCGAGTTGCACCTAGGACATCTCAGGAGTACCTACTTACCTGCAGATATTTACACACGATTTAGAAATTTAATTGGAGATAAAGCCATCTACCTATGTGCCACTGATGAGCACGGCACACCCATCCTTTTCAAAGCGGAGGAGGAGGGCATTAAGCCGGAAGAATATGTGAAAATTTGGAGGAAAGACCACTTAGCAGATTTCAAATCAGTAGGAATTCACTTTCACAAATTTTATCAAACCCACAGTCCCGAACACACTGAACTTACTCAAACTTTATTCAATAAATTGAAACAGCACACCTGCATGAAGCCGGTTAAACTACACTGGTGTCTCAAGTGTGATATGTCACTTCCCGATCGCTTTGTGATTGGAACCTGCCCATTTTGTAATGCGGAAGAACAGTATGGAGACCACTGTGAAGCGTGCGGCAAAGTAATTCCATTTGGAGAACTTATGAATGCTAAATGTAAGAAATGTGGAACCGCGTCAACTATTAAAGAAGCGGAACATCTATTTTTCAAACTAAGCACGTTTTCTTCAAGATTAGAGTCGTTCATTCACAATCAACTTAAGGCGGAAAAGGAAGTGAAAAACTTTGTAATGGCCTGGATTCACGAAGGTCTTCAGGATTGGGACATAGAACGCCACATCTCTTGGGGGGTTCCCATTCCAGAACACAAAGGTGTATTTTATGTGTGGTTTGATGCACCCATTGGATACATGACTACTTTGCAAAAATGGTGTAGTGAAAATAATGAAAAATTTGAGGAATGGTGGAATCCACAAAGTGATATTGTTCATTTTATTGGCAAAGACATAGTATATCACCACTTCTTGTTTTGGCCAGCCATGCTAATGGCAGCAGGTTTCAATACCCCCACTGAAATTCCAGTCCGGGGGCATCTCCGTCTAGAGGGTAAGAAACTAAGTAAGAGCCGTGGATGGTATATTCCCCTTAAGGCGTGGAAGGGTAAGAAGCAGGATTGGGAGTATCTTCGGTTTTACATGACATGGACCACACCTCTTGGTATGAAAGACACTGATTTTTCGGCCAGTGATTATGTACAAATTGTGAATGGTGAGTTGGTGAATAATCTTGGAAATCTTCTTCAGAGAATTTTGAAATTTTCTGAAAACACAACAGCTTCAAAAATTCCAGAAAGTGAAGTAGGGGAAGTCTTCAACAAGGTAGTATCTCTCAAAAAGAAATATGAAAAAGTCATGTTGGCGGGTGATATGCAAAAAGGATTATATCTTACTTCCGAAGCAGGAAAACTTGTGAATGTATATTTTCAAGCGAAGGAGCCCTGGAAGAACCCGGAAATTGCGCCCGAAGTTATCCGTACTGCAGCTAGTTGTATGAAAATAATAACTCAAATGTTAGTTCCCTTCCTTCCCTCACGAGTTGAAAAGATTTCAGAGTTGCTCAACATTAAAGTGAAGTGGGAAGATGATGAACCCCTACCCGTCGGGCATATACTCAGAAAGGCAAAAATATTATTCCCTCGCATAACTGATGACGACCTTGCTTTGATAAAATCTATTTATGAAGCATCTTGAAAAGCTTCACAACTTCTTCCTTTGACAAGCCCCTTACTTTCTTTCTGAGTTTGGTTTTTACATCATAACCTGCTAATTTCAAAGCATTGTTCACTGTTTTATTGGGGTAGCAAAACACATCTCGAATAAAAATCTCAAGCTCCGGCCAAATACTCAACCGTTTCTTTGGTATGAGTTTTATTATTGCTAAGCCTACTTCTGGGCGAGGAGAGAAAACCTCCGGCGGAAATGTGTTGAGGAGTTTTATGTTGAAGAGGAGTTGACTTGATACACTGAGCCTGCCATAGTTCTTGTCTCCGGGCTTAGCTACCATCTTCTCTCCAAACTCTTTTTGAACTCCCAAGATTGCAAGATCATAAGTTTCGGGAATTTTGAAAATTACTTGAGATGCGATATTGAAGGGTAAGTTTGACACCAATTTATTGATTTCTTCTGGCCACGAAACCACCAGGGCGTCTCCCCAAAAAGCCTCCACATCCCCAAGGATATAGCGTAAAGCCTCTTTTAGGCGCACATCTTTCTCAATGTAGTACAATTTCTTTGACTTTCTGGCCAAATACTTAGTAATCATCCCCTTTCCCGGGCCAATCTCCAAAACAACGTCTTTTTTTGAAATAGAGGCCGCATCAACCATAAATTCAGCTACTTCTCTCGCAATTAGGAAATGTTGCCCGAACGCCTTAATCGCTTCCACTGATTAGTCTAACGTGTAAGCTTAAAGCCTTAAGGAATCACACAAGTTTTGCGAAGACTGTTAGCTCAAAACTTTTAAACCCTTACCGCCAAGCCACCACGTGAAAATTGCAGAACTCAGGAAGCTGACTAAGCATCAGCTTGAAGTCAAACTCAAAGAAGCTAAATTAGAACTTATGAAGCTCAATGCTAAGAAGGCTTTGAAAACTATTGAGAAGCCCAGTCAAGTCAAGGGCACTCGCAAGCTCATTGCACGTATTGAGACTCTTCTGAAGGAAAAATCGAAGGCGAAGGCAGCAGCCGATAGAGTTGCCAAGGGCAAGAAAAAGACGGCACCGACTGTTAAGAGCTCCAAGAAAAAAGTGAAGACCGCTGCCAAGCCCAAGAAGAAAGGTTCTGTTAAGCCCAAGAAGAAAAAGCCTGTGAAGCCGAAGAAGAAAAAGAAGGTATCTGCTGCAAAAAAGAGAGCTGTGAGCGAGAAGACCAGAACCACCAAAAAGGCAACTAAAGTCACCAAAGCAAAAAAAGCAAAGGCAAATAAGGCGGCCAAAGCTAGGAAAAAGTAGGTATGCTTAATGGCTGACGATCTACTAAAAGATTCTGGGCTTCCTGAAGAGATATGGGAGAGCCTCGCCAAGGACACTCAAACCATTAAAGTTTTTGCAGAACGACGTAGGTGGGGTAAATACATGACTGTTATTTCAGGTCTGGATAGCTCTGTTGATACTCGCAAACTTCTCAAGGATCTGAAAAGAAAATTGGCGTGTGGTGGGACCTATAAGAATAATCAAATTGAGCTTCAAGGAGACCATCGCAAGAGGATGGTTAAAACTCTGGTGGGTCTTGGGTTCCAAGAAAAGGGTATTGAAGTTAAGTAACTACTTTACCACGTAATTTCTTTGTCAATACAATAGTAGAGGTAGCTCATACAGTAAACTACCATTAGGATAATTACAGAGTAAGACATGGTATAGCCCACCATCACCAACCACGGATTGATTAGCCCCCCTATGAAAATTAACATCGCACC
>JAAOXW010000009.1 GCA_018221005.1 Candidatus Altarchaeota archaeon
ACTTGAAACTTCAATTAATGGTTGTGTGTTAAACTGAACACAAATAAAGTGAATCAATGGCTTTGTTTCTTTCACTTACATCAATGTGTTTATCATAAATTATGTCTTGTTTTCGATCCCCAATGCTCAAAATACCTTCTACTTCAAAACCTTGTTCTTCCAAGGTTTCAATATAAGATGCAGCCAATTCTTTTTTGTTCTTGAGAAAATCTCGATACTTGAAAGTTACTATGCTACCATTTTCAAATTCAAATTCTGGCGCAAAGACGTCAACATAATCAAGACCCTCACGGTTGAATAAGTTTTCAACGGGTTGTTTGGGACCATATGTAATACAAACAAATTTCAGATCTGCTTCAAAATATTTTGTTTCTAAAATAGCTTTTAAAGAAGACAAACCATCCAGATTTTTTTGTAAGACATTTCCTTTTTCTAAAACCTCATAACTCTCGGTTTCAGTAAGCCCCCTGAAAAAAAAATCAGACATCATGAAGGTTGGAAGATTGGGTCTGAGTTCTGAAAAAACTTTTGCGGTTAATTGAACGGCTCGCTTATATGCAGCAGCACCAATCCGTTTAAGTGGGTTGACTCCCTTTTTTTTAGAGATATACTCAAAAGCTTGAGTATAATAGTTATCACCAACACCATGCCCAAAAAAGACCCCATCAAAATCTAAAACAACGAGTTTGACAGGCTTAAAGGCATCCATATTTTACCGCCCAACCCCCCTTTAAAGTATTCTGCTTCGCATGACGCAACGTGACTCAGCAGACAGTTAAAACTTACATATTTTTGGTCAAGGTGCCTGCGGGGAAAACAACAATTTTGGTCAAGGTTTTGCGCCTGAGGGCAGAAAAGCTTGTTTTGGTCAAGGTGCCTTGCGAGGCATCTTGTGGGACCGCCGTGATTCGAACACGGGTCACAGATTCCCGAAACCTGCATCTTACCAAGCTAGACCACGGTCCCAACGTAATTTATGGGCTTTTTGACTTATAAATAAGCTCCGAAAAACCGACGATGGTCGTGTAAGGTATTATATACCCAAAAAGAGTAACAACGCCATGACTGACGAAAGCCCTATCGACAATAGTGGTGTTGATAAGCTGTACTCGCTCTCGTCTGAAGCAGAGGTTTCAGAGGGAAAAGAGGCATCAATGTATGACATGGATTTTAGTTTTTTAGATCGTAAGGCCATTTTGGGAATTCTAATGAATGATCTTCTCGATAGGGAAAATATAGGGAGAACTAAAAAATATGGCCGTGCAAGAAAGTTTATATACGGTATTTTACGAAACCAATTTGAAGATATTTCTGCTGAAAAAGAAACGCAACCAAAAATTTGGCACTTTCGAATCGCGGACAGAATATTAAGTGGAATTCACGAGTCTGACTTGTATGTTAATCCTGAGAAGCACCTTCCAAATCCCGTCATCTATGAACGTATGAAGCAGGACCTCAGAGATGGCAAGGCAGTCTTCACACTTACCAAGGGGTCTGCATATGTTACCCGACAATATATGAAAGATTTATTTGGCCTTGAGGAAGACTCAGTCGATCGAGAGCTCTACAAGGACATAATTGTGCTTGGAACTGAGTTTCGATTTGAAGAAAGGGAAGATAATGGAAGTCTGCCCTATAGACTCCTCTCCAAAGTGCGCAGGAATGGCAACGGTAAAACCAACGGCTCTGAGCCATATACTGTGATTGCCGGGCTGAATCGTAACGATATTGCAACCGAACATTTCTGGAATGGGCGCCCTAAGCCGGAGTTGTTTGAGTTAATCGCCAATGGAGGCTTTGATGGCTCTCGATATAAATTTACATCATATTGGGGGGACACCTCTGCTGAGGATGCTCCAGCAAATTCACCACACCCTGCAAAGTTCTACCATGTAGACAGACACACTGCAGAAATTACGGAGTTTGACCTCTACCCAGAACGAAAGCTTGTGAATGCGCCAGACGTCAAATATGTAGATGTTGAAGTTGCGGCTGCGGACTAATAAATTCGTGAGAAATATTCCTTCATCATTCTGCGTGCAGTCATGGCGGATGCCGAGGTCATGGCTGACTTAGCAATTTTATAGAAGCTCTTCGGGTCTTCATGATACAGGTATAGCAGCTTCTTTATTTTTCCTGCCATCTCAACTGAGAGTTGTTCGTCCATATGTTCGTAAAGCATAATTGAGTTTTGTTTGTCAATTAGAAATTCAGGTGCAGCTCCAAATCGAGTAACTACTGGAATAGTCCCATTCATACACGCCTTCATCCAGCTGGTTCCACAAGCCTCATCCCTTTCCCGAGGTATGGCCGTCCAAGCGTCTGAACCTGCAATCATTAACTTGGCTATTTCCATGTCGTAGGTGGGTAAATACGCAATTCTTACTTTTTTAGCCGTGTTTATTCTCCCCATTATCCTTTCAATCATTTTTTGGCCCTCAACATCATCCTGATGAGCAAGTCCTGCGTAGATAATTTGCAACGGTTTATTGCCTGCATAACTTTCAAGTCGGTTTAATTGGTCAAGTAAGAGGCCGTTCCGCTTGTAGTTTGAAAATCTTCGGGCAGAACTGACTGTAAAGGTTTCATCATCAAACTCCTTATTCTTGAAGGCCTTTTCATTCACTAGTTTGACCAGCTTCTCCTTTACTACTCGCTTGGCTTCTTGAAGTTCGAGGAAAGGCATTGCCTTTGAGTTGGACAGTCTCGAAGGTTCTTCCGTTAGATTGCCCACAAACTTTTCTGAAATCTTTTTCACATATGGGTGCATCCAACTCAGGTGTACTCCATTGGTGACATAACCCACATCCCAATGGAGAAGCCGCTTCATATTGGTTGCATGCATTCTTGAAACACAATTCACTTTACTTGCCAAAAAGGTGAGCACTTCACTGATATTCACTTTTCCTGCATATCCAATGCTCCCATACAATCTTTCTATGTCATGGGAATCCCATCTTTCATGCCCATGGGGCAGGGGTGTGTGTGTTGTAAATCTTATTTTTGATTTGGCTTTATCTTTTAGTTTGCTGTGGAGTTCAAGTGCCCCAAAAACCCCGTGGCTTTCCTCAATGTGCAATAAATCAAATTTTTCCTTTGAAAAAAGTTCTGCAGCCACTTTCCCAAGCACAATTTCCTTTTTCAACCGGTCTATGCGATCCTTTTCAGTATATAGGCGGGGAGCGAGTTCTGTGTCAATGACTAATTGCCCTTTTCCCTTGTAGAGCTTGTATGGAACATCTCCGAACTTAGTTTTCAGGGTGCGTTCATCATAAGTTTTGAAATATTTTTCTGGAGTGTAGGGGTCCGCTTCAGTAATCAGTTTTCCATCTTCAATTTTGTGTTTAGCGTACCCCTCAGGGTATGAAAAGGTCAGTACCGTAATTCCTAAACCTAAATCTTGAGATGCTCTGAGTTTGTCCCCCACGAGGATGCCCAAACCTCC
>JAAOXW010000070.1 GCA_018221005.1 Candidatus Altarchaeota archaeon
CCCTTCACAAAGTCAGAGGTACGAGCCTCCTGCATTAAACTTTCAAAACAGGAAATGATATCGTCTCTGCATGAGACTGCACACTTTTCGTATACATCCTTTATGACGGAGCATGTTGAAAGGCAATCGATTACATCGTCGTTTGATGCCTGAAGAAAGCCCCGACCTGCACAGTACTTACCATCTTCATCAGATTGAGTATAGCATCTCTGTGATAATTCCTCAAGGTTCTCTCCACATGCCGCCCAAACATATTTGTAGGGACGCATTCTGTCCGGAAGTTTGTAAGTATCTAATATAGCTTCAGCCTTATACTTCTCAGCACCCGTCATCCAATCGTCACATGATAAATACAAACCATCCATCGCATCCATTCTCTGCTGGAAGTTGGCCCCAGTATTCCATATGTCTTCAACACCACCCTTGGCCTTGCCCATTATCCCAAAACCAATTACAAGAATTGCCCCTGCGATTATGACTCCCATAACCAGCGGCAGAACACTTTCAACTGAGCCTCTCATGCTAATTCTAAGCTTTTGGCTTATTTATTCTTATTCTTACGTGCCAATCAGCCCAGTTATGGTTCCCACAAGGCGGGGAACAAAGGCCAAAATTATACCAAGGCCTATTACAAATAACAGAACTATTTTGAACCAATCTAGACCATCTTCAACCATTTTAACCCTCCCCTGCAAAGTGATAGTTTCGTAGGAAGTAAGGAACCCACTGTGCGCCACCTTCGTGATTTTCCTCGTAGTACTCTACAATCACCACCTCCAAATCATTATATGGATAATCATAGCGGTAGATGTCCAGTTTGTTGAACTTTTCTGGCTCGGGGCGGTAGTAAAGTTCCTCGCCCGACTCCCTTATCATGTGAACTCTCAAGTTTCCGAGATCTAGGATATCAACCGAGGTGAGGACTAAACCATCTTCTAAAAATTTAACTATCACGGCGCGCCCCTCCAAACCCTCATACGGTTTCTCAGCACTCTTTGCAATGGAGACAAAAAAGGCAAGTCCCATTACAATCAAACCTATTCCAAACATTAAAGCAAATAATTTCATCATTGTGTTAGCCAATGTTTCCGCCCTCACTCACTTCAACACAAATAACGTCATCACATTTTTCTGCAGAGATAACATACATTTTTCCCACTTCAAGTTCACGCACACTTGTATTTGTTATTTTGACACCTGCCGCTGTACAGCTCTGCGCCCCACAAATATATGAACTAACATCAAATGCCAAACTAGGTGAAACTACCAAACTCGAAGCAACCCCACCCCTCGCAGTTTTCAAAACATCTGAAACACTCTTTACATCATCTGTTTTTATTCTTGACAGGAGGGTGAATATTACGAAAACTGAAATTAAGAAAAGACTTACCGTTCCAATAAATTTCAACATATCAAACAATGCCACTTAAATTCCTCCCAGCATACCTGCCGCACCCGAAAACATTTTTATACCAAAACCTAGCAGAACCGCCAAAAGGATTACTGCCAAAACCAACCAAAGTATTCTTTCTTCACTCATATTACCACGCTCCAGATATTTGCGCAAGCACCCCTCCTACACCTTCCAATGCATAGTTTGCAAGTGCTTGCGGGTCTGCATTGAACACTAAGCCTTCTGTGAGGAGAGAACCAATGACCATTATTGCAGAGACTAAAGCAAGCACAAGAAAAAAGTGGTACATTGCGTCTTCTGTCATTTCAATCATTTTTTCACCTCACGAGAAAGGATTTAATCCAGAGAGGAAACCTTTTCCCACCGCCGAAACCAGTGAACTTTTTAAGATTAATATATTTCCGGCGTTTGAAACCACTGCTTGTGCAGCAATAAGTACCCCTGCAGTCTGAAGTATTAAAGGAAGCCTCCCTATTATGGCCACTGCTGCTTCAGTCATATCCCACACAGATGAGCTTGCCATCAGCCATTACCTCCAAAATATAGTACGGCAAAGGCAGGAATTCTCATGAAATACTTGGTCATTATTGGCCCATTTTGTATAACAGAATATACCGTTACAAGTATGACAATCATCATCACAAAGACCATGATTATCGAGGTTGTTTTCATCCCCCCAATCCTCCCGTAGCATATCCAACCGCCTTAGTCAAATGTGAGAAGAAGCCCGTCATTATATTGGTTGATGCAAGCACTGACATAAAGCCCTGAATTACCCATTTTCTTGCCCCAAAAAGAGCAAAAATAATGACCATAAGAATGATGAGTGTTGGTGCAAACTGCATACCCCACTCTGAAAATTGTTTCATTACATCAACGCTCCCGCCATTCCTCCGAACAGCACTGAAATTACTAAGGCGGTTAGTGCATATATTACTGTGCCATAAGTCACTAACTTACCCATATTCAGAAACATACTCATTCTCTCCCAACCTTCCTCAAGACCACCCACTAAGAAACCAATCACTAACAAAGTTAGCACAACATAAACCCCAACAATGGCTTGCAAGAAGCTAGGTTGTATTATTCCACTAACATTAATGAACTCACCAACATAACCATAACCCATTGACATACCCCCGCCCATTACTCCAGAAATTTGCTGAGCAATGTTCATTAAAAGGTTTGAAGTAATTTGGCCGAGGCCAACAATGGTTCCAGTGATTAGGGGAATAAGAATCATCCCTTGAAATTTGAGACCGGATATGGATTCAGATAGTAAATCTATAATTTTGTTCTTCACTTCCTGCATTGCCTGTAAATACTTTGAAACACTAATGGCAGTCAGCGAAGCACTGCTGGGCCCCTTTTCCGCACTTTTCATTAAGACTTGCATTATGTTTCGAATCAAGTTGCTTGGAAACTCACGGAGCACTCCATAACTTTCGTCAAAGAGACATTTTTCAATGGGCCATCCCAAAGTCCTCAACCGATTTACCGTAGTTACAAAGAAGGCTTCAGTTTCACTCCCCTTCATCCTTTCTGCCACATCACGCATGGCCTCCTCAAGTGGAACTCCTTCACTCATAATATTGCCAAGCTGGTACAGTGCAGATGCAAATTCATCCTCAAGCACACGAACTCTCTTTTTTATTTTCTGGTTTTCCTGCGCCCACGCTAGAAAGTAAATACCAATGGGCACCCCAAGTGCCAGAATTCCAGGCACCGTCGTACCAACACTAACCGCCCTATTACCAACTGCGGTTGGTGACAGTGCTGAAGGCTCCAAAATTAGAAGGAAGGCTTGCAGCGCCGCAAAAATAATAAAGAAAATAACCATGAGTGGACGCGCATTCAGTGTTATTCCCATGACGTTGACTTTATATGACGGCTTCTTATACTGGATTTCGCTAATGCCCCCGGGCCTCTTACCTAAAATATATACTGTAATTGCCACCAACATCAAAGGTATTAGAAAATCGTAGACAACAAGTAACAGCATACCCATATTCGTTGATGATGAAAATACACTCGCAATGGGCCCCATAATTAATAGGAGCACCGGCAACATAATTCCAAAGGCATTGGTGGCCATAACTGGCAAATCAAGTCCCCTCGCAAAGCCCTCCATCGTGCCTTTAGTACCCTCTAAAACTACTCTTATCGCCTTCTCAAGACTCCTTCTCCTCATTTTCCCGCTTTCCTTCATACTCCCTGCAATGAGATACATACCCTC